>CAZMJG010000013.1:0-23057 GCA_964566675.1 uncultured Gammaproteobacteria bacterium
GGGCTCAGAATCACGGTGGTAATAATGATTTGTATACTATGCACCCCGCCACGGATCAAGGAATTAATATTCATGAAACAGACTACCAGTTTGCAGTTCCGTCAATTTATCCTCGAGGAGAATCTATAGATGTACCTCCTGATTCAGATAAAATTCAGGGAGATAATAATGAAACTAAAAAGGAAGATGATGAATTTGAGATAGTAGAGATAGATGGGGTAAAGGTAAAAAGAAAGAAGAAAATCTTGCCACCTGCACCCACGCCAGATATGCTAGAAGCTGTAACGGGAGGAAGAGGACCTATTCAACAAGGAGACACTATTACTCTAGGAAGTCGGGAGGAAAATGAAAGATTGTTTCAGGAGAGATTATTAGCAGATCTTCACGCAAAATTAGCTTCAACACCTTTTGATTTTTCTATATATTCGCATGAGGAAAGACAACAAATAGAGGAGGAAATTGCTCGTGTGGAAGCAGTATTAAATGTGCCCTCTATTAGTAGTAAATAAAGGGAAACGCAATAATTATTAATTATTTCATTATTTAGCGTATGGCAAACACAGAGATCTCACCAAATTATCAGCAACAACAATTTGAAACAACTGTTGATGGAGAAGGGCAATCGTCAACTGTAGGTGTTGTTGCAGAGTTACCAACAGGACGTGAGAGTGTGGCGAGAGATACGTTCCCTAAACCTCAGTATACATTTGAACATCCTTTTGATGAAGAACCCACTCAAGGGTATGAGTATGTACAAAACGGTGAATCTTTAGCTTTTGATCCTGAACCAGGAGATGAGAAAGCTCCAGTAGTTCGTACTTCTTCTGAAGAAGCTACTCGTCAGCAGGAAAGAGATGAGCATTTTAGACAAAGACTCACGAGAGATCGAAATCGAAGAGAAGGAAGAAAGGATGAAACCCTTGTTATTAACGAAAATCCAAGTGTCGATACTACCGAAGGCCCTATACAAGAAATAGTACAAGTTACGCCAACAGACAAACAACAGGAAATTGCAAAACGAACTGAAGCATTTGATGCGAAAGTTGCCGCTGATCGAAATCGAAGATCAGACAAGAGAGGAAAGGTGCAGCAGATTGAAGATGCGGTGAACGTAGCACAATTACAACGAAATATACACATAGAGTCACAACCCTTAATTGGAGGAGGCCAGATAACAAAAGGTGACGCGATAGATACACTCGGTCAGAAATTGGGTTCTACTCGCAGTCCGGAAGGTATGGTAGCACGAGCAGCTTTGAAGGAACGAGGCATAGAAGTAGATTCAGGCTGGGATACTATTTTGGCAAGAGCTCGACTTAAATTGGGTTTAGCCAAAATTAGTGATATAAAGGAAGAAAAAGATAGACGAGCAGTTGCGAAATATAAAAAAACAGAAGCAACCACTCATAAAAATTTGGCGAAACAAGCAACCAAAGTAGAAAAGCAGGTAGGTAAAGCTGCAGTCGTGGTAGAAGAAACAGTCCGACAACGTGAGGGTGCCCGTTTTGAACCATATAATTTGCAACAAAGAATTGCCCAAGTGGAAAGACAAATTGAACACGATAATACAGTTCTTATGACGCCTTCTTCGGCTCCAGGAGTAAGTGATGTGGGTCTTATTGAAGCTATTAAATCTCAAGCTGCGGAGGCATTAAATCGTTTTGCACTAGAAGTAGATATTGAGCGACAAGGAAGGAAAGTAAAAAAACTTAACGCTGCATTGAGCAAAGCTCAGGTAAATACTAATCAATTAGGGCGAGCCGAAGAGGCCGCCACAAGCGCAAGAGAAGTACGCCGCAGTATGACAAATGCCGCCGAAGAACATGCACGAGAGGGTAAGCTATTAGATAATGGTCAGATTTCTACGTATTTAGAAGATCAAATTAGAAATTTGTCAACAGAGCAGTTCATACAATTAGTCGGAGGAAGAAGAGCCGATCTGAGAAAGATAGAAGGACAAATTGCTGGTGGCCAGCCATTGTCTGAAGCAGAGAGAGTACGAATGTTTAGAGAATTTGCAGCTAATGCTTCACCTGCTAGTATAGCGCGAAAGCTGGCAAAAATTATAAATAGTCAAACGGGCCAGGAGCTCCTGGCAATGAAGGATACAGAAAGGAATTTACCCGAATACTTAGAAGCAACGTATAGAAGCACTGCAACAAAGAAACAAAGGAGAAGAGACAATGCAAAGGCTATTGTTCAAGGTGTCCCACTTGCCCTTGCAGGAACTATATTTAGAGCAATAATAAAGGATTAATATTTTTAAATAAGCATAAATAGTTTTTTGTTGGGTTGTATTAAATATGTATCAAATATGTATTTTTTAGAAAATTTGTGCTATAATATAACCCGTAGAATTTCATTTTAATAAATTATTGCAATACAGTATGGCCTTAGAAAAAGATCCACAAACCGATACAAATATGGAAACTTTTACCATTAATGGAGAAACACATGCAGTAGAAAATGCCTTTACAGCAGAACTGCCCACAGGACGAGATAGCCAACCAAGAGCTACTTTTAAGCCAGTACGACTGAATCGGAGAGACCGAGTTAGAACAGATGATGATATGGTTGCCCTAGAAGAAACTCGAAGAAAGGTAAAACATATAGAAGAAACGCTCGAAGGGAATAAAACTGCATTAGAAAGAGCAAGTTTAGAAGTGACAGGCTTCCTTACAGATAGAGCGGATGATTTGAGTGAAGGAGGTATTTCCACTGGAATTACTCGCTTTGGAGAAAGGCTTGCGAATGCAGGAAAGAGCTTAGCAAATAAATTGCTGGGAGAAGAAGTGCAAACAGATGCAGTACAAAGAGAAATACCACTAGAAGATGAAACGGTTGTGTGGCAGACGCCTTTAAGTGAAATTGAAAGAGATTCAAAGCAATTGGGAGTGAAGGATAAAGTACGTGCAGTAGCTCCACCTAGAAAAGCTCAGATACACAAATCAGGATCACCAGAAGCCACACGGGTAACTAATAATAGGGAAGGAAAAGAAAGCGGAGTTAAGATTTTACCAGCTGACTTATTGCAACAAACGAGTGTAGCTCTCGCTAAAGAACTGGGCGTATCTTTACCACGTGACAATGGAAAAACAACACCAGAACATACAGTCTTGGATGCTACAGTTCAAGCTTTGAATCCTGATGGACTGCTTAATATGGCTGAAAACTTTTTTACCGGTAGATTGAGCAAAAGTGCTGAGATGGCACAATTAGCCCCTGCAGTATTGTCTGTAGCCGCTGAAAAAAATGTCGTAGACCAAGTAAGCAATAATATTAAACTAGCAGCACCAGTAAAGAGGGATCTATTATTGGATTATACCCTCAGTCAGTTAAATTCTGCACTTCCCGGTCAGGGTACCCAACAAAAAGGAAGGCAACAGATTATTCGGGCTACTCAAGAGGTTTTAGAGGAAATGGTCGAACGTGCAAAAAAATATGACAATATGAGAGAAATACCTGCAAAAGCAGTATATGATGTTTCAAGATTGGTAGCTTCCGAGCAGAATCCTTATAAAAAAATGGCTATGACTGCGGTAAACCGAGCAT
This sequence comes from uncultured Gammaproteobacteria bacterium, assembly GCA_964566675.1. Lineage (GTDB taxonomy): Bacteria > Patescibacteriota > Microgenomatia > UBA1406 > GWC2-37-13 > CAZMJG01. Next base: position 3,553 of record CAZMJG010000013.1, read on the forward strand.
TGATGCAACACACAGGACAAGATATTCATCAACAAGGGAAAAATCCTAACTTCAATAAAGCTGTAGCAACTGCTTGGGAAATCGGAAAACGTTTTGCAGCAGATACAGTGCCTTATATTGTCCCTGTAAGAAATGGTATACTAGGACCTTATCAGGACCTTTCATTTAAAAAAGCTCCAGCATTTTCTGAAGTATACGCCCTTCAGCAAATGCATGCACTTACCAATCATATAGCTGATTTAGGACAGCCTTCAATGGCAATGGCTATGGATGGCGCTACGGCGCAAGCGACTCAAACGGTATTAACACCTGAAGCTAAACACTTGCAGCAAACAGCGCAAGGATATATGAATAGAAGATTAGAACATGGTATTAGTAATCTGGTAAAACAGCCAGCAGCAGCTGTAAAAGTTATCCCTCCAGCTTTACAAGAAGTTGCAAATGATTTTAATCCTCATGTAGTACGGTTAGCAAATCTTACTCTATGGGCACCAGTTTCAGAAGGACTTAAAACATTAAATCGACCCGAAGGAGGAGCATTTGTACGTCAGGTAGATGAGACCCTACAGTTACAAGACGCGGTAACTCATGGTACCCATCGCCAAGAGCAAGCAGATCAGCATATCGCGACATTGTTGCCTCAGGTACTACATACGGAAGAATTAGATGAAGTGCCGACGACACATACACAAGCAGGAGAAAAAGCAAAAATTGCGGTTGCCGCAGCGTCTTTGGATATGTTGACAGACACAGGAAACCCTGATATTGGTGTGAGCACTGTACGGGCTATTATAAAACCTCTTAGTGACAATTGGGCTTCCCGAAGACCTCAAGTAGCAGTATTAGGTAATGATGAACGAGTAGGTAACATTCTTGAAAGAAGTTTAAAAACGGCACTCCACAGTACGCAGGCGGATGCTGTATGGGATGATTACCGGGGAGCGATTGGCAATATGATGAATCATGTAGTCAATCACCATACTATTGAACCTCAAGCCCGTCGAGATGAAGGACCGGTAGAGCAGGGTCTAGTGAATCTAGTAAAAGCTGTTCCTCGTGTAACTACTCCAGGCAATGAGCGAACTCGTATTACTTTTGTAGCACGAGAAAGAAATGGTTCGATTTCTGTAGAAATGGTGCCATTGCAAGACGAAATTGGTATGCGAAAAAGAAAATTAGAAAAAGTCAATGGATCTTCGGAAGCAGATATGACACAAAGAGATCAATTAAGTCGAGAAATTGAAATGCTACAACGTGAGGCAGATAAGCAGCGAAATCTGGATATTTTAAATAATAGTGGTTCAGGTATAAAATCTTTGTCTCAAGTTGGCGTAGGTAGAGAGCAGGTTGCGGTAGAAGTAACGCGAGGTCTTATAGAAACAGGCCTAAGAAAAATGGCTGATGCTAATAAGTTACAATCTACGGCAAGTGTAAATAGCCTCATGCAAACAAAACTAGGCTCTGTCGCGGCTCGGAATAATGATGCACTCGGTGAAGCTAACACACAAGGAGCTATAATTAAAGCTGCAACGGCAGCAAATGTGGCCGAAAAGATACAATCAACAAATTTGCAAGGATTGCCTGCGATTCTAAAAACAACAAAGGAAGTTTTGGGAACAGTCGGTGGAGATTTACAAATGGATATCGGTGCATTCTTTGAAGCTGGCATAGAAGGTATAAGTAAAAAAGAACAAACCATAGTTATTACCATATAACATTTTATAAATATGGCTATAGAATTTGAAATGCGGCCCTTAGAAAGCGAAATCAACTTTGAAACGTTAATAGGTGAAAGTAGTCCCTCCGGGGATACTCAGTTTGCTTTAGCTACAGGTCGCGAACAGACAGGGGTGAGCACATTCAAGAAATCAGATGTAACTCATATAAATATAAAGGATGAAGATATCGTTTTTTCAGATAGTGAACCTCTTACTGAAAGCGAAAGTATGGCGGAAAATGCTGATCCTGAACGTGATAACAGGATTGCTGCGGGGCTTATAGAAAAAGAAATAAGAGATTTTCATGGCAAACAGGCAGATAAAGTACTCGATGTTGTAGATGAAATAACACTAACCGAGAGGAACTCTCCTGATTGTGTAATTGGCCCCGATCTGCAAAAAGCGTTGGCAAAAGATATTGCAACAGGAAAGTATACACAACAATTTAGAATGAATTTTGCAGGTGGCACGCTTCCAGTTATTCCGGCTGGTGAAAATGGCTATCGTTTATTAGGTGATCCAGTGGCTGCTGCGTTGGCCAATCCTCATACACCAGCTGAAATTAAAGAAGCTGCATTAAGACTAAATAGACGGGCAACAAACGCTTATTTGCTGCAAAGACAACCTACGAGAGATCAAAATGGAAATCCTATCAATCTTCAGGAGACTGGAGATAAATCACCTATATATTCAGACGGAGATAACGCGCCGATTATTGAACAAGATTCTACTCTTTCTGACACCTTACGGCATTTATTACAGACAGGTCGGACATCCTTTTTAAATATTGGTGCGGTCCCTGGGCAAGCACAGACAGATGTTCAACAAATAACAAAAGGCGCCAAAATTGTACTCTCCGCTTTAGAGGAGAATGATGGGAATACTATAGCTAAAAATGGTGATATACAGACAATTTTACAGGTAGTTAAGGAAACATTTGCAGATGCTAATCATGAAGATCCTAATAAAGATAGGTCGGCAACGAAGGAGTATGTTGTTGTAACAGCAAATCAAGTTATTGAGGAAGCTAACCGACCTTCTGATGTGGAGAGAGTAATGGGTCCTTTACTATCGCATAAAAATTATGATGCAGTGAGAGGAATTTTAATTGGAACTGATGAATCGGCAGGAATGGAACAGAATCCTCTTCCCGCTAATTCTACTGCCCGTCTACAGGAATTGCACCCTCATCATCCGGGGGCTTCCGTGATTTCACGAGTTTTAAGCTTTTCCGATTCAGGAATACAGCTAAATGAAGTGAATGTAATAGCGGCCAGCATGGTAAAACAGGTAGAGAATTCATTACATACGATACAAGATCCTCAAAGACGAGCTCAAGCAGAGCAATGGGTGCAAGATGTGAGAGCTGCGTACCCGACTAATAATAGGCGCCTAGGCAATAGTAGCATGGCTCCAAATATTCAGCAAGAGGCAACCTTCGCTTCAAAATCGCAACAGAATGATCGAGTGCTGGTTTCACATGGATTTTTTGGAAAAGCTCTTGATAGAAGTAAAGAAAAAGACCTTGGTATAACTAAAGAATGGTATTCTGAAATGATTGATACTACTCCGTTTCAAGAAATGGCCGGACAATATGGGGTGGTATATAATTATGCAGATGCAGGATTGTTGCATACAGCTACCAATCAGACCGAGCAAGGAACACAACTATTAGATACTGCAGCTGAAAATATGTCTCATGTCCTTCAAAATGTTGGGTTGACAGTTCAAGCTGATACATTAAAAGGTGCGGCCTCTTACAATGAAATGTTAACAAAGGCATCTCAACAGATAGCTGCTCATGGGCTAGATCCGTCTTCTATTTTAGAACAAGCCGCTAAAGCACGTACTATCGATGAATTAAGAGGTGTTCCTCCAACTGAGGTTGCTAACTTTACTCAGCTATTTGTAGTAAACGAACCTAAGGATACAGGAGAAAAAAAATCGACAAATACGGCACCCTTGCCAGATACTGTTCAATACCAACATATACAGGATGGCTTAACTTTTTGGCAAGGTGCGCAAAAAGCACAAACTCCTAGTATGAAATCGACTGCGGAGCGGAGACGTAGACAAATTGAACAGAAAAAAGAAGAATTGCGTGAAAAATATCCAACACTAGATGCAGCCGTAACACACATGAAAGCCGTAGGGGTAATTCCTCCTTTTGGTGGGCCAAATGGAGAGCCTCATGTATCTGAGCAATTTGTGAGATATGCAATGTCATCACTTGTAGGCAATGCTCCCGTCCGTGGATATATTGCAGGTGGAACAGGTACAGGAAAAACCTACATGATGCAGGAAGTGCTTAATTATACAACTCAAGTAAAAAATGAACAAAGAGGTATCATTGCGTATGATGCAAATGGTAATGAGATTCCGTTAGGAAATACTACTGTTGTGATGGCGCCAGATGCATCATATGGTGCGTATGTCGGAGAAAAAACCACAGATAATTTGGGAAGATGGTTTACAGAGCTACTCGACAAAGGTGTTCCTATGTCAACTATTAATCGGCTATCCGAATCAGCGCAGAGGGGATATATTGTCGATGAACTGGATAAATTAATGGAATCAGACCAAAATTTTGCGGAAGCTGTAAATCAGGTTTCTAGAAATAGTGATGTAAAAGAGTTTAGTAAAGGACTATTAAATAGTTTCTTAGGAGTGGCGGATACAAATAGACCAGTATCAGTAAATTTTAATAAGGGAGATCGTCGAATTACTCGTTCGACATCGACAAATAATATAGATCTTGTTTTTAGTGGCTCTCTTGGGCCTCAAACTGATACGGTCCTTGCCCATATGCGAGATTTTGGAAAATTACGTCGTCGCGTAGCGGGTGATACATCTGTCCGAATAGATAGAATAGATAAAGAAGTGTTAGAAACAATATTTGCGGGAAATGCGGAGCTCATAAATAGATTAGATTGGGTCGGTGCAATGCCAACTTATGATACCAATCAGATTATGGAATTTGGCTATGGACCTAATGGTACTATTGGTAAGATTATATCAACGGTAGAGCAAAGGAGTAGAGATTTAGGCAGACCCGTAAGTAATGTAATTTTAGCTGGAAGAGATAAAGTAGATGAAGTGCTAAGAAATCATTTTGATACGCATGGACCTAATGAGCAACTCCGTGTACTTGATAAAGTAGTAAAGGAAAATATAAAAGTTCCTCTCATTGAAGCTATCGATAGGGCTTATTCTGTTGAAAACCCTTATATAAGCTATGAAGAACTCAATGATGGTAGTAGAGCTGCTGTTATTCACCCAGGTGTTATTACTGGCCCCTTAACAGGAGATTATATGTCCGGTGTTTCCATGGATGATGTTTCAGATAGTATACGAGGAGGGCAAAATTTCATATCCAAAACAGGTTGGCAGAAACATGTGAAAAGAGTATGGGGAGATCCTAAGAAAAAGTAAAATACTAGGCAAGAGTACGTAAAGAGGTTTAAATTCTTTGATGGTAGTATAGAAAAAATCACTAATCAGTAATTTTTAGCACATCTATACTATCTCGTCCAATACTACTAGATACCTGATTATTATATACATATTCTGGGTTTACAGGGGTGAGTGTCTCATCTTTTGAAGTATCATCATTATCGCAAAGATATACCCCATCTTCAGGCACTGTATGTAATTCTCCATCATGTAGAACTATTTGATTTTTTTCAAGTTGTATTGCTGGTACTAATTCACTACCACCTAGAAAAGTTTTCTGATATCCACCAATATCGCACTCTCTTGTTTCAAAATTTTCTCCGGTAAGCTGAACTAAGGGAGTAGCTGAGGGAGTCGGAGTAAGAGTAGCTTCAGGTTCCGTAGTAGGAGTAGAGGCAGGAGTTGAAGGAGTTCGGTCGACTAAATTGTTTAATGTAACACCTTGAGCACTAGCATTCCAAGCAACAGCCCCTGCAAGTACGACGCCAGCCCAAGGTCCATATTTTTTTCCTGCCCGTCTTAACCCAACAGTATTATCTTTTGCACGTTGTATAAAATCATCAATTTCGGTTTGTGGGGGCCGAGACGTTGTCGATTCTGTCTGAGGTCCAAATGTAGTTTTGGCTACCGATTCTCTTCCTGCCGGAAGTTGATAATTTTCAAAACCTTTTTCGAACCTACTTTGATCGGGAGTTTCTCCTGTTGCATCGCACACAAGCTCATTAAAAGTAAATTCTTCCATGGAATTGTCACCAGTAAACCAGTGGGAACGTTTTTCTTTTTCCATATTGATATATCAAAACAAATTGGTATAATTCATTCTCAATATACATATTATATACGTATTTTATATATTGTCAATTGACTAATAGAAATGGCTCTTGAACAGAGGACACAAACACAAATTGATGAGGATATTCCTGCATTAGAAAGGGAAGTTCGTAATTCAATTAACCAGTTTGAACTCAGTACTGCACAGGAAGTTTGTGCTACAGATACACTACCTCAGACTTCTAATCATATTGAGGCAGACTTAATTAAAAATGAAGATACTTCTCCTGAGGTAGCTTCACAAAGTGAATGTCCTAATATAGAACAAAAGAGCACCTTTGATATCCTTTTGAAAAAAACGAGAAACCGTGAGGATTTATCGGGATTGCAAAAGGGAATGGAGGTAAGACAGGATATAATGAACCGAAATGTAGTGGAAATGGCAGATATACAGCAGGGAGATGTTGTTCTAGATTTATGTACGGGAGCAAAAGGTAGTGGACATTATGTATCAGATAAAGGCGCGCATTTTATAGGGGTTGATATTGCAGAAAATTCTTTGCAAGCACATCCTTATAAAAGCCAGGTTGCAACAGGAGATGCAACAGCCTTGCCTTTTATAAGTAATGGTTTTTCACATGTACTTACGGTACAAGCGTTACATTCTTTTTTAGATATTCCAAAAGGGATACAGGAAGTGTCGCGTATTTTACGCCCAAATGGTAATTTTGTACTCGCAGATTCAGGAGTAAGTATATGGGCAAATGATTTGATTTTATCGTGTATTGGTAAAGATAGACCATTAAGTTGCGAAGTCGCTTCGTTAATAAGACCTCCTGCAACTGAATTTATTGAACAGAATGATATAAATCCCGGTCAGTATGCAGAACAAAATATATACAATCTTTATGGGATGAGAGTTCCGGATTTTATTGATAAAGCACAGCAAAAATATGAAGAAAAGTTGGCAGACTATGCGGCTCGAGGGATCTCACGACAGAAAAAGATTACGCACAGTGTGAGGAAAAATTTGACAGATGGATTAAATGACACATATTTCACGAATTTAGATACACACTTGGGATCAAATGGTATGCAATGTACAGACAGTGCATTTCTTGTAGCTTCACAAAAGGATAATGAACAATGGATGGTAAGTCAGCGGTATCCTATGCCGCCACAGAGTATAAATATTGAGTCCCCTTATACGTCAATTCAACAATATGCACAGGCTTTACCGGATTATGTATCTCATAGTAAGGCTAGTAAATGTTTGCATGTACTGTTAAAAAAATATACGAAATAACCTGTCATTATCTTGTCTTTATATAAATATGTGATATCATATGGTGTATTAAATACACATTAAATATGTATTTAAAATGAGTATATGGTACATATAGAACATGATCCAATGTTGGGGGGAGAGTCATCTGTAGAATTTGAGGGGGATATTAATCAGTCAACACCTAGTGTCGGGCAGTTTGAATACCCAACTCAAGAACATGTAGGTAGTAATACCTTTCGTGAGGTTAAATCTTATGTAAATTACGATAAAGAAATAGCTGGTGATAACAATGGGTTAAATGAAGGGGAAATTATAAGACCTAAGATTAATCGAAATTTACCTGTCAAGGTAAAAGAAATAGTAGATCAAGATGATTCAGCAAGACATGCCCAAATAATCCAAAAAGCTGCACAATCTTTAGATGAGGAAGAGGTTTTTCAGGATGTGACCGACGATGATTTAGCCGTAATTTTAGGCACTGAGGATATTCATAATGTGAGTTTAGAAGAAGTCACGGCTGCTTATGCTCAGGCTTCTAGAATGCTTCGACTGCAAAATGTTTCTAGTGTAGTAGAAACTGAGTATATAGGAACACACAGTGATGCTCCTGAAATAAGAGAAATGAGTGCAAATTCTGAAGCTACGGAGAAACTCATAAATGCGGCCAAAATGGTTGCAACTACTTTCCCCAAATCAGTTGGGAAGCATCCAGTTCATTTACCACTGTCACAAGCTCAACAATTAGATGCGAAAGAAAAAGCTGAATTCTATGCAAATACTGCTCAAGCGATGGCGGATGCTACATTTAAACTTAGACCAGATGCACATAATGATATCGCGGCTTTACCGTTACATTTACCTGGAGATTTAGAATCAGATTATCAGGTAGAAATTCCACTTGACGCAGTCGGTCCCAATGGTTTAGTTATTCACTTTAGACATAGAGAAAAATCAGGCGAAAGTGTCAAACCCGGAGAAAGTCTAGGTCACATTAATTTGCAGTTGACATACTTACCAGATGGATCGTTAGCTGCTGAATTGGGAGACGTGCAGCATGAACATCAGGACTTTACGAAGCAAGATAGAGAAACATATGCCGCAGAAGTAGAAAGAAGAAGAGGGGATGGTCGTCAAATACGTTCGTATTTAAATCCTTCCAAAGATCCGGAAAAAGCAGAAAAGCAAATGGAATTTGTAGCACTCACTGCAGAAGCTCTCGCAGGCCTTATAGAAAGACAAGTTATTACGCCTGAAACACCTATAAGCCGTAAAGATTCAGAAAGTCTCTACTGGGGGGAGTTTCATCAGCCTACAATAAGCAAGGCAATTGAAGAAGCTAAAGTAAATCTGATTAAGCAAGTTACAGGTGGTAAAGAAATGCAGAATGCGCCCGATACATTAGTAGCGGATGTTGCAGCAGTATGCAATTTAGATAAAGATACATTAGTAGCGGAAGCAGAAAAAATATGTGAAAAAAAAATGCCTCAGTATCACCGACTACCTAAAGTTTTTAAAAAAGAAGTACTAAATGGTACAGCTCTTGACTTAGCAGCCAGACGATCTCCCGAATTTTATTCAAAATTTAGGAATTATCCAGATTCTCCCCATGATCCATTCTATGAAATATCTCCAAATGGGGCGCCTGTAAGAGCAGGGGATCTTATTACCTATACACGCACTTCAATGTTTACCTCAGAAGCGCAATCTATAGCTCAGTCAAATATACCATGGAATGAGAAGCGTCAAAAAATGCAAGAACTTGAAATGCGTTATGCAGAATTGCCGGCAGGAGCAAATGTAGAAACGCAAACAATTGTTAATGCAACATTGCAAAAACATGAAAGAACTGTACTCGGCAGAGTAATCAAAAAGATACTAGGAGCGGAGCGAAATCCTAAATTAAATGCTGATCAAAGGGCAGATATATTGGCCTGTGAGATGAGAGATTTAACTCAAGGTGGAGTAATAAGCGATTCAAGAAGGGAAAGAGCGGAAATTATTATAGAGAATGCAAAGAAGCTTCAGGAGTTAGTCCAGGCTGGAATAGTATCAAAAGAAGTTTTACAAGATATAGATTTACTAGAAGATTCGGATAGGGTAGGAGAATTATTACATTCAAATAAATAATATGCTAGAGAAAGAACAGATTCTACATGTACAAGATATAGATACGGGGGGAGAATCAGATGTGCATAGCGAAAAAGGTATAGAATTAAATCAGGCACGAGAACATGAAGCAAGTAATGATTTGACTCAGAAACAAGTACAAAATTTTTTGCAGGACGATACTATTGATTTAGATCTTGCGCAAATAATTCATGCTCAAAATGAGCCGTATCCTCATCTTACAAATAAAGAATTAGTAGATACATTAGATAATTCAGGCATACAAGCTGTTGATTCGTTAATACAAGGGGCTGCAGCTCTTGAAGAGAGACAAGTAACGATAGATCAAGATATGTTTTTTCTGCAAAGTGGAGATAGGCGCTCTTGGGGGGAAAGACTAGTTGATAGAGCTTCACAAATGCAAAAATTTATTGGTAGTTGGGATTATCTGAGTGCTAAACATGGACTTGTAGATAATCAGATACCTATTCCTGGTAAGGATGGATTGCAATATAGAGTCGTAGATCGAATGGTGAACATGGAAATGCGAACAGAAATTGAAGTAGATGATCCTAAAGCTGCTCGTAGACTCGGAGCGGGGCATTTATATAATGTCTTAGATTCAGGAAATAAGGAACTTACAATCACAGAAGTACAAAAGCAAACTGATGCAACCTCAGTCAGTAAAGAATTAGTCGATAGGAATCAGGATAAAATAATTGAGTTGATTGAGGGAGATGATACAAAAAATAACACAATGGTTATACCACCTGAATATTTAAGAGCGTTTCCACACATTTCACAAAATGAAATGCGTCTTAATCAAGCGGCAGAGGCGAGAGGATTTGATCCTATGATATTGAATAGATTAGCATACCATGAGGTTAAAGATAAACAATCATTTAGAAGTGAAGAATTATTACGAGATGTACAACAAAAGCATAATGGTGCAAAAATTGAACATATTGCTATAGCACAGGTGTCGGATGGAATGGAAGTAGAAACTGTAAAAATAATTGATCCCAAGAGATCTCGTTGGATGACGCCCGATTTGGCCTTATCGGAATATGGTATTGGTGCTGTCGTCGCTACTGAATTGGGAAATAAAATCAAAACTCTTCCTCTAAATGAGCAGCAACAAATGTTCTCTTTCCTACAGAATTATTACAAAGTTCCACTTCGTTCAGCGGAGATAAAAAATTGGCAGAACTTACAAGGAGTATTTCCTAAAAATGAAAAACAGCTAAATCGGATTATTCAGCGTGAATTACAAATTGCTTCACTCCATCCTACCGTGCCTGCACGTATACTTGGAGAGGCTTTAGTGGAAGCGACTACAATGTATATGGAAGATTCTCCTTATCAAAGAACTCTTTTACAGGGCATAAAAGACACTGGTGTCTTTGCAAATTATAAAGGTGATATGTATCGGGGGGTTGCCGGAATGCTAGGTATTGATATTGCTCCTTTTAATATCTATGAACAAGATCCTGACAAACGAGAATTTGCTCATCAAGAGCTTTCTTTACTCTTGTATCAATACGGGTTAGAAAGCGAAACTTATAAAAAGATCTTTGGAGCATACTCAATTCCCAAGAAAATAGCGACGCCTGTAGCAGAAGAATAGGATGGTCTGGTATACCGTGCTTCAGATTTGCAGCAAGGAATTAATAGTTTACGAAAGGAACAATAATATGTTAGAAAAAGAACAAATCTTCAATATGCAAAATATTGATAAAGGTGGAACTTCAGAAGAGCCTACTATAAATCTAGGTATAGATTTAAATCAGGCTCAAGAACATGTGGGGTCCGATACATTCGGTCAAGTTAAGGATCATTTATCTGCTTCAGGTGAGGCGGATACTCCATTAGAACCTGATCAGGAGGGCGAACAAAGGGAATATAATCAACCACCGACAAAACTAGAAGAATCGGATAAATCTAATAAATCTGCAGCCCAATCAGAAAATCCGAGTCTTCAAAAAAAATCAACCATAAATCTTCTTGATCTTGACATTCAGGACAGCCTTATAGACTTGAGTATGAATACTAGCAATACAGGGGTGTCGCCTCAAGAGAGAGAAGCGAATGCTGCAAAATTAAGGCAATCTATAGATCATCTTGCTACTCTTCGCCAACGTGCTGCTTCAGAATTGGGAGAGGGTATTAAAACTCAGCAACTTGATCAACATATCGCTTTTTATGAAGAACTATATAGTAATCTCATTAATAGAAATAGGCAGGCTCCTGTGTCGGTCAAAGAAGCTGACAAAGATCCAATACGCGCAGAAGAATATATAGAAGAACTAGCAATGGGAGGATATCTGGAGGATCGTCATATTGGGCCAGTTATGGATATGGTACGAAAACCAGAAGTTATTCCTGGCCTGTTAGATGAGCAGTTACAACGACTCCAACAATATAGAGTTCACCCGGTTAACTCTGATAAACATAATATAGCTGAAGCATGGGGTATTATCCGTCGTAAATTATATGGACAAGAAAATAATCTCACAGCTGCAAATGGTATGGTGATGTTATTTGGCTCAATGATTTATGATGATCCTAAAAATTTAGATTATGATTTAGCAAGTCTTGTTTACACTAAAATGAAACCGGAACGAGAACAACTCTTAATAGATTCTATAAAATATCGTGATGAAAGTATTAGTGATATATGGCCATTTGGAAGTGCTGGTGCTATTAGTTATGTGCATATGCCTACACTTTATAGGAGAGCAAGAGCAGTTACAAATTTGAAATTTCCTGTTCGTAATATTGATGAATATCTTATCGACGCCACGCATGGATCTACGCTGTTAACAGGTCTCCCGCTAATACAGACAAGCAAAAAAGATCTAGTCACATTGCAAAATGAACTCAAAATTCAAGCTGCCCAAAATCCATTGCTGGGAGCAATTATGTTGAATAATCTTGAAAAGACTGAAGATGTGCGCAAACGTCGAAGAGGAAAGTAATTTATAGACTTACTGTGTTAAATCTAGAACAAAGTTTTGCAAAATTTGAACAAATCGATAGCGGTTATTTAGATTAGAAAAAAGAAATTATGTGATATCATTTTTTATTAAAATTTGGTATAATACACATTCAATATGTTAAATCTAGAAAATGGGCGGGGATATTATGAAACAAATCATGATACTGGCGGTCCAGATACCCAAGAAGAACCAGTTCATACGTACGAACTAAATACAACGCAGGAATCGGTAGGAAGGACTACTCTGCCAGAAAGTAAAAGTAATTTTTTAAATTCAACGGATCTTGATCCTGCTTCTGACGGTTCCAGCAGTGCATCTTCTGGCAACACTGGCTCAGGCGTAGAATTTGATACCCTAGAGGTCGTCCCTACTCAGTCTCCCGCTCCAGAAATAGTAACTCTTAATTCCTCTCCCGTTTCCTTGCATGAGTTTGTACAACCTGGTATTATCGAGCCAGAAAGAGAAGGGTGGGGTCGTATGCTTATGAATACTGGTATAAAAGGGGATGTCGCGCATTTACCTCTTGCTCAAGTTCAAGGTGCTATAGCTACATTGGATCAAGCTACAAGTCAGGAAATGACTCTTTTATATCCCAATACAACCTATAAATATCCAAATTACAATGATATTATCGGTGTAGCTGTTCAAACGCCTTATTCACATTGGGCCGATATGCCATCTGTCACAGCGGGTAGTTCTGTATATAGACCAGTAGAATTGAATCGTGGTTTGGCATCAAAGATTATTACAGTAGGAGACTATTGGGGTAAATTATCAAATGTCCTTACTCATCCCGAGCAAGTTGGTGATACTCCTCCATCTTTGTCTAATTCAACTATCGTGCCCCTTATAGCTGATGCTTCAACAGGCATATTTCGTCCTACTATCTATGCAATTTCAGACGAGAATGTAACCATGGAGCGTATGAATTATTATGGCGATATGGATATATTACACAGTATAGAAACAGGAGAGATGGGACGATACTCTCAAGAAAGGGGTTCAACTGTATATGTCCCTGTTACAGAATTGATTTATTCTGATACCGCAAAAGAATTGCAACAAACAGCGCCCAAGGTATATAGTCAAAAACACTGGATTAATCGTAATGCTACAGCAATTGCAATACAAAATGGTGTTGATAAATATCCTGAACTAACGCAGGTACCAAATTTATCTGAAATTGAGTATTCTTCACCCTTAATACGCGCACTAAAAAAAACAGGTATTGCAGATGAACGATTATGGGAAATTGTTGAGAGTATTGATCGTGATACTGAAACAATAGCTTTCCGATTACATACAAAAAGACCTGAACCTGTTCAAGCCTACGCTCGAGCTCTTGCGAGAGCTTCTGAAGAGGCCCGTTCAAAAGTTAAATAAGCCTCCATATGTTAGAAAGGCACAGTGACTATAATTATTTGCCACAGTCAGATATTTCAGGGGGAATCGATGACGAGGTGGCAGAATCTTCTACAACATATTCCTATCCCAATAAAGAAGTAATGGCTACCGATAAATTGCCAGATTTGTCGCCTAATCCTCAACATGTTACTATTGATTCAACTTCAGCCGAAACAGCAGTAGATGTCTCTAGCTTAGATTTTGAGACCATACAGGTAGTGGATGCTTCACCCCATAATCGGGAACAATTAGAGCAAAAAGAGAATCCATCATATGGCCGTCTTGATAAGTACACATCAATAAAGGAACTGGAAGCTAAAGGCTTCCCCGTGCCTCCTGTATTTGCGACTACAGAAGAATCTCAGGAGTGGCAAAACTCAGGAGGAGCAGTACTTGCACGACCGTATTTTGATGCTCCTTGGGACAGTGCGATATTTCTTCCGGGTTTAAACAGTAAGCCGTTGATATTTGACGGTCATCATGATGTTGAAATTGAATTGTATAAAACACAGTGGCAACAATATCTTGAAGAGTTATGGCAACAAAAAAAACTTCAAGGGTATTTACACCAGTATGGTATACCAGCTGATCAACCTCCTGAAGTCTCCTATGTATTACAAGGCTGTGTACATAGGGAAAAAGCCTATGATCTTCCTGTTACTTCTACCATGCTCCTTATGAATAACGAAGATAGAACTCATGTAGAATGGCAAACTTCTGGATTTGAAGCAAGAAGTGGTATATATACCGGGCGAGAATATGACATCTTAGAACCTTTTGGAGGTTTTCCAATGGCTGAAGATGGAAATGGTAGAGTTTCGTCGGATCAAATTTTGGATCTCCATCACAATGTAAATCAAGCTTTCAAAGGTGATAAAAATCTCCAAGTAGAAATCGCGTATGGGGTATTAAAACCAGGAGATAAACCACAACCCTATGTCGTACAAGCACGAGACTTTCCTCAGATGCGAAGTCGATTGTGGTATTACAACAGTAACTATGGCAAATCCATAGTTGATTTTAATGAGCATGGAGATTCACCGATTCCTTCGGAATTTATCAATGAACATATAAGACCCGTCCAGTATTCAAGAGATAGTGCTAATGGAGATTCCTATGTATTAGCGGTAGAAGAACATGGATGGAGGAATGATGATCTTGTCAGGCCCTTTGATAATATGAAACACTTGTGGATTCAAGGCAGATGGTCACGGTTACCACTTATGCATGGTTTGTTTTCATTAGTAGAACTTGCCCATATCCGCGGTGGAAAAGTAATACTAGGTTAAAAATTATAAACACTATGCAAATAGAAAGAGATCCATCCCAACAATACGAAATAGAAAGTACTCAAGATGAAGAAGGACATCACGGAAATATTCAAGTCCCCCTACCAACCGGACGTGAATCTCAAGCGACGGATACCTTTAGAAAAGTGCCAATAATAGATGTAGCCCCAGCAGAAAAGCCGACAGAACTAGCTGAACAATTTGAAGCTGCATATAGAGAATTTGAAGCTATGCCTATGGGACCTTTGCCAGACCATTTGCCCCCTGACTTTCAAAGATATTTTACAGCCATTATACACGGCGAGCGTCCTGAAGCTATCTCAGCAGAACAAATAGAACGAATATCGGAACAATATTTACCTGAAGATCCGCTTATCCCTATTAAAGATGAAAGACGCGAGCTTCTGCAGAAAGATGTAGCAAACTATTTAACACGTATGCAGGATTATGATATTTGGCGTACTTTAGGTGATTCAAGGACAGGATTAATACCAAATATGAATTTAATTTCACCTGTACCGATAGAAGTATATTTTGGTTCTTCCCCTCCTGTTTCTTTTAAAAAACTGAACGATACAGATAGAAGACGCCTTTTGACTAATCCTGACTTATATCTAACTACACCGGTGCAAATTAATAATATGAGTGGAATAGGTGCAGCGCTGTGGGGTACGCGACCAATTTCTGAATATAATAAAGCTCGAGGAGTTCAGGAAGTTATTGAAGTTACACAGGCTCAGGATAGTGATGAAAAGAGAATATTAGATATAGGGGGAAGTATTGGTCTTGCGGCCTATAATATAGAGACAAATAATAAAAATATTGCGGTTACTAATCTCACTACTACTCCTGAACCGGGCGTTTATCCATTACGAGGCGGGCATAGATTAGGGCTAGGAGAGCAATTACCTATTGAAGATTTTGAAAAATATGGAGGTATTATTTCTAACTATGCGTTTCCTTACATGCGTTATCCACATATATCACTTTGTAATAGTCTGTTAGCCGTAAAGCCTGGTGGTATTGTGGCACTAGACTATAGTGAAGGATCTTTTGCTAGGAGTAGAGATGAACATTTACAGCATGCTAGGGAATCTGCGGAGGTCTTTAGAAAATTAGATGAATTATCACAAAAAGGAGCCATCACCTACTTACCAAAGCATAAAAATGAAAGGATTCAAGCCGCGGGTATACCAATGAATTATGCTTCAGTAGCGATTAAAAAAAATACATCTATAGATCCAGAAGATTTATCGCAATATGACGGTTTTGAATTCTGATATTTACAATTTATATACAACTATGTTTTATAGAGAAATAAAAAATGAATATTTATCCTCAGATATCTGTGAGGATCTGCAAACAGATAGAGGGGTGCAAATTTATTCATTACCAACCGGAAGAGAAAGCCAAGCTTCAAATCAGTTTCCAGAAATTTCGTCAACTGTAACTGCTGCTTATCAATCTGAAGAGTCGGTTGTATCTCCTGATAATTCTAATGTAGATATTGAAATCGGTATCATAGAAACAGTAGATCAGGTCCTTCAGCAACCTTTAGACGCGCCGATAGAAGAGGTATCGGTAAATGGTAATCATATTACTGGTAATGATATAGATGCCTTAATAGAGGAAGTTAAAGCTACTCAGAAATCGGGTACACTCTATGTGGAATTACCCACATTAACATACAGTAATAGTCTTAATGAAGGAAATCCTAACCAATATATTCCCAGTAGTGTACTTCAACTTGCAGATGAATTAGGAATTGATAGTGGCACACTTACCACCCATGATATCAATAAACTTATGACTTCAGTTGCTCGTTACTATAATAAACAATTTCCTTCTGGACATAATGGAGAGGATGGAGAAGTCTTATACGAAAGTATGAGACAATATTATGATTCAAATAATCTTCCGATGCCAGATAGAACAAAAGATGAAATTATACATGAACTTACTTATGGCAACTATTCAGCAGAACAATTTGCTGCAATGAGAGAAAAACACCAGCAATTATATGCTAACGATTTCCCCAGATTTGTAGACGGAATGGTGCAATATTATCAAGTTCCAGATAGACGTGCACTGCGTCGTATTCTGCTCTCCGAATAACTATGTTAGAACAATTACAGCAGTTAGTAGAGAGCGAAATGTCTGGACAACATGTTCATGAATCGAAATCAGAAAAAGTCATGACAATTCCTCTGCCTACAGGTCAAGAGAGTAGTCCAAGTTCACAGTTTAAGGAACCTTCAACAAACTCATTAGTTTATGCTGATAGAGAAGAGTTAGTTCTTGAAGGCGCATACGAACATGGGATGGGTAGCTTTTATGACGCAGTCGTAACAGGAGATATAAAACGTGAAGAAGAAATAAATACCATATTTGAAGCAGATTTTCCTGAAGGTCCGTCTATAAGAAATATTGTTTTTCAAACACAAAATTTCACATCAGTAGAACCGGCGGGAGCACTGGATGAAACAGAGAATCTTCATGATTCAGCACAAGTACCTACTTCTGCATTACCTCCTGCACCTCCTCAGAAGCCACCAACAGGTGGGGGAGAAATCGCCGCCATGGAACCAGAAGGTGATGATGAACAAAAAGCGAGTAAACCAGAAGCTAAAAAGTCAGAAGGTTCTGCGCCCACAGAAGCAGCAACTGATACAGAATTACAGACATTACTTACAGATTTGGAGCCATATCGAGCTCATGAAACCTCTTCATTTTATTTTATCCCTGATCGAGAAGCTGCCGATCAATTTGTCGAGCGACTTCAAACCGGCAATATTCCTTATGGAATTGAATTTGGACCAGGGGAAATACCAAGTAAATTGAGCGAAATAGATCCAAAGGTTCCTCTTTGGGTAGCTTTTGAACCTGATGGAACAGCTGTTGTATACGCAATGGAAACTGTGGACTATTTGGAAAACGCGGGCAGGATGGTAGAGTCAAATAAGGTTGTGTATGTGCAAAAAGGTATGGATCAATCTAACATACAGAGTGACATACCAGGACTTCAAACAGTGGTTTACAGAAATTCAGATTACCGTGAGTTTATTCCTTTTCCCGATAAAGATTTCGTAGAAAATGGTAAGCGAGTTGTAATGATTAATGACGGTACTCATTTGCCTGAAGCTGGACATTATCAAAATTTTTTGCAGGAAAAAGGTATCCCTAAAGAGGAATTTGTACATACTGAACAAGATTTGAGTCACATACCATGGGATCATACCCCTGAAAGTTACGTATATGATTCAAAAGGAGAACTTACTTCAGCACAAACTACTGAAAATGTGACTGAAGCCAATATACAATCAAAAACAGAGGGGAATAAAGAGAGTAATGATACAGATAACCCACCAGCATCACCACCACCAGAATTGCCACCTACTCCCCCTCAGAAGCCACCAACAAGTGGAGGAGAAATAGCCGCCATGGAACCAGAAGGTGATGATGAACAAAACGCTAGTAAACCAGAAGTTACAAAGCCAGAGACTTCTGCGCCCACAGAAGCATCAACTGATACCGAATTACAGACATTGCTTACCGATTTGGAGCCATATCGAGCGAATGAGACATCCTCTTTCTATTTCATTTCTGATCCAACAAAAGCACAGGAAGTGATTCAGAAGCTTGAAGCAGGGAATGTCCCCTATGGAATTGAGTTTGGTCCTGGTACATCAGTCAGTAAATTGAGCGAAATCGACCCGGGTGTCTCGGTATGGCTCGCATTTGAGCCAGATAGCCAACCATTTGAGCGGGCAGAACGTACAACAGAGCTATATGAGAAGATGGGTAAATTAAATGAACCAAATCAAATAGTATATCTTAAAGAGTCTTTGCGACAACAAAATATTAGATCAGATATAGAGGGGCTTAAAGTTGTTGTATACAGAAATCCAGATTATCGTTATGATGTGCCTTTTCCAGATCAAGAATTTAGAGAAAATAGGAGAGTTGTGCTTATAAATGACAGTGTTCATATAGGGGAAGAAAATCAATATAGAGACTTTCTTGGCTGGCATGGCATATCTTCAGATCAGTTAGTATTTATTGAACGAAATTTAAATAACAGTAACTGGGACATAACGGAGGAAAGTTATGTATATGATTCAACAGGTGCATTAATTCAGTCTAAAAAGGAGGCAATAGAACAATTACTCAAAGAAGCACGTGAAAATTCTACAGATTCAAGCTCTACAGAAACGGAATCGGAGCAAGAACCAGCCGACGGAGATAATGCAACAGATAGAAATGATATTTAATCATACTTTCTCCGTGACTTTATACGTCAGCTTTTTACCTATAAGAAGTCTTGTATGGGCATCTAGTGCCGGTAGTGCAGACAGTACAAACGATACTACAGGCAGCAAATACCACTGCACGAGGAGAAAAGGCATATTGATGAGTTTTGTTTCTACTTTCAGTTTTTTACGCAGTTTGATATCGAGATAGATATATAAAATGAGCA
>CAZMJG010000014.1:0-22843 GCA_964566675.1 uncultured Gammaproteobacteria bacterium
GGGTGATTGGCCGCGCTCTTGAAGACGCAAAAGCAGGTGACCACACCGTGATGACGTATGTATTCATAAGCTGGTACGATGGCGACGCAGGTGGAGCAAGTACTATTGCGGTGAGCGGCAACGTACAAGGGGTGCTTTCCAAAGTAGTCGATGGAGACCTGGATGTCTTGGGTACTCTTACTGCACAAAAAGTAGGCATCACCGACCACCTTATGGTAGGTCTTTTGAAACTCGATGCTACTGAAAAATCGATAAATGCCATAGGTAGTACACTCAAACTACAAAATGAAGCGGGGGCCGGCAATATCGAAGCCTTTGGAGGAAAAGTTGTCATGACAAGCAGCGGCGGTATTATAGCACAAGGAGAGATTTCAGCAAGCAGCATTTCAGCCAAGCAGTATCAGGTATTGGGGGCGTCATCGGTGGGCAGTGGAGAAGATGCCACTGTGGGAGAAGGAAAAATTGCGGCAGGTGCTACGAGCGTGACGATAACGAACAAAAATATGAAATCAGGAGCCAAAGTATTTGTCACGGCCACCAGTAGTACGGGAGGTTCATCTCTGATTGTGAAAGAAAAAAAGGATGGGTCGTTTGTAGTTGTTCTTGATGGTAGAGACGTGATTAATCACGTCTCTACAGATATCACGTTTGATTATTGGATTGTGGGAGTGAAGTAAGTCCTTTGTCATTCCCGCGAAGGCGGGGATCTAGGCATTGTAATCCTGGATTCCGGGTCAAGCCCGGAATGACATATTTGTTTAAAAATATATAAATGAAAAAAAATATTAAAAACATATTTAGGTACATCCGTCCTGGCAGGCGGGGAGTGGTGGCTGGCGCAATCGGCCTCATGCTTGGTCTTGCGGCCATCATCATTTTTCTTAAAACAAGCGGCCACAAAGCCGAGGCTTCAGCGTGGATGAATGACAGTTGGCTCTATCGCACAGCCTACACCATCACTAATTCGGGAAGTGCCATAAACGCCGAGCGTAAAGTGAAATTTGATATCGATAGCGCAACACTTATTACAGCAGGTAAGCTGCAATCCGATTGTGATGACGCTCGCTTCACCGATGCATCGGGCAAACAGCTTGCGTATTTTATAGATACGGCAACCGGAGCCTGCAATACCAGCTCCACAGATTTTTATGTAAAAGTGCCTGCGGTTCTCGCTGGCAAACAAACCATATATTTCTACTATGGCAATAGTACTGCCGTGCAAGGAAGACAAACAGATTTTTTTGCACTGGATTCACTCGGCACATCTCTCAAAGGCTACTACAAACTCGATGAATCGGCGGCAAATACTTGTACTGGAGGCACGAACGATAGTTGTGATTCGGCGCTTAATAATGACGGCGCCTGGAATGGTAATGCAGCCAGTGCGACAGGAAAAATAGGGAATGGGATCGTGCTTGATGGCACCGATGACTACGTGCAGATATCGGGGCTTATGGGATCTCCTTCGACAGTCACGATTTCGGGTTGGGCCAAGTTTACAGCGACAGATACCAATGGTTCGGAAATAGCTACTCTTGGTGATTATGTTATTCTCCGAATGGAAAGTAATGGCTCGCTTTCTGGGCACTATTACAATGGTTCTAGTTGGAGTACGGTAAGAGAAATAGTAGATTATCGCGATGGTAATTGGCACCATTTCGCCTATGTTGTAAATCCGGGAAGTAATACTCAGAAGCTATATGCCGATGGGGTAGAGGTAGACGCAGATGTGCAAAGTGCGGCAATTGTATATAGTACGCAAGGGACGAATACCTTTATCGGAAAGCATGGCAACGGTGGGAGTACCTATGATTTCACAGGTACACTTGATGATATACGTATATATAGTCGCGCTCTTTCGGGGAGTGAAATAGTCAGTATGTATAACGCCGGCAATGCTACTGCCATTTCCGCCCCGCTCACCTTCACCCAGTCGGCGACTGCTACAGGCAGCGAGGAAAAAGGCCAAGGCCCGGCAGCGTATTGGAGCTTTGATGAAGGTACTGGCACGACGGCGCAAGATAGTACAGCGGGCAATAATGATGGGACACTGACAAATGGTCCGGTGTGGAAAAACGAATCGGACTGTATCAGCGGGAAGTGTTTGTATTTTGATGGGACGAATGATTATGTGGATGGAGGTAGCCCATCAGCTATAGATAACTTGAGCGCTAGTACAGTTTCTTTATGGGTAAAACCTACAACTTATTCTCATCAACTAGTTAATTATATTATTTCCAAATACACCGGAAGCGCCGGATGGGCATTTGGAATAAACGGGACTTATACTGCTTCCGAAGTATGTGGTAGTTCTTCAGCTGGAAAAATATATGTATATAACGGTACGAGTAGCATTTGTTCCAGTCAGGCACTTAATACAAATCAGTGGTATCATATTTCATTTACCTATACATCCAATACGGTAATTTTATTTATAAACGGAGTTCAAGTAGGCAGTGGAAGCCTCACATTGGGAGATGATTCATCTGCAAATTTGAGTATAGGAAGGAGAAGTGATAATAATTGGTATTATAAAGGCTTCATCGATGAAGTCAAAATATACCCATATGCTCGCACCGCCGCCCAGATACAGCAAGACTACGCCGCTCGCAGCAGTGTGAAGGGCGTGGAAGCACAGGTGGGAAGTAACACAGCGACTCAGCAGCTCAGTAATGGACTCGTAGCGTATTATCCGATGGATGAAGCGAGTGCAAACTCCTGCACCGGCGGCACAAATGATACATGTGATCGCAGCGGCAATGGCAATGATGGCGCGTGGAATGGAGATGCCGCAAGTGGAGCGGGGAAGTATGGGAATGGAGTTACATTAGATGGAACAAATGACTATATTCAAATTGCAGATAATGCTACGCTTGATATTACCAATGATCTTACCGTTGCGACTTGGTTTAAAATGACATCTAATCCAACAAGTGGAAATCAAGGTCTTGTTGCCAAATACCAAAGTCAGTCAGGCATTACCGCCAATCAGCGATCTTACAATCTCTATATTAATTCATCAGGGCAAGTGGGGACAGTCATTTCTAATAATGGAACTTATAATGATAATGTGACCTCAGATGAAATTACGACAAGTCAGGACTTTGCTGATGGGACATGGCATCAAGCAGTGATGGTATATGATGCCGATAACTCTCTAACGATTTATATTGATGGAGTTAAAAATATTTCAGAGACTGATGTGATTTCATCTATATACAATAGTACAGCACCATTGTGGTTAGGTCTGCAGTTAGATACAACTGTTCCATATTTATATAATAACGGCTCTCTTGACGAAGTACGTATATACAACCGGGCACTTTCTAGCTCGGAAGTCCGGGCTTTGTACAACTATGCTCCCGGTCCGGTGGCACACTGGAAACTGGACGATAAATCTGGCACGTCCGCCACGGATACAAGCGGAAATGGCAACACCGGTACGCTCACGAATAGCCCAGCGTGGACTGCGGGGAAATATGGCAGTGCGGTGCGCTTTGACGGCAGCGATGACTATATCACCGCAGCCGATAGTTCCAGCCTCGATGTCACACGCTCGGCAAGCTGGGCATTTTGGTTCAACCTGGCTTCGCTCCCGTCTGGCGCCGATGGCAAATTTATAGACAAATGGATAGGCACGGGCAACCAAAGGTCGTACCAGATATACCCCACGACCACCAATAAAATCTCGGTCGATATTTCTTCCGATGGCACCTCGGGAGCTGCCGTGACGCTAAATTCTAGCGATACAATAAGTGCAAATACCTGGACTCACGCAAGTGTCACCTACGATGGCGCAACGGTGCGAATGTATATAAACGGCAATTTGCAGAGCAGTACAGCGGCAATCTCTGGTATTTTCAATAGTACAGCCAACATGAGTATTGGAGGAGACAACCTCGGCAGTACGAATTTCGCCAATGGCCGCATGGACGATGTGCGTATCTACAATTACGCCCTGAGCAGTAAGCAGATCATGAATATCATGGCTGGGGGAGAAGTGACCGATACCGCAGTGGCCCCAGTTTCGGCCGCCCGAGGAGGGCCAGTGCTCTCTATGAACTTTGATGAAGGCTATGGCACGACAGCTCGAGATGCTTCAAGCCAAGGCAACAGTGGCACACTCACCAATATGGCAAGCCCTGCCACGGCGACAAGCGGGTGGAGCAATAGCGGGAAGTATGGCAAGGCGCTGGCATTTGATGGGACGAATGATTATGTGACAAAAAATACTTACTCACAAAGTTTGGATATTACAACACTATCAATATCTACATGGATAAATCCTTCTGTTTCTCCATCTAGTGGTAATTATGGCTATATTTTCACAAGAGGAGATCCTACTCATACTTCAAATTCAGATAAACAATATGAACTTTCTATGAGTTCAAGTAACGCAATAAGGTTTAGATCAAATGGAGTTTCATTATTTGAAGCGGGTAATATTTCTTTAAATCAATGGAGCCATATTTTAGTTACATATGATTTATCTTCAACAAGCGCAAAATTATATATTAATGGTAAGTTAATTACTTCTGGATCGGGTTCTGTGTCCAATGATGCAGATGCGGGCTTTACTATTGGTAGTAATGTTGCTGCAAACAATTTTTTTAGCGGGTTTATCGACGAAGTCAAAATCTACCCATACGCCCTCACCGAAGACGAAGTCCGTCTGGAATACAACCGTGGCAGTGCGCTCGTATTCGGTGCAAAAAGCACCGCTGCCGATGGCACAACGGCCGACAACTCAGCCGGTCGTGAGTATTGTGTGCCCGGTGACACAGCCACATGTAATGCGCCTGTTGCCGAGTGGAAGCTCGATGAAGGGACAGGTACTAGTGCACAGGATACGAGTGGGGGTGGGAATACGGGCACTCTTACGAGTGGGCCAGTGTGGACAAAAGGAAAGCTCGGAAAAGCACTGAAGTTTGATGGGAGTGATGATTATGTAACGGTTCCTCATACAACCTCACTCACTCTCACTAATTTTACGGTATCGACTTGGTTTAAATGGGAGTCAGAACATCCCACAGATGTATATCGCTCAATCATTAGTAAACCCAATAATGACGGTAGTGGATTTACTGATAATTTTTTAATTTATGTATTAGATTCTGACCATACTGTTGGTGCTCGTGTGGGGTCTGGAGGTGCATTGACTACTTTTTCATCAGGAGTAGACGTGTCCGATGGTAAATGGCATTATGTTACCTTAACGTATAATTCTACTTTAGGTATAGGTAATATTTATGTTGATGGAATTTCTAGAGATCCAAAAACTTCTTTGCCAACAGCTTATACAACTTCCAGTCCTTTGCTAATAGGAGAGTGGCACCAATCAAATCCCGGATACGGTGATTGGTCTGGCCTTATTGACAATGTTCGCATCTACAACTACGCCCGCACGCCGGCACAGATCGCCTGGGAGTACAACAAAGGCGCACCAGTGGCTCACTATCGCCTCGATGAATGCCAGGGGACTACTGCGTACAACAGTGCGCCTACGGCAAGCGGCGATGCGCCGGGCAATAATGGCACTATAAGCATCGGCGCCGGCGGCACAAATACAAGTGCTGGCGCATGCACGGGGAGTGCAGGCGAGGCGTGGAAGGATGGAGCGAGCGGTAAGCTTGGTGCGAGCTTGGAGTTTGATGGGAGTGATGATTATGTTACTATGGGAGATGTAAATTCACTTGATTTTAATTCAACTCAAAGTTTTTCTACCTCTGCGTGGTTTAAAACCTCTTCAAATGGAGGATACTATACAATAGTAGGTAAAAAAACTGCGCCTAATTCTACCGCAAATGGATGGGCAATATACCAAAGAGTTACCAATTCAATCATAGGATTTAGGACAGCAGATGGTACAGATGTTATAGCTACGGAAACCACCGGTACATATAACGATAACTCGTGGCATCATGTAATTGGAATTATTGATAGAACTACTCAAATGCAGCATCTATATATAGATGGCATATTAGTAAGATCTAGTAGTGCAAGTAGTTTAGATGATTTGTCAAATGGTGCAAACCTGATGATAGGAGCATCTACATCTAGTACTAATTTATGGAATGGCCAGATCGACGATGTCCGCATCTACAACTATGCACTCACACCCGTACAGGTGCGAAGCCTCTACAACGACGGCGCCGTGAGCTTTAAATAAAATGAGAATCTAAAAAATGATAAATTTTAGCGTTTTGATGAAAGTCGATTTATTTATTGACATTCGTACGAAAAAATAAGAATATATGATATGGCAAAAAAGGGTGATTTAAAAGGTGTACTTCTGTGGGGTGGAATCGTATTTTCAATCATAGCCTGGATTGCCATCATGTACACAAGCACCAATACACTTACCCTTAATTCACGTGCAGCCGTGCGTAATTGTACCTATACATCTCCCGAACTCAATCTTTCAGAATTCAACCTTATGCTCCCCGCTGGCCCCGAAAACAATCCCACCGAAATATTTCAGCCACAACTACGCAGCTATCAGGATGCCTATTTTTTCCCATCATCAGACTGTAAAACCATATATTTTCAGGCACCCACCAACGGCTCAACCAGTAGCGGATCAGATTACCCTCGCAGCGAGCTTCGAGAAACTATAAATAACGGACAAACACGCTATACCTGGAAAAATACAGTCGGTACACACATCATGGAATATACAGCAGCTATAACCCGTGTGCCCAATGGGAAAAAAGAAGTCGTCGTCGGACAGGTACACAATACCAAGTATGATGCAGTGGTGGTACGTCTCAATGATAAAAGACTCTTTATAAATACAGAAGGTGGCGGTACCTACGATCTGACTACCAATTATGTCTTGGGCACACCTTTTACCATAAAATTTGAAGCAAAAGATGGAAAAGTATTTGTGTACTACAATAATAGCCCAGCTCCCGTATTTACCTATACTCGGTCGTTGAGCACGGCATTTTTTAAGCTTGGAGTATATGTGCAATCAAATTGTGCCACTGAATCAAAATATGGAGCCGAGTGTGGTACTGAGAATATAGGTCAGGCAGCAATTAGCGCTGTAAAAATAACTCACACGAGTAATTCAAATCCAACGCCAACAAAAACACCCACACCACCTAAAGCCACCAAAACCCCAACCCGTACGCCTACACCTCCACGATCAGCTACATCTACTCCTGCACCAACTTCGGCATTTCACGGCGAGTGTCGCAATAAAGCCTGCTACGTTATAAATACACCCGGCGTGAATCAATGCACAAAAGATGCAGACTGTTTGTAGGTATGGTATGATTACCAGATATTATAAATATATATATTCTATATGGAGCAAACACTCGTCATATTCAAACCAGACTCTGTACAACGTGGGCTTGTCGGAGAAATTATCAGTCGTTTTGAGCGCGTCGGCCTCAAGATCGTAGGCATGAAAATGCTTATGGTTTCCCGTGAGCAAGCAGATAAACATTACCCATCTAGTCGCACTGAATTTATCGATGGAATGGGTGGCAAAACACTTGAAAATTATGAAAAGCTTGGTATCGATGCTATGAAAGAATTTGGTACCAAAGACCCACACGAAATTGGACTCAAGATTCGTGAATGGCTCGTGACCATGATCACTGAAG
The DNA here is from genome assembly GCA_964566675.1 of uncultured Gammaproteobacteria bacterium. Taxonomy (GTDB): domain Bacteria; phylum Patescibacteriota; class Microgenomatia; order UBA1406; family GWC2-37-13; genus CAZMJG01. The sequence continues at coordinate 7,617 of CAZMJG010000014.1, forward strand.
CTCCTGTAATCACCATGGTACTTGAAGGACCACATTCAGTCGAACTCGTACGCAAGATGGTCGGACACACATTGCCACTCGCTTCCGCTCCTGGCACAATTCGTGGAGACTACTCATACGATTCATCGTATCTTGCCAATACCGGCGGTCGCCCAATCAAGAATTTGCTTCATGCTTCAGGCAATGTCGAAGAAGCCAAATTTGAAGTAGATTTGTGGTATAAAAAAGAAGAACTCATGACCTATGCTCGTGTTGAAGAGGTTGTCATGAAATAAAAAAATTGTTATTAAGCGGACTAGATTCTGTCAGTCGACAGCCCCATAAAAATCGAGACAATGCTCGATTGTTGTATGGGGCTCCCCGTCTCCTGACACCTAGTCCGCTTTTTATTTCAATATTGTGCCGTGTTACAATATGATTAGCCGTCGTAGCTCAATTGGATAGAGCAGACCCGTCCTAAGGGTAAGGTTGTGGGTTCAATTCCCGCCGATGGCACTCATGAAAATCCATAAAACCCTGCCATCCCGTGAGTATTTTGTCATACTTGCTTTGCGCACGTTCGGTAATTTTCTTATTCTATCTTCATTGTTCTTCATAGGTAAAACATTCTATCAACCCGTACGTGAGGAAGTACGCTACTTTATAGATCAACAAAACAATAAACAGTATGTGGTAGCATCGGCCGAAGAGGCACCTCAAGTAAAAGAGGAAATAGAGCGTCAGATAGAGAAAGGAGCCTTTGCCAAAGCAGCTGAAAAAAAGAACGTTGAGGTGCTGGTGCCGATAGACACAGATTTTAGTATAGTCATCCCTAAAATCGCTGCTAATGCCCGTATTGTGCCCAACGTGGACGCTGCCGACAAAGAGCAATATATGGAAGCCTTGAAACACGGTGTAGCCCATACAGACGGCACCGCTTTCCCTGGTGAGCCCGGGCATATATTCATGTTTGCGCACTCTACCGATTTTGTCTGGAATGTTGGCAATTACAATGCGGTGTTTTACCTTTTATACAAACTTGAAAATAATGATGAAATCAATGTGTTTTATAAAGGCCAGCGATTTGTGTATAGAGTGACCGGTAAAGAAGTCATTGACCCATCGCAAGTCGAATATATAACACGTAAAACAGATAAAGAATTCCTCACACTTCAAACGTGTTGGCCGCCAGGTACCACGCTCAAACGCATACTGATATTTGCAGAACGAGTCGCAGAGTAAATTGAATAATTACAAATTACTAATGCATAATGACTAATGCTTAATGACTAATAAAATATGGTATTAGTCACTAGTAATTAGTCACTAGTAATTAGTCACTAGTAATTAGTCATTAGTCTCTAGCAATTAGTCACTAGTAATTATTAAGTAATTATTTACTTTATCCCCACAGCGTAGAGGTCTCCGTAAGGATTATTGTTTGGATTGAAGTTTATAATCACAATCAAATTCCAGTCAGGGGATACCGCAAAGAAATCAGTGCTAAAAGGCCCAGCATACACTGTCTGTTTATTCCCGCCATCATATTCCATAAGTATTATTTGGTTTTTTTCTTTTATCGCCACATAATCTGAGGTTGGAAACCACAACACATGCTCTTGTATGGTACGAGTAACTGTGGGGTTTGCAACACGGGCGGAAAGCGTCGTGGCCGATGTGGTAGCGGGCATTTCGGTGGGTGCAGGAATTTTATCTATGAGCTCTGTATAAGCCTCAACCGGTATACGGAAATTTTTGTCCTCTTTTTTGTCATAAATATAAAGACGCCCCTTTTTAAGATTTCGCTCTTCCTGAGATTGATTGGCGCCAATAAGCGGGGGAGTGATCACAAGAGGAAGTGCAATATCCTCTTTAGCAAGATACATAAGCCTTTTTTCATCGGGAGAAAGAGATATCACTTCAAAGGCATCGATAGCAATCGGTCGTATTTTTTTTGGAAGCGTCTGTACTACTTTGATCATTTCATCATTGATCTCTTCATTCCAGCGATTCACAATATTTTCTTTCGAAGCCGTGACATCAAGGGGCGAGGTCGTCTCTTTATTGAGTGCAATCAGATATGACACGGTAGTCTCATCGGGTAAAGTAAATGTCGCCACTGCTTGGCTAAAGTCTGAATCAAAGTCAAAAACGACAGTGGATAAATCTATCTCAGGCGGTAGGATAGACTTCAGCATGAGAAGAGTGAGAGGAGGAAAAATGGAAATCGTGCGTTTGGTCGATTGAAATAAATAAAAGCCATCCTTTTCGATATCGCCAGTTTGGCTTACCAGAATGATGTTTTCCGTATTTCCCAAAGGTACGGCCTTTATGATTCCCAAATTGGTAAGCGGGGTAAGTGATGGATTTTTAGAATACAGATGTGCGTTTAAGCTCATCACGGTTTCCCCTTTGAGTGAAATACTCTTTTTCCAATCGGTATAACCTTCTTTTTTGACTTCGACCGTATACTGACCATAAGGAAGTGTGAGGTTGGTATCGGTGGCACCTTGCAGTGAACCATTCACATACACGGTTGCGGGCTGAGGAGATGAATTTACAGACAAAATTCCAGTAGAAGTTACAGTCCCATCTTTAGGGTTGAATCGGTAGCCTCGGGCATACGCGATCACTCCCATGAGTACAATGACAAAAATTAATCCAACAATAAGTCGTGGTATAATACTGGCCGTGATATTTACAATAATGCGCATGTGATGTATTTTGATATTATAACTACATATTCTGATGCATTGAAAAAGCCTGTAAGAATGTATTTTAGCTGACTATATTATACAATAGAAACATCGTTAAAGAGTTATGAGATTTTTATTTTCTCCTGAAAAATCATGTGGTTTAGAAAAAAAGTCGGCATCGATCTCGGCACGGCAAATACACTCGTTTATGTAGCAGGGGTAGGGATTGTTCTAAATGAACCTACGGTTGTTGCGTATTCCAAAGAAGATAGGCAGGTACTTGCTGTGGGAGAAGAAGCGCGGGAAATGATCGGGCGCACTCCCAACGGGATCATTGCGGCTCGCCCTATGAAAGAAGGCGTGATCGCCGATTATACCACAACTTCTGCAATGGTGACCTATTTCTTGCGAAAAGCCCTCAAAGGTCGAGTTTTATGGCCCGAAGTGATGATTTCTATACCTGGAGGTTCATCCCAGGTGGAAAAACGGGCTGTGGTAGCAGCCTGCAAGCAGGCTGGCGCCTCTGATGTCTATCTTATTGAAGAGCCACTTGCTGCTGCAATTGGTGCACGTATTCCCATATCACAACCATCTGGTCATATGATTGTAAATATCGGTGGCGGTACGGCAGAAATAGGTATATTATCGCTTGGCCAACTCGTCGTATTCAAAACAGTGCGTGTTGCAGGGACAAAAATAGATGAAGCAATCCTCAACCATATGCGCCGCAAACATAGTCTGCATATTGGTGAGCGTACCTCAGAAATAATCAAAATGAAAATTGCCAATGCTCATTTGCCAGATGAAGCGAGTTATCAGGAGAAAAAAATGGAAGTTCGAGGTCGCGATACGCAATCTGGACTACCTAAGATCATGGAAATAGGGGAAATAACTATAAATGAGGCTCTGCAAAAGCCTTTGAAACAGATAGTAGACGGCGTAAAAGAGGTTCTTTCCGAAAGTCCACCCGAACTAGCGGCCGATATAGTAGATAAGGGGATTGTCTTGTCCGGAGGCACTTCTCAGCTAGGTAATTTGGATAAATACATCACCTACTATACTGGCGTTCCGGCCTTTGTCGTAGAAGAACCATTGTTTTGTGTTATTCGTGGTATTGGTATGGCAATTGAGAATTTGGACAGTTACAAAAAGGCAATCCGTTGATGGAAAGTATGCGTGGCTCGAGTTAAATGTCGTCAGATGCTATATCCTTATAGCTAAATATAGTGGATATGGATAATTATGATTGGTTTTATGCAATTATCTTTAATAAAAGTTAAATTGAGCATAAATTTATTGAACAAAAAGTTGTTTTACCCGTATTATTGTTGCATTTCATGTTTCTTATAATAATTAACTATATATGTTAGAAAAAAATCTTTTATCTATTCCAATACATTTCAATTCGAGACAAGAAATTTTCCAAAAAATCGATGCAAATTTAAAAAACGGAAAAAAATTTCTTCATATCGTTTCTCTCAATCCAGAAATAGCCATCATTGCACAAACGAATACAGATTTCAAAAAAGTAGTTTCATCGGCAGAAATTCAAATATGTGATGGTACGGGCGTATATTTTGCGTCTCTTTTTTTGGGCATTCCATGCAAAGAAAGGGTAAATGGGGTAGATTTGATGGAAGAAGTCTTACACAATTTTCACGATAGGAGTCTTTGCATAGTGCTAATAGGGGGAAAGAATGATTTAGCAACCAATTTGGCAGACTGCTATAAAAATAAGTATCCAAGGAGTAGGTTTTATGGTTTAGAAGGATACAAAGATATAAAAAATCCAACCTCTGAGGAAAAGAATACCCTCACTGAGCTTATTTCAGGCTTAAAACCGGATATCGTATTTGTGGCCTTTGGTTCGCCTCAACAGGAGCTGTGGATAGAAAGTCACAGAGCTCTATTGGCTGGCTCGGTATGCATGGGAGTCGGGGGAGGATTTGACTTTTTGGGTAAAAAGGTACCTCGTGCTCCACTCGTTATCCGTCGTATCGGTATGGAGTGGCTATTTCGACTTATTCTACAGCCCTGGAGGATTGTCCGCCAAGTGCGTTTATTAGAATTTGTATTTGCAATAGTACGACAGAAAGCAGGTATGTAGCTATGGAACAATCTATTTTTGAAACACTTCACTATTTTGCGCGATTTCAGTATCCGCCTACATATGCGGATGTCCATCGTTATATGCCTATACTTATTTCAGAACTAGCTTTGAAACAAGAGTTGGCGAGACTGCAAGCAGCAGGTGCCCTGCATATAGAGCAAGAGCGGATCTTTTTGCTAGATCGTAATTATGAAGGATTTTTTGTGCGCAAACAGGCCTCGGAGGAACTACTTCAATATGCTCGTTCATACCTCACGAATCTAGAATATATCCCAACCATAGAGCTCATAGGTATCTCGGGTTCGATGAGCATGACCAATGGTAATAGCCTTGATGATATAGATTTATTTATTATCACCCGAAGCAATGCCATATGGCTCACAAGATTCTTGGTACTGGTGTATAAAAAGTTACTAATGCTCGTAAACCACAAAATAGCTTCAAAGTTGTGTTTCAATCTGTTTTTTGCTGAAAATGGGCTCAGAATCCCAAAAGAGAAGCAAAATTTGTATGTTGGCCATGAACTTTTGCAACTGAAGGTGATTTATAACAAAAGTGGTACATATAATAGACTTCTTACTGAAAATAGTTGGGTAAATGATCTGCTCCCCAATGCCCGTATTCGATTTGAGACTATAACGAGTGAAGATTCGAAAAATCAGAAAAGTATATATTATATAGAAAAAGTATTAGGCGCCATCCAAAAATGGTGGTTACGTACACGACACTACGCCTATCGGGAACAAGATGGCCAGCTCTGGCTCATACAGAAAGACTGGAGTACTGAGTAATATGCGGAGGTGGTGGGATTTGAACCCACGAGAGCGCTTTTAAACGCTCGCAGGTTTAGCAAACCTGTGCCATGGGCCACTAGGCGACACCTCCTGTGTTAGCCGATATAAAAGTGCCGAAGAGAGGACTTGAACCTCCACGATATTGCTATCACACGGTTCTGAACCGTGCGCGTCTGCCAATTCCGCCACTCCGGCAACCTGCTTTAAACTACCAAGATTGTATCGAAATTATAACATGTAAACTTCAAGTATTGAGGATAATATGCCATTTTCCAGTTTGTCAATATTCTTGACATATTGTCTTTATAAACGGTATACTGAATATTATGTTTAATTTAAAACAAAATCTTTTGTCAGTAGGTTTGACAGAAGAAGAAATACTTGTATACTTTGCCACATTGCAACCACATACTGAGACGATCTTGAAAGTAGCTCAGCATACCGGTATACCACGCACGACTGTGTATATCCTTATAGAAAATCTGATAGAGAAAGGATTTATACGAGAAGTATCGGAAGGAAAGAAAAAACATTACTATCCCGCTTCTCCAGAGAAAATCATCCAGTATGCGACTATAAAAAAACAACAGTTTACCGAAGTTATCTCACAGTTGCAGCAAAATATACCCGCGATACAGGCACTCTATAATTTTCAGCATACTAAACCTCAGTTAAAATACTTTGAGGGAAATCAAATCATAGCAAAGCTTTTACAAAGTACCGTTGGCGATGAAGAATTATGCCTCCATCTGATGAGTGAAGAAGGAGCCCAGCTGCTGGGGTCCGAGCTGGATGACTACCGAACAGCTATTGTAAAACATCTCACACCTACCCGCGAGATTATTTCGGATTCACTCGCAAACCATCATGCTATGAAATCATATGCATCTGCACGTAATAGGATAAAATATTTGCCGGTAAGCTATGCCACCAACGTAGATTACATACTATATCCTAAAGGCATGATTTTGATCACCTACAAAAATGAATTGCCTTTGGCCGTATCTATAGAAGATAAATATATCATGCAGTTTGAAACTGTACGTTTTAATCTAATTTGGGAACACCCTCTCTTGAAAGAAGATGATAAGTAACTATATAATGGTGAAGAGGGATTTTTATGAATACCAATAAAATACTGCTGACTTCTTTTGCCGCTTTTATCCTTTTCCTCATGTTGGTTGGACTACTCACTGTGTCATACTTTGCCAGACAACGTCAGATACTCACCAATTATGCTATTGATCCTGAGGTGGAAAAGCTCTTTGGTGAATACAAAAAGGATGAAATCATAATAAAGTTTAAACAACCTCTCCAAGATAAAATTTCGCTTGAAGATATACAAAAAGAAGCTAGTCATGAAGCAAGTACATTTTCACAGGTTTTGAATATGGTTGGCATAGGTGAAGAGGCGCCAGTGCCTGATTCACTGGTGAAGCTCAATGATCTTTTTCCTTTGGCGAGTATCGATAAAGCTTTTGTCATAGGAGATGAAAATGTAAAAGGAATTTCTTCCGACAATACATCCGAACGTGACGAAAACCCATTGGATTCTGTATATACTCTTACCTTCAAAACTGAAATTCCAGTGATTCAGCTTTCTCAGGAGCTTTCAAAAAGATCCGATATAGAATTCGCAGAACCAAACTACATAGTAAAAATAAATGCAATACCCAATGATCCAGGTTTTGTTACCCAATGGGGGTTGCATACTACGGGCGAATTAGGAGGAAAAGCTGATGCCGATATAGATGCGCCAGAAGCTTGGGATCAGGTAGCTGGAGATACAGAGACGATCATTGTGGCTGTACTCGATACGGGTGTAGATACCGGACATGAAGATCTGACGAACAGGATATGGCGTAATACAGACGAACCTGTATTTAATGGGATAGATGATGATAATAATGGTTTTGTAGATGATGTGCATGGTTGGAACTTTTTAAATGGCAATTATAATATTTCAGATTCCCAGGGACATGGTACTCACGTATCGGGTATTATCGGTGCTGAGCGGGGGAATGGCCGCGGGATTGCAGGCATCGCGGATAAAGTAAAAATAATGCCGATTAAATTTTTGAATTCAAACGGAGAAGGTACGTTGCAAGATGCAGCCAAAGGTGTAGTATACGCTGCTGACAATGGTGCTCGTGTTGTGAATTGTAGTTTCGGTGTATTTGCCATTACCCCGCCGCAGTCGTTGTATCAGGCAATTGAGTATGCTCGTTCTAAAGGTGTGATTGTGGTCGCGGCGGCGGGGAATGAAGGAGTAGATATCGGCGAGGTTGGAAATTATACATACCCAGCTAATTATGATTTAGATAATATTATTACAGTTGCTTCTACGACGTTATCTGATTTGCTATCGTCATTTTCCAATTATAGCAAGTTGTATGTTGATCTTGCGGCTCCCGGAAGCGATATAGTGTCTACGCTTCCGGACAATAAATATAATGTGAAATCTGGTACATCGATGGCAGCTCCCTTTGTGACAGGGGCAGTTGCGGTGGCTATGTCTCATTACCCGTTGGCGAGTATTGTACAGATTCGTGAATATATCCTAACTAGCGTCGATAAACTGGCCAACTTAAACAATGATGTCGTGACCGGAGGACGCCTGAATCTTTATAAGATTGTCTCGGCTGTCCCCACACAAATACCAACCGCGACATCTATGCCTACACCTCTTATCTCAGATACCGTGACACCAACGATACCTGTGTCTATAACGTTATCACCCACGCAACTTCCTACACCTACGGGTATCCCTACTCTTATACCCACCTTGCCAGATGAATGTTGGATGAGGATATACGGCGATGCCGATTGTGATAAAAATATTTCAGTATTAGATTATGTTTGTTGGTCTCAAACCCTCATAACCGGTAATCTGCCCCTAAACTGTAAAACCGCCGATTTTAATATAAATGGACGCGTAGATGTGCTAGATTATGCAATCTGGTTTAATTATTATCTTGAGAATTTTGAGCATTAGTATTTATAAAAGAAAAGAGTAAAATATAAGTCATGAAACAGATAATTGTATTTATTAGCATCTTGTTTTTTTTCCTTGGCTTCGTCACAACTGCTTTTGCCCAAAGTCCCCTACAGGGCGAACATGTCCGTTTTTTTAAAGAAAATCTATGGATACAAACAGATGGTAGTATCAAGGTAGAGGAGCGGATCGTCTACGATTTTGGCTCTAAGGAGCGCCATGGTATTTTCCGTGATATTCCTTCTGTCAAAACCAATAAAGAAGGAAAAAAATACAAAATGGATATAAATGTGGTATCTGTAGTTGATGAAAATAATGAAGCTTATAATTACGATCTAACGAAAGGAGACACCTTACAAATAAAAATCGGTGATCCAGATAAAACCGTAAGCGGTGAGCATATCTATATTATTACATATATAGTAAAAGGCGCCCTTACTTACTTTTCAGATCATGATGAGTTGTATTGGAACATTACGGGAAACGATTGGGAAGTGCCTATTGCGGGGATATCGGCGCAAATTAATATGCCAACTACTGTTCCCTCAGATCAAATACAGGTTGCCTGTTATACAGGTGTGCCGGGAAGTGTAGCTCAAGAATGTACAACTGAGGTGAAGGGATCGATGTTGCAGTTTGAAGGGAAAAAAATCCTACAGGGGGGAGAAGGATTCACGGTAGTGGCTGGTTTTCCGAAAGGAATTGTGTCTATAGTAGAACCGACAGAGGTGAAGCCATTTTCTTCAACAATATTGGGTAAACTCACTATCCTGGCACTCATAATCATTATGATTTTTTGGTATATTGTACTCCCTGTATGGCTTCCAATTCGTTGGTGGTTGAAAGGTCGAGATCCACAGAGTGCGGAAGGGGTGGCAACTGCATGGTTTGATCCACCTAAAACAAAATCAGGTCGAAATCTAACACCAGCAGAAACTGGAACTCTAGTCGATGAGCATGCTTCAATGAAAGAAATTTCGGCTCTCATTATAAACTTGGCCCAACGTGGATACCTGAAAATAGTTGAAAAAGGTAAAAAGGATTATGAATTTGTAAAAACGAAAGAGTATGCGGATGATGGTTCTTTACAAGGCTTTGAGCAAACATTTTTAAAAGAAATATTTTCAGGAAAAGAAGTGTTGCGACTGAAAGACGCGGAGCTTGCAACAGAAGTTACGAAAGTACAGGATGCTTTGTATGAATCATTGGTAAAAGAAGGCTATTTTCCAGAAAATCCAGATAAAGTGCGGAAACGATATACGATATTGACAGTATTATCTACTATTACTTTTAACTTTTTTCTACTTGTCTCATCAGCGGTTTTCGGCCGTCTGATGCCTCGAAAGTCTTTGGAGGGTGTACAGGCTAGCAATAGAGCAAAGTCTCTCCGTAACTTTTTGAGTTCTCAGGAAAAGCAGCTTGAGTTTCAAGCCAAAAACCAAATGATGTTTGAAAAACTACTTCCGTTTGCTATCGCTTTTGGAGTCGAAAAGATATGGGCTGATCGATTTAAGGATATCACTCTTACTGCGCCGGAATGGTTTGTATCGAGTCAGGCGGGAGTATTTAATGCGCAAACATTTACTCACAGCCTCGGCTCCTCGATGTCTTCGTTTCAGTCGGCAGCTACCCCCGTGACATCAAGTACAGGATATTCATCTGGTTTTAGCGGCGGGTCTTCTGGTGGCGGTGGTGGTGGAGGAGGGGGAGGCAGCTGGTGATGTCTAGAGAACAGGTGCGTACACGCGTACAAGAGTTATACAAGGATGCTCGTGCTGAAACTGGCGCACAATTTAATGGAGCAATTGTGCCACAGTTTCTTTCAATTCGTCTGGGAGAAGTAATTGCAAAAGAATTTGATATTTCCATTGAATCAAATTATTTTTTGCCTGCTTTTTGGCTCAATGAAGTAGAGCTTTACCCAGATGCTCATCATTTTTTGGAAAATCTTGGGCAGCAAGAAGATATCTTAGCCCTGATTTTTACGCAAGGAGAAGTATTTGATAAAGGTAATCCGGGAGACACTAATAATCATGGATTTCAAAATCATAAAATTGAAGTAGCTGGAATACCTTGGTATTTTGGTCGCGATAAAATACAAAAACTAGAAAAAAATGGACTATCGCTTGTACATGGAGGATTTGATAAAACTGATCCTGTGTATTTATCTCCCATCCTTGCGGCCGCCCGGGATTTACATGTCTCAATAAGCTATTTTGACGATGTAATCCCGAATCTTCAAAAGGTTGGTATGTTTTTTGAAGAACATGGTATAAAACCACATCTTTATTGGCTCAATAGACGGAATCAGGATGCCATAACCGATGCAAATATCCAAACTATTACAAGTTTTGATGAAGTAGATATATCTCTTCTGCATGACTCACTGGCACTCCTTGATTATGATGGTACAGTGGGGGACAATATGCGCATGCGTACAAAATTGTCTGACCAAGTGTGTAAGTATGCATACAGATTATTGGGAGAGGATTAATCTTATCTTTCGTTCTGGGCCGCTTCATGATAAAATATGTACACATAAGTCTATAAAGTCATAAAGCTCTGGTAATAAATAGTTTTATAAATGTTAGGACTTTACAGGTTTTTACAGAGCATTTAAAGATTTGTCCTCGTAGCTCAGTTGGATAGAGCGTTGGTTTGCGGAACCAGAGGTCGGAGGTTCGAACCCTCTCGAGGACACAGCAAGGCCCGTCATTCAATGGTAGGATTGCGGTCTCCAAAACCGCCAATGGGGGTTCGATTCCCTCCGGGCCTGCATACTCTTAAGAACTCTCTGTTAACTTTTTATACTAGAATACAGAATATGAAGTTGGACAAAAAAAATCTTGTAACCCTTTTTTCTCGTATTAACTGCAACTTGGTACCTAATTATTTTTTTAATTCCTTATAATACTCTTGCCAACTCTCTTGGCATGGTAAATCTTGATAATGGACGTTCTTGGCCATTATCATTCTTTTTAATGGATGCACTTGTAATAGTTCTTACAGTTGTATTTGTAATTTTCCTAATAAGTGCTTTAAAGAAAAAGCAATATATATGGTTTCTGCTAGGTGTTTTGTTGCTTTATCGACTGATTACTGTATGGGCAACTCTCCAAGACCTTGTATTTATCCAATATAAAGCGGGAATCTTGTGTTTGCCGTAAATTGTTCTTATTTAAAAGCAGTAAAATCATTTACACAAACTTTATGTAGTGATATAATTTATAGTCATGAATGTTCAAAGTCAACAGGAGAATCCTAGTCAAACCCTTGTAAAGAAAAATTATTATCCTATTATTTTAGGAAGTTTAATATTTTTAATAGCTGTTGTAGCTGGCGCCTATTATTTAGGTACCAAACAAAGTAAGCCAGAGCAATCCAATCTGATTAAATCTCCAGATGTTACAACGTCAGCTACTTCAGAAACCATTCTTACACCCACAACCATAGTCACGCCAAATCTAGTCAAAGAATATAGAACACGCTATTTTAATGTAACAGACAATTTCGGGGAAAATAACAAATATCCGGCTGAATTATTACAGGTTGAGGAAAGTTCCTTAACTCCAATAGCATGTAGTCCTTTATATTCTGGGTATGGTAAAGATTACACTTATTATGACGAAAAGACACAAAAATCCTATCCTTTAGCTGACGCTTCACTTTTAAGTTATATCGAAACTATCAATAAAAAGAATGAACGTCAATTTGTTAGTGAAATTATTACCTGTTCAGCTGAACAGGGTAAAACTGTAGTGCTTTATAGTATAGGGCCTTGCGGCGGAGGATGTTTAGGGATTCCTCATGTAGGAGTAGTGGATAATTCTGATATTATGGAAGTAGCAAATATACCTGCAAAGTTTGAAGAAAATATGGCCTACTTTGGTTGTAGACAACCATTGCAGCTTACTAAAGATAATATGTTCTATTTTAGATGTGGTGGTGGGGATGGTCCAGGAAGTTCTGCATCTCTTTATAAAGTATCTCTTGATAATTTTTCATTGTCTAGAGTAAAACAATGTACTTCTGGTGTAGATGGACTGGGTAAACCATTCTCTACATGTAACTAATCTTTTAAGCTTTTATTATACTTTTTTTTAAAAAGTTCTTATAAGATTTTGATATTTTCTTGGTAATATGTGGTTAATGAATAAAATTCTACTGGTTGTTGTTGCTATTATCGCTATGGGCACGGCAGGCTTTTTCCTCTTGAGGACCCAGCAAGACACTGTCCCGACGCCAGATACTACAGCTCCCAGCCTATCTCCAACGACAATTACACCTGCAGAAATCGGCGTAAGTGGGAGTACTTACCGTGATCCAAACGGCGTATATACGTTCTTTTATCCAAGCGACTACACCCTCGACACGCAAGATCCGTTGCATATCCGCATATATAAAAGAGGAGAAACACAAAGACCTCAAAGCGAAATGTCTGACGGGGCGCTTATGGTATTTGAGCATATTGATCTACAAGACACATCATTGGAATCATGGGTAGATACTCATATCCAACAGTCTACAGCCGATGGAACATCGGAAATTGTAGAAGCAAAAAAACCCATAACTCAAAATGGGTATATAGGTTTTCAGTACGCTATCCGTGGACTGGGCACTTCTCAAAACATTGTACTTCAAAAAGATAAAAATTCTCGTGAAGCGGTGATGATTACCTATGCCGTGAGTGACCCGCAACAGAAAGGTTATCAAAACGAAGTAGATACGATCTTATCATCCGTCACCGTCTTAAAGTAGAAAAAAAGGTAGATTTAAGTCAAATTGCTATCTCGATACACAGGAAGGGGAAGAGTACTCATTGAATTACTTGATAAACCATGCTAAAGTAAAAACATGTCAAAAAAGAAGCATTATGATTGGCATTCTTTAGCTCTTGCAGTATCCGCAATTGTAGGCATGAGTCTGTTTCTTTATTTTCTCCGTCCTGTCCTGACCAATTTTGATACATCTTCATCTCAAACCCAGCGTACAATTGAAAACGCATACTACGATGAAAATTGTTTTGTGAACATAGAGCTTTCAGATGGTAGTGGGGATAAAATCGCAACAGATTTTACTGCATTTGATCCTTCTTTGCGATGTTATCAGGCAAAGTGGATATATATCTCAGAAGATAAAAAATATGTAGTGTTTGAGGGTGCGGATTGGAAAATCAAAGGATCCAATTCATATCCACCAGGAAATTATTTAGGATTTTATTTTGCATCAAAGAAACAATATGCTATTTGGCAATTTGGGTCGGCAAAAGTATCAAAAGCCACCTTGGACCGAGACAATAATGTTTCTTTCAATGCAGTATATGAAGAAGTTATTCCGGTACAATATCAGAAATTATCACTCCCTTATATAGAAACTCATTTTTCTGATGTGGTGGATACATCTACTCGTATGATTCATATAGAGAAAGCTGCTCGGCAAAGATAGTTGAGTATATATTACGTATCATTTTGTGTACTCCTTCTATGTCGGTATTATACTGGTCACATACATATATCTTTATTATGTGTAATATATGCCATACTTAGAACAATTCTTATCAAAAGAATGTAATCGGAGGCATTTTATCATTGGATCAAGTTTAGTTGCTAGTGCATATGTTATGTCTTCGGAGCAGTCTGAAGATAGCGTGGATCGAAGGGAAGGTCTGGTACCACTTTTTAGTGTAGCAAACTTTGATTTTGTGACGGCAGGATCTCCGCCCGGCCAAGTATCTTACAACTATTTGAATACATTTGCTGAAATAAAAGCCTTACTAGGTCCTGAATATAATATTCCCCTTAAACAACTGTTTTTCCAATTTGGTCCTGAAGTACTGCAAAAAAAACTAGAAGATATTGTAAAGCAAGATATAGGAGTACAGTTTCCCGAGTACGGAATAGTAGCAGGAGGTATGTTGGCGTTTACTTCACATGGATGGCGCGTCGCAGAGACTCAAAAAATATTTGCCAAAAAGTATGGCTATGATTTTATCCCTCAAGTATATCCGGTACAACAGGGCATAACTATAAAAGATCTACACGCAACCGATAATCTGGGCAATCCCTCGGTCTTATTGCATATGTCTGCCGAACCCGTGAAAGAACAGTTGAGATTGCTTCCTGATATGCGGATAGTCAATATAAGTTTGCAGTTTGGTACGTTGGCAATCTCTCATATACGTAAAAAAATTAGACCAGTGCTTGATGCACCTGCATACCAGACTTTGCAACATGCGCTTTTGAGCTCCGTAGAAACAGGCACTCCTCATGAATTTATCTTTTTTGATCCCGACAAGTATTTTGTAGATACTAATGAGGCTCATACTACTGTCAAAAGTATATCTACAGGAAAAGCGGTGGATAGAGAAAGTGGTGCCTACGATATTGTATCTGAAGAGCATATAGCAGCCTTTAAAGCCGAAAGGACGAGAACAATATTACAGAGAACCTTTAGTCTTGAAGAAATAAATACTAGTAAGCGACCGTACTATGAAATCACTGGTGCATTTCGAGATAAGACCACAGGTGTAGCCAATATACAGGAGCTTTTTTCATTGGTGCATGAGTTTCCGGAAAAATTATTTATTGTCGCCGCTGGTAACTATGGTGATGATTTAGATCCTTTGCGGGAGCAATATGCCGATGAATGGCCAC
>CAZMJG010000015.1:0-20982 GCA_964566675.1 uncultured Gammaproteobacteria bacterium
AGAGAATAGATGACGTTGGCGGCCGTAATATTGCCGCTCCCTAGATTCAGGTTTGACCCAGGTGCTTCAATATTTCCTGAAACATTCAGTCCATTTTGCACGGTGATACCTTTGGTAAATATCATCTTTAAGTTTGCGCGGATACTTGTGTAGTTTGGCACATTGGAAGCGGCTGGGGCTTGTGCAAAAATTTCATCTCTCAAATGCTGCATACTAGGGCTATTGCCCACACGAAGTACCACAGCTACCGTTATCAAGCTGATGAGTAAACTCTCTAGTAGTACACGGGCTATGGCACTCTTCAACATATATATACATATAATCAAAGCAGATTTTCTTACACGTTTCAACACCTTTTCTGATCATATTTTTAACGACTTACAATGGTGTTTTTGGGGCTCTGTATTGGTATTTTTTTACTACATATGCTGTAATAAAAGTAGGTGTTATTTTGAGCCAACAACAATAAGGCCTACGGACATACTGAATGTGCTAACAGGTTGTGCGTAAGCAATACGGAGAACTATATTCTAAAATCTGTAGATTCTACTGAGCAGTAATATGATATCAGCCTCAAAAAAAAGCATGAGGTAAGTAGCTACAAAAAGAAATGGCCCAAAAGCAATTTTAGTTTTCATACCGCCCTTTCTCAAAAGCAGTATCACCCCTCCTACAAAGCCACCTAGCACAAATGCCAGATACAGACCTATCAACCCGTTCCACATACCCAACAGCAATCCCATACTTACGGCATACTTCACATCACCAAAGCCCATACCTTTCCCTTTTGTAAAAAGAAAAACTAAAAGCAACGGCAGCATCACCACAAAAGCTCCCAGTATGTAGGGCTGAGCCTCGGTAAAAACCAGAGTCGGATGCAGAAGAAAATACAGCCGTGCTATTGCGACAAGAAAAAGTGCAATCTGCATCTCATCGGGTATGATCTGATAACGAAGATCACTCAGAAGCATCACCACAAAAATAGCTGACATAAAGATATGTAAAACATGCAAGGAGACTAGATGATACGAATGAATAGACAAATAATACGTCAGCACAAATATGGCTGCCGTAAACATTTCGCTCAGTGGATACTGTACCGAAAATGAGGCTTTGCAATATCGACATCTACCCTTTAGTAAAGTATATGAAATAATAGGTATTAGATCATACCATGCAAGCACGTGGTTACACGCATCACATTTTGAACGTCCGAGAATTGTTTTACCAAAAGAAAGCCTATCTGCGAGTACATTCAAAAAAGAACCAAAGAAGAGTCCAGTAAAAGCAAGGAATATATATATGAGGGTCGTTTCATCCATAAATACAGTATAGCAAGCTTTTTTACATAGATTTCAAAAGTATCAGTTGTCATCCCGAACTTAATTCGGGATCCAGGAACGCTCCCGCTAGATGCTGAAACAAGTTCAGCATGACAAGCAAACATGCCACAACGATCTCAACTCCCTCTTCCCCTCTCTTAAGATAAAAGATGGTAGCGTGAGTTATGAAGTTATATCTTTATATCGCCCTCCTTAAATGGTCCAATGAGTGCGAAATTCAATCTATCCTCAGTAAAAAGATCTTTGGCCACCTGGGCAATATCTTCTGCTGTCACCGCCTCAATATTGGCGATGATCTGCTCTGGGAAGATAAGACGCTCTTCAAATAAATATCTCGTCCCCTGAAGCGAAGCCACTTTGTATGAATCCTCCAGTGACAAGAGTAACCTACCTTTTAGTAATTCTTTGGCACGAATTAGCTCTTGAGGCTCAACAGCAATACTTTTCAGCTTTTCGTGTTGATCTATGATAACCTGCAAAGATTCATTCACTTTTTTCTTATTGTTTGTCACACCAGCCTGTGTAACCAGATACCCCGTGTCTTCATATAGTTCCCGACCAGTAGAAACATAGTAACACAAACCACGTCTTTCCCTCACTTCCATAAACAACCGAGAAGACATACCACCTCCCAGGATAGTAGCAAGTACCGTGAGTGCATGTCGTCTTTCGTCAGAAAATGGAAATGCTCGATAACCGATACAAAAATGGGCTTGTTCGGTCTTTTTATTAACAACTTTGATATTTTTGCTTTCCTGACGTTCATTAAAATGTTCAAATGATTTCTTTTTCTTTGCATTCCAACCGGAAAAGCGCTTCTCAACCATGTTTTTGTAATAATCAAAATTATTTCCTCCAAGTGCCGTATGACTCAGTCCTCCAGCTATCACCACTACCGCATTTTGCGGATGATAATAAGTATTTATATAGCTCGTAAATGTTTTTTTATCAAAGCTTGAAACAGTTTCTCGAGTACCCGCAATATCCCATGCCAATGGATTGCCTTTAAATATTACTTCATCAAAGATATCAGACACTTTACGGGAGGGCATATCTTCATACATATTAATCTCCTCTATGATCACTCCTTTTTCTCTCTCAATTTCTTCAGGAACAAGAAGTGAATGCAGAATCATATCTGATAATACATCTATCACTGTCTCAAAATGAGAGCCCGGTGCTTTTACCCAGTACCCTGTATGATCTTTAGCGGTAAAGGCATTAAACACACCGCCAATTCCTTCAATTGTCGAAGAAATATCAAAGGAGTTGGGGTATTTCTTCGATCCTTTGAACGCCATGTGTTCAAAAAAATGTGCGATTCCATTATTTTTCGCATTTTCATATCTTGAGCCTGCGCCCACAAGAATCATTGTTGTGACAGTAGGAAACGACTCTGTATCTACAAGAAGTACGGTGAGTCCATTTTCTAAAGTATAGATTTGAGATTTCATAATAATGATTTTATACCATTTTTTTATTTTAACAAGGTCAATACTTTATCTATTGCCAACAATACTTTTCACTTATGTTTTACGCTCTGGGTCAGTAAAAAGCACTTGACACTGATTGCGAAATAGAATTATTATAAATGTAATACTATTCAGGCATGTTAGTTTGTTTTAGAGCCTAATAAGTTAGTATTACTATTACAAGTTAAATACGCAAAGTATTTAAGTCAAGGTATTATGGACAAATACTCAAATAACCTTCGAAATGCCGGAAATGATGAGACAGATTCCCGGGATAAGATGGTAAAGATCCTGACCGTTTCACTTGCTGTGGTACTTGTCGCTCTTATCGGAGTCACGTACTATTTCCTTAGCCGATATGAGAAGAAGCCTGAGGTAGCAAATACCGATATGGCCCCTGCCAACCAAAATCAGGCAGGAACAAACTCACAGGGGAATCAAACTGCACCCCCTGCCCCACAGGTCTCTGTCTCAAAATGGGAAGCTATGGTGACACCACCAGCAGCCCCTGCTTCTATGGATGTATATAAAATGAAGCAAAATTATAGTAGTGCAGAAGTTCAAGGTATTGCTGCAAAACTCGGTGCCAATGCCGGTATGCAGGAATCAGACACCAGTGTGATCGCCTATTCAAAGACCGGCGATGCTATTTTAGTTTTCAATAAAACTGCTGGTGATTATGCTTTCAGTTCTGATAGTGGTATTGCACTGCCAGCAGGCGCTTCACAAAGTGAATCAGTATATGCGCTTCTTCGCAGTATAGGTATGTATGATGACACTATAAAAGTCACCGGAACATACATGAAAACAAGTATGCCAGGTGTCAAATATGTAGAACTTCATCGTTCATGGGCTGATGTGAAGATGCCAGTACTTAGCTCTGTAGGCGTCATCAATCTTCCCGAGAACCTCAAGCTTTCACAGCTTGCCGTAGGTAAAGTCACTGCTGATGCTCCTGCAGATGCAGATATAGTAAGTACCTCCGACAATAGTGATGGCATGAAGAGAAGTGATGATTTCAACACAGTCATTGTAGGTATAGATACTGCGACCAATAAAGTATTATCTATAAAATCCAATGCGCGTATCTTGCTTCCAGAAAAAATGTCTGTTGCAGGTATCGCAAAAGAAGATGTTATGACTGCACTGCAATCTAGTAAAGCCAAAATCTTTACTTCACCTGCAGGCGATGGTGCCGCTGATTTCTCAAAAGTATATCCAAACAATCAGGTCATGGCTCAGTCAGCAACTGTCACAGATGTCGGTCTTGCCTATATTGAACAGGCACCAACAGTCGCACAGACACAGCTTGAACCATATTACGTTGTACGTGGATATATGCAAAGTGATTCAGGCTATCGTCTTAATTTCGTAGGCACAGTACCAGCGGGACAAATGCCACAAGCTCGTGTTAAAGTGACAGTCCCAGGCATTCTTTCTCGAATTGCCGGACTGGTAGTAGGTTCTGTCCAAGCTCAAACCAACAATACAGGTATTGGCGGTCAACAGCAAGACACACTTACATTCCCAACCACTGCTCCTATCGAAGGCGGTCTTGATTACAATCATTCTTGTAATCCTGCTGAGTCAGATATGGTTGCTGGAAGTGTCCATGAATTTAATGGTCTTCGTGTAGGTTTTGCCAAAAGACCAGATAAGGACAATTTTGAATGGTATTATCTTAATCGTGCAGGAAAGACGCCTGAACAGATCGTCAATGATGTCAAAGCGTTACTTCAGCAGATAAAAGATACCGTACCAGATACTCAGGATGCTGATTTCCGTGAAAAAATGGAAAAAATGTTGAAAGAAATCGCAGAAACTCCTGATTGTCCAGTACGTTTCACCGGATCTTCACCATCTGTATTTGCTTATGGACCAGAAGGTACTGAAATGAATATTTCAGTCGGCGGTAAGACAACCTATGCAGAACCTGCAAAGGAAAATGATGCATGGAATGTCACCGTAGAAAATGGTGGTCTTGATGTCAATGGTAAGTCCCGTGATTATGTCTACTATGAATACGAAAAAGTAGATTTTGCTCGACCTACACAAGGTTGGGTAGTCACTCGAACTCAGGTTGATTCACTAGCACGAGAAATCGCAGCTAAGATGGAAATGAATGCAGTCGAAGCGGTACGCTTAAATTTCGAACTGAATCATGCTCTTGCTGAAGTCTCAAGTGATCGTATATTTGTCGGTATGATTGATCGTGCAGAGGTAGATACAAAGCTTCCGCTCAATGTTTCACCTATGCCAGAAGCAGTTGCACGATATCACTTTTATGTAGGAGCAGCTCATAGTTCCGTCGAAGCTCCAGCACTTTTGCCAGTAGATCGCGCAGGCACCATGGTTCTTGAAATCGGTGCAGCCGGCTACAACAACTAAATTCTTGTTTGAATGAAGAATTTTTACCACGGGCCACACAGGCCCGTGGTTTTTTATTGTGTTTTTGTTATGATAAATGGATATGAAGTATTGGTTATTGATTCTTGTATTATTTTGCAGTTTCGCTTTTTTCCATAATACAGCTTTCGCCCAAGCAAACCAGACAGGTCAGCAGCAAGGAATGCTAGGATTCAGCACCCTCACCCCCACGCGGACACCAACTCTCACGCAAACACCCACACCCACCTTCCCCTTACCTCCTCCGACCAATGCAGCCACTTCTACACCCACTGCTACCCCAGTACCAGGTACCTGTGGAGATTTATGTGGTGACATTGCCTGCCAAACAGGGCTCACCTGTATTACAGTCGCAAGTGGTAGTAAATACTGTGCCAAAACGAATGCGAACACGATACTAAACTGCTTGGCTAATCCCACCGTCAATACCTGTTGTGCCATCCCAACGTCAATACCTATACTTACATCCACACCGATTCCAACCACTACCCCGACGACTACACTGACACCAACCAAAACTCCAATACCTACTCCTACCACCACGAAGACACCCACACCAACACCCTTTATTAATATGAATTGTGACCCAGATGTTACAGAATTAAATCCAAAATACACATATAATGGAATGGAATTGGGATTAGGAATACGTCCAGATCTGGATCACATTTCCTATCAATGGTATTACACCAACTATACCCCGGATGTCAATGAGACTTTAAAAGCGGTAGAGACTATCATCGCCAATCAGACCACAATACTTCAAAACGGAGACAAAAAAATGTCTTGGGATCGAGATCTAGCCAAATTTATTTCTGATTTTAATAAATATCCTGGCTGCCCGATCCGCTTTACCGGAAGCTCCCCTACTCTATTTATATATGGTAATGAAGGAAATCAGATGGATATTAGCATAGGAAGACCTATCACGTATGCTGATCCCTCACTCATCGATACCAGATGGAATGTGTCTATAGGAAGACATTATTTGTATGTGAATCACATACAAAGACCTTATATTTATTACGAATATGAAAAAAACGACTTTAATCGTCCAAAAAAAGGATGGAATATTGAACGCAAACAGCTGGAAATATTTGCTGACAAATTGGCAAGATTATTGCACTTGCAGGATCAAGAAACGAAACGTTTAGTTTATGAACTAAATCATGCCGCCTCAGAAATATCCCAGAGCAGAATATTTATTGGACTCTTGGATGAAACTGAAATACAGAACAAAATCCCTCTTACCATAATTCCTCCACCGCAAAAAGTAGCTCGTTATCACTTTTATATAGGAAGAGTTGTGGATAATGTACAAGCTCCAGACTTAAAGCCATTGCAACGATCAACTTCTATGATTCTTGAGCTCGGCGCTGTCGGCTATGCAGACTAATTTTAGTTTTACACAGGGAGCTTGATATGATAGAATAAGTCTTTAGTATTCGCTGCTAGCGATTAGCATGTTTTTTTCTGAAATGAGGGTCCGTAGCTCAATGGTAGAGCAGTCCCGACTTTAGTCGGGGTTGGTTCCAAGTTCGTAAATTAATATGTTCAGTTTGTATATACTACAAAGTGAAGCGGATAATAGTTACTATATTGGACATACAAAAAATCGTGAACAAAGATTATGGGAACATAATTTTGGAAGAACTGGCTATTCGAGTAAAAAAAGACCATGGAAACTGATTTATTTTGAAGAATATAGTACAAAAAAAAGAAGCATTTAGAAGAGAACAATATATAAAATCTTTAAAAAATAAAAAGTATATTGAAAAACTGATTAATACCCATCTGGGTCCGTAGCTCAATGGTAGAGCAGTAGCCTTTTAAGCTATTGGTTCCGAGTTCGAGTCTCGGCGGACTCACATTTTTTCCCAACACATATCAAAAAAATAGCAAAAGAAAATAACATTCCTTATTCAACCCTTACGCAGTTACATAATTTTAACTGCGACTTTAGTGATACAATAGCCTAATGGCAACTCCCCGCATTTCCTGCATCGTCCCCTTCTTTAATGAAGTTCCACGCATATATACGACCCTCGATATACTTTCTCAATCTCACTACCTCGCTGAAATAATAGCTGTGGATGATGGCTCGACAGATAATCCTGAAATTGATATAAAAAAGTATAGTTTCCCGGTCAACCTCATCAAAATAGATACCAATCATGGGAAAAGCGCTGCTGTTTATGAAGGATTAAAGACTGCAAAAGAAAATCTGATACTCCTCATAGATGCTGATTTTAAAGGACTCAAAATTGAAGAAATTGACAATGCGTGTAGACTGATGCTTGAGCATCCTGAGTTAGATATGCTCATTTTGAGAAGTACACAGGGCACCTGGATCACCAGAGCTTGTAGACAGGATATCGTATTGTCTGGATTTCGGCTGATGAAAAAAAAAGATCTGTTAAACGTATATGAAAAAAACCCACGCAGATATCAACTTGAAACCGCCGTGAATGCGTACATGATTGAACACAATAAAAAGGTTTTTTATACAGAATTCACAGGGTACAATACGCTCCGAAATGAAAAGATAGGATTATTCAAAGGTTTTGTAGGGCTTATACTACTTCTGACAGATGTATACAGCTATCGGGGGTATTTCAGCTATATAAAACAATTGTGAACTTTCTGCAAGCATAAATTATAGATTACACTTTCATTTCTCTTGAGGTTTTATGGTGTAATAATCATTGTACTCATATCCCTCGAAATCATGGCCACCGGGTAAAAAATACTCTTTATCCCCAATTCTCCAGCTTCTACTTTGTCCTGATGCATAAGGATCCTCTGTATCAGCAATAGGCTCATGAACAATTGGAACTTTTCCAAATTTCCACCAACCTACTGGCCCTGAATTCGTCACATCTAGGATATGCCATTTTGAGCCAATTCGTACCAGATTGCATGCATGTCGTCCTAGAAGCTCGCGTTTATTACCACGACGATCAATCAGTACACAATCTAGTGGTCGACTATATACTCCAAGGGCCTGTAGTTTTATCTGCACATCCAAAGACTGGTGTCTGCACACTGCTGCCCCAGCATCTTGAATTTCATCTAAACCTATAGTACGTCCCACTTTTTTACCTAAAGCCTTTGCTCTTGCAGTAGTGTAGTCATAGGGATAGCTTCTTAGGGTAGATGCAGCTACAGCTTCAACTATTTGTTTTTGTACGTTTGCAGAGGTTACTGGTGGATTCTTGAGTAGAATAGCTACCATATCTTCCACAAAGCCTTTTAATAAAGGTAATTTATGTATACCTATTTTTTCAACATCACGAACAGCAGGATTGCCTTGAGGGGTAGATCCAAGTGAAGTATACCCATCTGGGATATATGCAGGCCATCCATTATACACCCTATTATCTTGTCCAAATGCGGCACGATCAAGTGCGACATGAAATTCTAAATAATTATCTAACATGCTCCTTAATTCCCTTGGCTGTAGTTTTGCATTTTGAATATGAGCTATCAAGGCAGAAGCGCCAGACCATGGATTTTCTGCATGCATAGATACTAGTTTTCTTTTTTCTCCATCTGCGAGTTTTCCATTCCCTTGTGGATAGCCAATAGATTTAAGCATTACTCGGGCTAGTGGTGATGGATCTGGTGATATTTCCTGAAGTTCACCTCTTATCTCGGGTGGATGAATAAAGGGTGCTGTTACACTTTCCGGATCGCGGACAATAGTCCACAATCGTTCATTTGGATGCACCTCTATCTGAGCCATACTATGCAAATTTACTTGATAGTCTGGTGGATATCGCTGATATTCCATGGGGTTTTCGGGCAGGCCATTTGGTCTAATAGTACATGTAAGGACTCCTGTATCTTCATCTTGCTGAGCATCTATAAGAGGAAATCTGAAACAGGATTGAGGTTTCGTTGGATCTCCAAGGATTATATCGCAGAATTCAAGTAGAGCGCGACCTTCAATCCCTCTGGCACTTGCGATATGTGCTAATAATTCTTTCCTACTTACAGAACCAGCTTGACCTACTTGTATAAGTAACTCATCGGGATCAATTAAAGGAAATGATTCTGCGGAGTGCTCCTGTAAAAGAAGATAGTTTTGAAGTTGTTCTTTCGCTGCATCATCACGTACCCCATAGGATAAAGCTTTCACATATTCTGCTCTCAGCACTTCGTATTGGGTAAGCTCCGGTGGTCTCTGTGATGGTAATGTTTCAAGCATCCTATATTGTATACTATAGGATATATATTGTCAATAATATCCTATCCTAGCAGCCTTTACCCCTGCTGTATCAGTTATTTCCGTTATACAATCACATTGAGTATCCGATTTTTTATAAAAATCACTTTCCTCACCGGGCCAACTTCTAGATGAGGGCGTATTTTATCATCTTTTTTTGCTTCTTCAAGTACATTTTCCTCTGAAGTATCAAGCGGGACCGTGATAGTACCTCGCATTCTGCCATTTACCTGTACCGGAATAGTGACAGTGCTATCTTTTAGAGCACTAGTATCTACCTTAGGCCATTCTGACAAATGGATTGACATTTTTTCACCACATATTGTATGCCATAGTTCCTCTGTCATAAACGGAGCAAATGGTGACAAAATTTTTAGCAGTTTTTTGGCATTTTCGATAGAAAGACTCTTTTCTCCCTTATCTCCTATCTCTTCTCTATTGTCAGCAGCTTCCCATTCATTGATAAAAGTCATCATGGCAGCTATTGCAGTGTTGAATTTCAGACTTTCAATATCACGTGTCACTTTATCTATCGTTTTATTCAATGAAATAACTAATTCGTGATTTTCTCGTAGTTCGTCATTCGTAATTCGTAATTCTTGCGTTTTCTTCCAGATTCTCATCAAAAACCGATAGACACCACCGACACTTCCCTCACTCCACGGTTTATCTGCCTCGATTGGCCCCATGAACATTTCGTACATGCGAAGTGTATCGGCTCCATACTCATTTACAACAATGTCAGGATTTATGACATTTCCTTTACTTTTGCTCATTTTCCTGTTGTCTGGCCCTAAAATCATGCCTTGATGTCGCATATAGGAAAAGGGTTCGTCTACAGAAAGATATCCTTCATCACGCAAAAACTTCGTAAAGAATCGACTATACAGGAGATGAAGTACTATGTGTTCTGGGCCTATCATGTAAAAATCGGCTGGCAGCCATTTCGCCAGATGGTCTTTACGCGCAAATTCATCTTCATTGCGAGGATCGGTATAGCGTAAAAAATACCAGGATGAATCTACAAATGTATCCATGGTATCGTATTCAGGTCGCCATCCTTTTCCATAGAGTTTTTCAACGCGTTCTTTAAATTCTTGAGAAACTTTGAGAGGACTTTCTCCCGTGGGTTTAAAATCTACATCGGTAGGCAATATCCATGGTAAATGCTCCTCTTTGACCGGGTGGGCATTGCCTTCAGGGTCATAGACAACTGGGATTGGAGGACCCCAATATCTCTGGCGAGATATAAGCCAATCACGAAGATTGTACGTTACGACTCTCTTTCCCCATCCTTTTTCCTCAAGATAATCCATGATTTTTTCTTTAGCAGCCTGTATATCTAGTCCATTAAGAAAATCCGAATTCACCATGACACCTTCGTCCTCCTGCACTTGATCTTCAGTCGTAATATCAGAAGTATTGCCTTTCTCAGATACGACCCGAATCACCGGAAGATCAAACGTCTGAGCAAATTGAAAATCGCGAAGATCATGACCTGGCACACCCACTACGGCCCCTGTGCCAAATCCGGCCAGGACAAAATCGGAAGTCCATATGGGCAGTTTTTTCCCGTTTAAATTATTTATGGCATATAATCCTGTAAATACACCGGTTTTTTTCTTTCCTTCCGATTTTCGTTCTTCTTCTGTTTTTGTTTTTGCATATTCTGCATATTTTTTTACTTCTTCTGCATTTTTAGCATCTACTTTTACTATTCCTGCTATAATTTTTTTTACTAAATCATGCTCAGGTGCCAAAACGATAAATGTTGCGCCAAAATTTGTGTCAGGCCTCGTCGTAAAACAGGTCACTTGTTCTTCAGTATTTTCAACCGCATAGGTGATATTAATACCAGATTTCTTCCCTATCCAATTAAGCTGTTGTTGCTTGGTAGCATGTGGCCAATCGACATCATCTAAGCCACTGATGAGTTCATCTTTGTAATCTGTAATTTTGAAAAACCACTGTTCCATTTCTTTTTGAATCACTGTAGTGCCGCATCGCTCACAGGCGCCATTTACTACTTGTTCATTGGCAAGTACGGTCTGGCATGAAGAACACCAATTTACGGGAGCACTTTTTTTGTATGCTTTTCCCTTGTTGTAAAACTGCAAAAAAAGCCATTGAGTCC
The DNA here is from genome assembly GCA_964566675.1 of uncultured Gammaproteobacteria bacterium. Taxonomy (GTDB): domain Bacteria; phylum Patescibacteriota; class Microgenomatia; order UBA1406; family GWC2-37-13; genus CAZMJG01. The sequence continues at coordinate 11,584 of CAZMJG010000015.1, forward strand.
ATTTATAGTAGCCGGGATGACAGGTGGCAAGCTCTGTTGACCAATCATAGGTAATACCGAGTCGCTTGATTTGCTTTCTAAAGGTATTTATTGCATCACGGGTCGTTTTTTCAGGTGGAACACCAGTTTTAATAGCATAATTTTCAGCCGGAAGTCCAAACGCATCCCATCCAACCGGGAAAAACACTTTTTTACCAATTGAACGATAGTAGCGGGCCAGGATGTCAAGGGCGGTCATCGATTCTACATGCCCTACATGCAAACCGCTTCCTGAAGGGTACGCAAACGCAAATAATAAATACTTTTTATTCTCTGCAGTGACGTTTTCTTGCGCATAGCTTGCTTGAAAAAGCTTATCTTTTTCCCACTGAGCTACCCACTTGTCTTCAAAATCTTGAGGTATATATTTATTCATAAACTCTTTAGATTATACGCAACCTCTAGCCCTTTCTCAAGTGAACACCTAGTTATTCATAACGCAAGGCATTGAGTGCGGATATACGCTGAGCTCGGTAGGCCGGATATAATCCCGTCAAAACACCTACTACAAACGATGACATTATAATAAATATTGTCAAATTAAAAGGTATGAAGGTAAGCTCTAAGTAGCCTACCCCCTGAGCAATCGCAAAAATGGAGACTATATACGACGTGAGTTTCCCCACAACGATCCCCATGAGCAGCCCACCGATCCCTCCAGCAAAGCCCATGATCATAGCCTCCGCAAGGAAAAGCTCACGAATCTCGCCAGAGACCATACCCATTGTTTTCATACCTCCAATTTCCCGCGTTCTTTCCAAAAGTGAGACAGTGAGAGTATTAAACATACCAAGTGAAGCCACGGCAAGGGCGATAAAACCAAGTACGCCCAAAATTCCTCGTACATTTGCAAAAAAACCTTCAATTTGAGACACCGTATCAGCTGTACTTGTGGTTTTGTAACCCATCGTTTCTATCTCTTTGCGGACTTCAGGCATCTGCTTTTCATCTGCAAGTATCACTTTCGCTTGTGAATAGTTGCTGACACCAAGCACTTGCATGTCTGAAATAGGTATATAAATAAACTGATTTTCATTATCTTCCACAACTCCCGCAATTTTGTACTCCACTTCTTCAGTCATGATACGTCCTTTTGTTTCAGGCATCAGACTTTTAATGATAATGAATGACACTTTAAAAGATTGCTTAGTTATATCTGTACTTGTAAGACCAAGTATATTCATAAGGCCGGACGAGATAATAGCCTCTCCCGAAACTTTACCTTTAAAGGGAAGTAGCTTTTCTTGTTTGTCTACCTTTTCTTCTTTTTCCAGATATACAACCTCAAGTCCTGATTCATTGGTCGAAATTTTACTTCCTGCAAATAGACTCTTCAACAAAGCGCTTTCAGAAGATTCAGGAGCCGCATCGGTCGTGGCGAGCTCGGCGCTACTGGTCGATTCACCTAGTACATTTTTACCAAATTTCATATTCTGAGTAATCTGAAGATCAGATTCCTGCACACACCCCATGCTCCAGGCTGGTTGACCATTTGAGCCAATCATTCTCTCTACTCCTTGTTGTCCTTCTATTTGCTGATAAAGAGGAAATTCTGCCTGAATCCATCGACCCAAATACTTGCGTTGTACTTTATCAAAGCCTGACCTACCAAATGGATAAAAAGGAGCATATTCATCACCCCATACAGTTTCGCCAATAAGCTCTTCTGCATCACCTCGGACAGTCACACCAATCATCGGGGCATCCATTGTGCACCGCTGCCACACTGGTACAAACGAATCGGGTTGAATCTGGAAACGTACATGGTGTGCAAGTACTGGCTTTCCCTCTTGAGCAGAAATTGGCTCGGTATATATGCCAGCAACTTGACCTTGGACATGGTTTCTTTCTGTACGTTTTGCAAAAAATTTACCTTTGAGCAATGTCGGCTGTGTAGTCTGAAAATACTCGGGTGGTACTGAATACACAACGATATCAGTTTTGGCATTACGATAATTCATACGACCAACGACAGAAATAAAAGGAACAACTGTATCTACTGATTTAATTTTTTTTATTTTTTCAAGTACTTGTTTATTAAGCGCATTTCGGCTTGCTTCCCCCGAAGTAACATCGACTATTTTCAGTTCATCAAGCGAAGCCACCTGATTGATTACCAATTTTTCTATGCCATATCCAAGGGATAGCAAATAAACAATGATACCCACCCCCACGGACATACCCAATATTGTAATGAGTGAACGACTTTTACGAATTTTTAAATTTTGGTAGGCAACATATATAAGATACTGACGTTTTACTTTAAATGGGCGCAAATCTTCACATTTTTCAAGCAAAAAGTTATAAATAGTCCTACCTTTAAAATTCCAGAATGGTATAAAAAGATCATAAACAAAATGGACACCTGGAAGTCGACCTATCAGTCCGATCAGTATGTTGATAGCAAAAATGAAAAGTATAAGAAAAAAACTAGAAAAAATCACGACACCATGAAAAAACTTCACACTCAGTGCTGGCGACTTTCTAAAAAAAGTTACGATTGCTCTGAACAAATCCGGAATTTTAGTTATAAGGTGTGAAAATTTCATATTTCTAATTTTTGTTTCATATTTTTAAGAAAATCCGGATCCCGAACATTGGATTCAGACGCAGCTGTAGCTTCACCAGTCAGTCCTCTCTTGCCTCTCACCTGAGCTATTGTATTTTGCTCATCAAGATATACATCTTCTACAATCTGTCCGTCGAGCATATGGATCAGATGAGTCCCGTAATGCAGATACTCTAAATCATGAGTTACCATAATGATTGTTTTGCCCATCTTATTGAGTTTACAGAATGTATTGATAAGATCCTGTCCTGATACTGTATCAAGGTTTCCGGTTGGTTCGTCGGCGACGATAAGTACAGGATCAAGAGCTAACGCGCGTGCAAGACTTATTTTCTGCTGTTGACCGGATGAGAGCTCCGTAGGTCGATAGTTTACCCAATGATCCATCCCAACCAGGGACAAAGTATCAAGCACCTGTTTCATCATTTCATTACTATTTTTGTCAAGTAGATGAAGGGTAAAAGCTATATTGTCGTAGACATTCAGTGATGTGATCCACAGCGGCTGCTGATATATTATGCCAAAGTTATATCGACGATACATAGCTCGTTCATCTTCAGACATTGAATAATAATCTTTATTATCTATGGTTATACTTCCTGAAGTCGGAGGCTCTAGACCAAGCAATGTATGCAGAAACGTCGACTTACCACAACCCGAAGGACCAAAAATGATCACAAATTCACCATGACCAATAGTGGTAGAAATACTCTTCAAAACCTGCACATCACCATCCTTAATTTTAAAAGATTTTTTTATTTCCTTTACTTGCATGTATGGCTTTGATTGTGATGACATATGATTATTTCAAATTCTTTTTAAGAAATCCAAACGTGACTGATAACTTATCTACTACTAAATTTAAAGCATCTTTGGTGGCATTGGGTGTGATGATGACCACATCTTGAGAAAATGATTTGTTTTTATTTTTATCAGCGCCGCTTATACGGAAATGATAGATTTTAGATGGACTCAACCCTGGGATAGTCACCGAATGATTGTAGGTCAAGATAGGATCTTCCTGCGTGCTTGAAGAATAGGTCCCAGATGTACCCTCTCCGTAATCTATCTGCGAGCTGGCTGGCTCATCGGTATCCCAGGTGATAGTAGCCTGAGCACGTGCTTCATCACCCACACCTACGATACTTGTCTCCACCTGTGAATTGGCTATTTCAGGAGGACGCAAATCTTCAGCGGTCTTGATTTTCCTTTCGTCTGCTTTAGCTTCATTGCCGCCAATATCTTTACCTTTTACCAAAAATATATACTCTGTTTCTTCTTTAAGATCTTTAATAACTGCCTCATGAACTGTTGTGAGAGCCAAATTAATACTATCCTTAGCAAATGTCGGTTGTCCTGCCGGATAGTAACTCACGACCGAACTCAATCGCGTATTTGTTGTCCAAAGTAAACGAAGCGTGGCTGTAGGCATCCCTTCAACCTGTTGTACCTTAAGAGCCGTAATTTTGGGCACTGGCAGTGTTTCAAATGTATAGTCATCGCCATTGTATGAATTACCTTCATCGTCTTCGGCTACTATACGCAGATGATAAGAAGTACCATCTGTCAGTGCATTAAGTTGAATCGTATATATTGATTCACTTTTGGAAGTGGAAACAGATTCGGTGAGACCGTAGGTAATTGTTTTTCCATACTGGACATTGGCTTTGATAGCGTTTTTAACTTTAAATGTAACATATGCGTTTACCAGACCAATATTATTTATTTTCACTTCAGATACAACGGGCGCTGCACCAGTTTCAAACGTTTCTTCATCTGATTCACCTGTATTGCCATCCTCATCTGTCCATAGAACTTTATAGTAATAAGTTGTACCTGGATCAAGACTTGATAGATCAATTTCATGATAGGTGACCTGCTCTGATGAGCCCACTTCATCACCATAACTACCAGAAGCTTTGCCATATTTGACAAATGAATTAGCAGTACGACTAGTAGCCCAACTTATAGTCCCTGTTCGAGTTTTGGCGACCACAGTGGGTTCTGCACTAAGTGCTGGTGCCACCCTCCACTTGCCATCTGGCATAAATGAGACACTGTCCGATGGCGCCGAACAGTCATTGGTCGAGGTACAAGCTTTTACACAGTACGCATACTTAACTTGACTCAAATCTGTATCAACGAAAGATTTTCCCGTAGTTGAAGATAGATAGGAAAAACTATCAAAATCGGAAGAACAGGTAGCTCCAGCCGCCGCAGAACGATAAACTTTATACTGTGAAACGCCAGAGCCTAAAGTGGAAGGTGGCTCCCATGATATCGCCAACTTCCAACTTTTAGTTTCTTTTACTGAGACATCGGCAATATCTATATCAAGAGGGATACCTGGAGCAGATGTGTCTGCATAAAAATCTATAGATGAAAAATTATTATAGTCAATATTTCCAGCCTCATCTTTTGTCAGGACATACAGTGTATTACGACCTTTTTGAGTTGCATATGAACTTGCGGATAAATAGGTTACCGAAAGACCGACAGTATTCACATTTGATGATGTAGGCAACGCATTTACCGAATAATAATACCGCAACCCAGACTGGGTACCATAGTATGTTGCGGGAGGTGACCAACTAAATGCGAATTCGTTTACCGTATTGGAACTGGGTGTGACTGTAAGTTCTTGTGGCCCACCGGGGGCCGTGGAGCTGTAATAAAATGATGCTGTTGCGTAATCTGTTGAATAGTTGCCAGCTGTATCTTTTGTTCGAAGATAAAATGTATTCGTCCCAGTTGTGTAGGCTGTAATACCGGTGACAGCGGTATCGGTAATACAGGTATCGGTAGAACCCACAGCTCCTGTTTTATAACAATATGCGGCTATCGTTGAGCCAGTATCGGTTGCTCCCGACCAGCTAAAATCAAAAGAGTTGGTATTACTGTATCCGGGAGGATTTGCCACTATTGTGCTGGGATTTACGGGCAATGAAATATCATATTTATAGGTAAATGCGTCCCATGCAGAAGATGCTACATTTCCTCCCTCATCTTTAGTTTTAATACGCAAATAATAAGTGCTTGCTGTTGTCATTCCCGTGCCCAAATATGATGTTTCAGTTGTGTACGTACCAGCTGTTACTGGATCGGCAAGTGCATTGGTACCAAAATAAACATAATAACCATTTACGCCTGCTCCTCCTGTACCGTCAGTTGCACCTCCAACTGCGTCAGCATTAGGCCAATCAAAATAAGGGGAAGAAAAATTATACCAGTTTGCATTGGTTAACCCGACTCCTGCAGATGCCGTACTGAAGGCAGAAATACTTGTTGGGTTTATAGGATTTGTAATGTCTTGATAATAATTAATTACATAATCATTAATGATGCCCGTATTTACACCATCAGATGATGTTAAATCAAACTTAACCTGTATATACCTGGCTGCGGGAGAAGTAATTTTGTAAGTATAATTTGCTCCTATATTTTTAAGTTCCGATGCTTCAGACCAACTTGTGAAGGTAGAGCCATCACTTGAAGTGCGAGTCGAGACAGTGAGGTTGTTATTAGGAGCCGATGTGTAACCGACTGTAATGTTTGCATATTTGTATACTGAGGTCAAATCATGAGATACAGAGGTAAATGACCCCGATTCTTGAACCGAGCTATTTGACGTCTGAATAATATAGCTATATAAGCCATTTGCATATGTATTAGTGCCTTGACCCGGAATAATATAGAGTCTATCACTACCATTTGAGGCTCCAGCTCCTCCTATATAGATGTTGGCTGGAGGACTTGCGATAGCAGTCCAACTATTCCCCGATATCGAATATTTATAACAAGATACGGTATTATTTCCAATACAGGCATATATCGTATTACTATCTCCATTGATAAGAAAACCATCAATATTCACGTTTGCTCCTGTAGGTAAATCTGCAACTGCTGGGTCACTCCACGTATTGGAACCCACCGTATAACGATAAAAGGAGATAGTACCATTTCCGCGTAGGGCATATATATACCCACCTTTATAAAGAATATCTGATCCATTATTTAATGTGCCTGAAGCAACTGCCATAACACTCCATTTACTACCAGATGACCCTTGCGTATCAAAACGATAAAATGTATTGGTATTACCACCGCGTGACCAGTAAATATAACGGCTCCCATCATAGGTCATAGCAGATCCTGTACTTACATCAAATGGTGGTGGATCAGAAGTTTCGGTAGACCACGTATCCGTAGCTATATCATAGACATATAATTGACGAACGTATGTATTTGTTGTCGCATATATTTTATTTGCGGTCGAATCATATACAAGTGCAGCTCCTTGATAAAACCCGGCAGGAGCGTTGGACAAGAGTGTTGATTCTCCCGTAGTGTAATCATAGCGGATAAATATATTATCCATCCCGCCTCGAGTAAGATAAAAATTATTACCATCTCCTTTGATTATATTGGCCCCGTAACTATAACCTCGTGGATCCGATCCTCGAAACTCTGGTCCAAATAAACCATACATCGGAACTTCCCAAGAATTTTTAGCTATATTGTATCTCCAAAAAGTAGTATTACTTCCACCCCGCAACACATATATGTAGCCATTTACCACCCTCATGGATGCACCGGAAGTAAATGTACTTGGAGCATCGGCAAGATTAGTCCATGTTTGGGTCCCTATATCAAATTTATACAGGAACGGCATAGACCAGCCAGAAATGTAATATATTGCATTGGTTGTACTGTCATACTCTATTTGGCCTCCATCATATGGCAACACTGGCAAATCAGGTAGGAAACTCCAACTTCCAGATGCGACTGAGTAAGAACTAAAACCTGTGTATGTATTCCCTTGTATCGCATACATTGTGCCGTCTGGATCATATGCAAGATCTCCACCTATATATACGAGATTATTCGCATGCGATGTTGGTGCATCAAAGTCAACATTGCTTAAATTTTCCCATATGTCAGTTTGGGTATCATATCTCATAAAGGCATCATCACTATTTCCTCTCAGTGCATAAATATAGCGAGCGCCATCGTACTTTAGCGAACCTCCATAGCCGATAGATAACGGCGCATCGGAAGCGGCTGCATCTGACCAAGAGTTTGCTGCTATGTCATAGCGCCAAAAAGCAGATGTGCCATTTCCTCTTGCTCCATATAGATATCCGCTCGGACCCTCAACCACTCCTCCACCCAACTGCACACCAGCTGGAGCTACCGCAAGTGATGCCCAAACATTTGTGGCTAAATCATATGAATAAAATCCAGTGCCATTTCCTCCTTGAAATGTATACAGTTTATTTGAAGTTGAGACATAGGCAAACGCTGCACCATAATTTATACCGCCAGGAGCCGTGGATAGCCTGGACTGTGTCCAGAATCCAGCTTTACCACTTAACTTTATTTGATCAGATGAGGTATCAACATTTGAAGCAGTACCAGTCTGAAAATCGGTACCTAGAGTATGGCTACTACTTTGTGGAGGTGAAATACCATTATAGACATAGGTAAAAGCACTATATGTGGAACTCGATATATTGCCTGCTGCATCTTTGGTTTTTATTCTCAAATAGTAACTGGTTGCATCTAGTGGCGTAGTTACTAAATATGAATTACTGGTTTGAAAATTCCCAAGAGTTGTCGGATCTGCGCTATTGTTTGTACCAAAATACACATAATAACCAGCCACGCTTGTCTGAGCGTCTGAGGCTCCAGACCAAGTAAAACTTGGATATTGGTATCCGTAACTTGTTCCTGATACAAGTGAAATTCCTCCAACTGCTTGAGAAAATGCTGTTATACCCGATGGATTTGAAGGTGCTGTGGTATCTCCTTCATATGATACTGTCAAAGAATTTAAAGTAGGCGTAGATGATTGATCTGTAGAACTTGCCATAATGGCTTTTATCTGTAGATATCGTTGTGGTGTCGAGGCTATGTTTCCACTTGAAAGTCCTTCCCAACTAGTCCACGTATTAAGATCTGCGCTCGTCCTAGATTGAACAGTAATACTGGAATCAGATGGTGTCGTACTTCCGATTGTTACTGAATTCCAACTAGATACATAGCTTAAATCCATCACATCACCAATCCACGTCCCCCCAGAGGCATAATTTACATTTGAAGGAGTATATGTCAAGACACGAGAGATACTATTACCAGCAGTAATGTAAAAGACATTATTTACTGTATCCAGTGCGATGGCGGCTCCATTGTAGGCTCCAACATCAGTCACATAATACCCCGACATATCAGAAAGCCTCCGCCAGGTATTACTTACAATAGTATATTCCCATAATGCTCTTTTATAATAACCCTCGGTGACATATATTTTTCCATTATAAAATTGCAGGTCCGTACCATAATATGGAGTAAAAGGCAATGTCCCGACCGTACTCCAACTATTTGAACCAACGGTATATTTTAATAGATTAGGTATTGTATTTCCCGTAATTGCATATACATCTGTCCCATCGGAGATAAGACGAGACCCATAAGCGGCTTCATTGTCTGCGGGTAAATCCGCCACTGCAGCATCACTCCAGGTATTTGTAGATATCGTATATCTCCAGAATGCAGTTGTTGTATTACCTCTTGTTGCATAGATATAGTCACCTGATCCTGTGTATGAAAGACTGGCTCCATTGCCTGCGGTAGAAGGAGCGGTAGACATATTAAGCCATGAATTTCCTCCGATATCGTATCGAAAAAAGTCTGTTGTATTACTACCTCGTAAATAATAAATATATCCACCAATTGCAATGCCTTTTGTATCATCATTAAAAGTGGCACTCGAGCCTGTGAGCGCGGTCCAT
>CAZMJG010000016.1:0-20056 GCA_964566675.1 uncultured Gammaproteobacteria bacterium
GTCGTTGCCATCATATGCTGAAACAGTAGATATTAAAGATATAACAGATATATTTCAGATAGATGAAACACTTATAACAAAAACAGGTCTCAAACCACAAATTGTTTCTACAGGTTTAAGAGACATTATGCTTCCTATAGCTGATCGCCTTGCTCTCTTTGAATTAAAACCAGATTTTGAAAAAATGAATACATTTAACAAAAAGACGAATACAGTAGGATTTCATGTATTTACCCTTGATACTCTAAATCAAGAATCAATTGCTCATAGTAGAAATTTTGCACCGTTATATGGAATAAATGAAGAGTCTGCGACAGGTAGTTCCAATGGTGCTCTCGCCTGCTATCTTTTTAAATATGGCAAACTTGATAAACTCAGCGATATGAAATTTGAACAAGGATATTCAATGAATAAACCTTCTGAGGTAGTCGTAACTTTAACTACTAAAGACACCGAAATTACACGAGTTCAAGTAGGTGGACGTGGTATAGTATTCGGCGAACGTGAAATAGAAATATAAAACCGTATGGAAAAACTTCCGGATGAAAACTCAAAGCGATTTATCGCAATATTAAATAAGAAAATTGAAACAGGTAGGCTCATGAATGCTCTTGGACATATGACTGCCGGACTTGCAGGTGGATATGAAAAGACAAGCGAGATGAATTTTCTCCAATACAAAGATAAAAGCCAAGGCATTCACCCCAATATATCTCACTTTCCCTTTATAGTGCTTTCCGCTGAAAATTCAAATCAAATACGCACAGTTAGGATGACTGCAAATAATGAAGTAAGTCGTTGCTGTCCATCTACTATTAAGAGCCTCGGAGGTTTCTGTTTATTATCTACACCAATCTGTCGAGAGTCCTCATCAAAGGCATTTTGCCAGAAGAGTAAGTAGCCCACTGGATATCCACGATACATGCTGTCAAATAAGTCACGTACTTTTGCATCTTTCCAGACAAAAAGACGTTGTATATCTGGTAACCCGATCTCCCCCATTTCAATATAGTTTACGAGAGTCCCAAGATCATACCGGACTTCCTTAAATAGACGATCACTCATAGGCAGTATTATACACTCTTTTAAGCCTTATAGAGAGATATATTCCAATTCTAATAACAGTCACATATCTTTTATGGCATTACTTTTTAATTATTGTTAAAAAAGTCTTTTTATTACAGAAGAAGGTATGTACTTTTCTTTTAATTTTATTGAGTTCTGGATATTAGTTTTACTCTCAAAAAAATATCCGGGATTATTCGGCACAATACCATCTACTCCACTATCTATAAATTTTGCTATCCAATATGGATCATCTACAGTTCCAACAATAAATATCATTTCTTTATTATGTGTATACTCAACAAGTTGAGAAAGATTTGAGAAATAATTAATTCTAATCGGAGATACCTTTAATAAGTTCAATATTAGAGGATTACCCCATATAAACATGCCTTGCTCAACACCATACAACTTACAGTTACTTGTACCTAAAGCTGCATAATAATCGATGGCTCTTCGACTAAGGAGTGAATTTGTCACCGCGCATATTTTTAATTCTAACGTTAATAATTGTAATTCCTTTTTTTCCTTGAGAAGATTTGCAAGATAATTATTATTTTCTGCGTACAGAATAATATGATTATAAAGATAATCTATGATCTCCACACTTTTATCGTTATTTTGTAGAGCGAATTGCTCAATTATATTAACAATCTCTTTTATCCATATCTCAGCTTTTAATTCTAAATATAAATAGATATTAATCTTCTGATGATATAACCAATCTATTAATTCAAGAAACGTCATTGCTTCTGGATTTTTGTCTAGAAATTGTTGAAGGGTTAGTGTTAGCTTTTTTGAAAAAGGAATACCATGAGCAGTTACAATATGTCCATCTGAAGTTCTATGTAAATCAATTTCTAAAGCATTTGCGCCCTTTTCTAGTCCCAGTTCAAATCCTGTTAGTTGATTAAATACATAATGTTTGTCGTTTTTCAGAGCATAACGAAACTCTGCTTGTTGACCAAATCCTCTATGTGAAACTCTCAAAAAATCTTTCTTAATCATCTAAATATTATAGACTATGTGCAATTATAGAATTTCAAACATAGTCCCATGTAGGCAGCCAAGACATGCACCCCGAAGCTAAATCATGTAAAATACCGATATCATGAGTCAGAATGTCAGTAATTTTGTTCAGGACTATCGCAATAAAAATAAAGTTACCCAAGAAGAACTTGGGAAGGCTGTTGGCGTAACACGCCAGACAATTATTGCGATTGAAAAAGGTAACTATACACCATCAGTTTTGCTTGCCTTGAAAATTGCGGAGTATTTCAACACGACTGTTGAGAAATTGTTTACAATAGAGAAGTAAATATGATTATAGAAACTATCAGTGCAACACTAATACTAGGAATCGCTATTCTCTTTTTAAATCCAGGACATCTCACCATGCCAGACACCATGGTGTCAATGCTGATCATCACTCTCATAGTTTCATTTCTCACCTTCGCTGCTTATCTCTTCAGAGAAAAATCCTCCGATGAAAGAGAGACTGTACACATTCTTACCGCCGGAAGAATTTCATATCTCGTTGGCGTTGGCACCTTGATAATTGGGATTATTCTTCAAGCTTTAAAACATGAAATCGATCCATGGCTTGTCATTGCGCTCTGTGCAATGATCTTCTCTAAACTTCTCTCACGCATCTATTCTCATTTTAAAATGTAAAGTCGACTTGACATTTATATTTTAATTTACTAGGATGAAATTAGATCGGAGGTGAATTTAAATATATGAAAAATCCAATAATAATTTTCGCAATTATTGCACTTGTGGCTATCCTTAGCTTTGGAGTCTATACGCTTTCGCAGAATTCTTCCCAATCTGATTCCATGATGAAAAAAGATGAGACTATGATGCCTAAAGTAGAAACGAGTATGGAACCAATAAATGCAATGATGCAAAAAGATGACCGCGTCTTGGAAAATGATCAGATGATGGATAATAAAATGGCTAGCTCTAGATATGTTCAGTACAGCAAATCAGCACTCGACAGTGCATCCAATAATCGTCGTATATTATTTTTCTACGCTTCGTGGTGCCCGACATGCAAACCGGCCGATACAAATTTTACAAAAAATGAAAGTAAAATTCCTGAAGATGTAACCCTAATCAGAGTCAATTACAATGATCCTGAAACAGACCAGGAAGAAAAAGAGCTTGCTAAACAGTACGGAATTACGTATCAGCATACTTTTGTCCAGATTGATAATTCTGGAAAAGAAGTAACAAAATGGAACGGTGGACAAATAAACGAATTACTTTCTAATATTAAGTAATCTGTGGTTCTGGTTTTTGCTTAATACAAAAACCAGTATCAGAGGTTAATTACAATATGATATTACTAATCGCATTTGCATTTTTAGCTGGAGTTATCACAGTGCTTTCACCGTGTATCCTCCCAATTCTTCCAATCATTCTTACCTCCAGTATCGGTGGTGTGAATACAGGAAAGTCCAGACCAATGGGAGTTGTTATTGGATTTATTTTGAGTTTCACTTTCTTTACACTATTCCTTTCAACCATTGTCCGTTTATCTGGTATTCCTGCCGAAACGCTTCGTCTTGTTTCCGTGATTGTAATCGCGGGATTTGGAGTATCATTGCTTATTCCTCAATTTCAAATACTCATAGAGAGATTATTTTCAAAATTAGCTGACTTTATGCCAAATAGCCAAGGGCGAACTGGTATTGGAGGAGGATTACTTATTGGTTTTTCAGTCGGTCTTCTTTGGACGCCATGTGTCGGTCCTATTCTAGCCTCAGTTATCTCTCTTGCGATCACTGGTACTGTGACTTTTGACGCATTCCTGATTACTCTTGCATACTCACTTGGCACAGCCATCCCAATGTTTCTTATCATGATTGGCGGACAGAATGCACTTCGCCGTGTGCCGTGGTTACTTTCAAACTTAGGGTATATTCAAAAAGTATTCGGTGTATTAATGATTGTGACTGCAATAGGAATATTTTTTAATGTTGATCGCAGATTCCAGATATTTGTCTTAAATACATTTCCTCAATATGGCACTGGCCTCACTAAACTTGAAGATAATGAATTGATTCGTAATCAATTAGATAAAAAATCTGGTACTGAAATGAAAAAAGTTGACATGGGAAAACCGATGTTTGATCTCATTTTACCCAAAGGTGTTAAGGCCCCAGAGATAATTCCAGGAGGAACTTGGTTTAACAATGGACCAAGAACACTGGAGCAGTTAAAAGGCAAGGTTGTTATTATCGATTTTTGGACATACTCATGTATTAACTGTCAAAGGACTCTACCCTATCTGAAAGATTGGAATGAGAAATATAAAGATAAAGGATTAGTCATCATTGGTGTTCATGCTCCTGAGTTTGAGTTTGAAAAAAACCAAAAAAATGTTGCTCAAGCAATCAGGGATTTTCAATTAACCTACCCAATAGTTCAAGATAATGATTTTGCTACATGGAGAGCGTACAACAATCGTTACTGGCCCGCTAAATACTTTATTGATAAAGAAGGGTATATTCGTTATTCCCACTTTGGTGAAGGAGCTTATGATGAATCTGAAAAAGTTATCCAAGAACTATTGAAGGAAGCAGGAGCCACTGATGTATCATCTAAGATAAACAACCCAACCTATCAGATTCAAGCCAAAACTCCTGAAATATATTTGGGCTATGGACGCATTGATCATTTTGCTTCGCCTGAGGATATAGAAAAAGATACTTTAGGTCATTATACAACTCCATCTAATCTAGGATACAATGAAATGGCTTATGAGGGTGACTGGAATGTTATGGAAGAATATGCCAATCCCCAAATAGGAGCAAAACTTCATCTGAACTTTGACGCTCAAGAAGTATTCTTAGTTATGAGATCAAAAGGATCACCTGCAAAAATAAAGATATATATTGATGATACAACACAGTTTTTTGGAAAGGATGTCATTAATGGAACTGTTACCATAGACGTGGATACCCTATATAAGATTATTAAACTGCCAGCGCCAGGCAATCACAACTTACGCTTGGAATTTGAAGATAATAATGCAGAACTGTATGCATTTACATTTGGATAAATAATAATATGATTTTCCGCCCACACCATAAATACAAGAATTTTTTTATTCTAGTTATACTCGCACTTGTCCTAATAGGAGGAGTTCTGTTATTTATTCAGCAACCGAAAGAGACGAAAAACTCATCGCTAGAAACGGCATCCGGCATGATTATCGCAGGCTCTTTTAATCCCGATAAACAAAAACCCGATGAACAATGGAAACAAATTCTAAGCCCCGAACAATACCACATTTTAAGAGAAGCAGGTACAGAAATCCCATTTACCGGTGATTTAAACAGCGAAAAACGGAACGGAACATATTATAGCGTCGGCTGCGATGTACCTCTCTTCCGATCTGAACAGAAATTTGACTCCGGTACAGGTTGGCCAAGTTTTTGGGCACCTATCGATATGAATGCGCTTGTACTTAGAAAAGAAAGGGCCTTGGGAGATGATCGGATAGAAGTTCTAGACCCCTGTGGAAACCATCTAGGACATGTGTTCGATGATGGCCCCGAACCTACTGGTAAAAGATACTGTATGAACTCTGTGGCTCTCCGGTTTGTGCCCGACAAGAATTAAATACTTTGTATTCGTATGCAATATAATCAGTACAAATTCAAAACCAATGTTTGGCTTTATCCTGGAATGGCTGGCTGGCACTTTGCCACGGTTCCCAACGATATTTCTAAAGATATAAAACAACATTTTGGAGACAGAAAAAGAGGGTGGGGATCGCTTCCGATTATTGTAACCCTAGGCAAAACAAGTTGGAAAACATCAATTTTTCCTGACAAAGAGTCAGGTGGTTATGTATTTCCTCTTAAAGCAGAGGTTCGCAAAAAAGAGAATATAGTAGCAGACAAGAAGATAAATCTAATGATAGAGATAACGGTTTAGTATGTACCCAAACAATTCTTTTCATTTTTCATCCATCCAATCCTGCATAATCTTAGGATCATTCATCTTTTCTTTCATCGCTTCCATTTGGCTCAGCACTCAACTTTAGACCTTCATAACAAACAATGACTTTCAGTAGCGCTAATGTATAATACTATTGTTTATGTCAAACACTGAAAAATTGTATACTCTAACAGGACGTCCATCAAATGAACTTGAAACGGCAACTTTAAGAGAGAAAGTGGCTGCTATGCAGCATGGAATATGGGGATCTTGGATGAAGGAAATATTTGCATCGGGAGTAGAAAATCCAGATGGTAGCTGGACAATTCCTGCTTCTCAAGTCCAGCAATGGAGAGAAGCAATGTGCGGCTATGCAGAACTTTCCGAAGAGGAAAAGGCAAAGAGTCGACAACTGGCCGATGAAGTTTATTCTCTTTTAAACTCTGACTTTAACCCTTCATAATACTCATAGTGTGACAACCCAATGTCTGTTGAGTTTTTTTTAAGACTTCTTTATACTCAAAATAATGAGAAAAATATTTCTTCGTGTATTTGTACTTCTTGTAATTACTTCTAATTTATTTCTCTCTGTTCCAGCGGTGTTGGCAGATGTTTCTTGGAGTGAAATACAACCAGCTGGAGAT
The DNA here is from genome assembly GCA_964566675.1 of uncultured Gammaproteobacteria bacterium. Lineage (GTDB taxonomy): Bacteria > Patescibacteriota > Microgenomatia > UBA1406 > GWC2-37-13 > CAZMJG01. The sequence continues at coordinate 6,663 of CAZMJG010000016.1, forward strand.
GTAGATAATGTATGGCTCAGTGGAAGTTTGAGCTCCGACGGACAGACAATACTTATAGGGGCACGTGGATGGAGATTATATATATCAACGAATGGAGGCTATTCCTGGACCGAAACTCAACCTGCGGGTGACATTGATCTTGATTGGTATACTTCCGCCATGAGCGGAGATGGACAGAAAATGTTGGAGGGAGCATATAATGGTCGTTTGTATTTATCTACAGATGGCGGATCCACTTGGTCAGATACACGAGCTGCCGGTGATGTTGATAGCCAATGGCAAGGATCTGCAGTGAGTGAAAATGGGCAGATTATGTTGGCTGGTTCAAATGGAAGTGGATTATATCTCTCTACCAACGGTGGGGCAACATGGACTGAAACAGTCCCACCTGGCACAACTGGACAACAATGGTATCCATTAGTAATAAGTGGAGATGGGCATACTCTCTTGGCTGGAGTCTATAACGGAAGGATCTGGAAATCTACAAACAATGGAGCAACATGGTCAGAAGTACGACCGATGGGCGATCAAGATTGGGGCTGGTTATCGCTGGCAACAGACTCAACTGGTCAAAAAATGTTAGCTGGGGCAGATAGTGGAAGATTGTACATGTCTACAAATGGTGGATCGAGCTGGTCTGAACTTCAGCTAGATGGAGATCAAGATTATAATTGGCGCGCTACCAGCATAAGTGGTGATGGTCAAACCATGATAGGAGGCTATGATAACACTGGAAAACTGTTTTTATCTACAGACGGTGGTTCAACCTGGAATGAGACACAACCAATCGGAGACAATACCAATAACTGGGTCTTTGCAGCAATAAGCAGAAATACTCAGAGATTTTTGGTTGGAACAAATGGCCAACGACTCTATACTTCACCGCGGCCGGTTGCCCCGGCGCCCCCGTCTTCATCAAACAATAACTCAACTAATAATTCCAACACCTATTCTTCATCTTGTGGAGCAGTTCGTCCTGATAAAACACCTGATCTTTTTCAAATTAATGTCAAAGACACACACGCTACACTCTTTTTTGCACCACTGCCCGGAAGAGTGACAAACTATTATGTGTCCTATGGATACTCCTCGGGTGATCGTCGATTTGGTGTGTTCACTGATCAAGGAGCTGCAAGCGGTGTTCTTTCTTATACAATTAATTCATTAGAGCCACGCAAAAAATACTATTTTCAAATGTTTGCGAAAAATGAATGCATGCCAGGAGATTGGGGAAACGAAATGTCGATAACTACGGCAAAAAAAGGGAGTAATAAACTTCAGAAATACTTCCGCAAATCTACATGGTAAAACTTGTTGATAAATAAATTTTCAACTATGAATATATATTAAAATTACATATGTGCAGAAATATAAAGACATTATTTAACTTTGATCCCCCTGCATCGGATGCAGAAATCAAAGAAGCAGCACTTCAATTCGTCCGAAAACTCGCAGGATTTCGGCAACCTTCCAAAGTGAATGAGCTTGCTTTCAATACTGCGGTTGAAAAAATCGCAAAAGATATCAAAATTCTATTAGATTCACTTACCACCAATGCCGTACCTCGCGATCGCGAAGTTGAGATCAAGCGTGCGAAGGCTAGAGCTTTAAAAAGATTCTCTAAGAAATAAATTAATACATCACGAATCCCCTACCACAAATTATCTATATTTATAACTTTTCTCCATATGTATCCCGGCTTATATCCAAGCTGTTTTCTATTTCATAATCTGCAATAATAAAACTATGAATCGGAAATTGTTTTTTTTTGCCAGCTTGTTTATTTGCGTTTTGACTTTTTTTATTACAGCAAGACCCACTTTTGCTGCCATGAGTGAATTCACGAATTTTGGGACAACTGGATCAGGAGATGGAGAATTTAATGATCCTGTAGCTGTCAGCATCGATTCTTCTTTCAATATATTTGTTGTAGATCAAAGCAATAATCGAATTCAAAGATTTAATAATACACTTCTCTATGTTGACCAATGGGGAAGCTTGGGTACTGGACCAGGGCAATTTGATTCTCCCACTGGTATTGCGATAGATATAGCAAATAATATATATGTCGTTGATACCAATAATAACCGTGTTCAAAAATTTGATACGGATGGTACCTATCTTGATGAATGGGGAGGATTGGGTTCTGCCGATGGGCAACTAAACCAACCTTTTGGAATTTTTGTTGATATAGATAGCAACGTATATGTTACAGAAACGGGAAATGACCGGGTTTCGGTATTTGATACCAACGGGAATTTTATAAGAAAATTTGGAAGCCCAGGCAGTGGTGATGGCCAGTTTGATTCTCCCACCGGTATTAGTGTAGATATTGATGGAAAAGTATATGTCGCTGATGCCACGAGTAATCAAATTCAGGTCTTTGATCCTGCGGGGGTATTTGTACGAAGATTTGGCTCAACCGGAACAGGAAACGGACAATTTACCATAGCCGCAGGAGTCGCACTAGACGGTCTAGGAAATATCTATGTTACCAGTGTCTTGGATTCGAGAGTTCAGAGACTGAGTACAACGGGTACCTTTGCCGAATCAGCACTTTTAAGCGGAAGTAATGAAGCAACGTACTTAATTAATGCTTTTAGTTTTGGAGGAGGAACTATTGCTCTCTTTGTACCTACAACTGATGATAATGTTGCTGTATTTTTAGTATCAGTACCTACAGGCACACCTACACCTTCACCTACTCCAACACTAACCCCAACACCGACCATAACCCCAACGCCAACGATCACGCCACCAGTTCAAACAATAGAAGCTACCTGGAGAGAAGTGCAGCCTGCCGGAGATAACGACTATTCATGGAGAGTCGCAGCAATGAGCAATAACGGTCAGCATATAATTACAGCACAAAGTGGTCAACGTTTATATATGTCCTCCGACCACGGGTATACATGGAGAGAAGTACAACCGGCAGGAAATTCAAATAAACAATGGTATATGACTGCCATGAGTGGTGATGGGCAGACAGTACTTGCGGGCGTGTTCGGTGGCAGATTATATCTATCTACCAATGGTGGCGAGACCTGGACAGATACTCAAGCTGCCGGAGATACTGATAGCCAGTGGTATTATGGAGCTGCAATGAGCACAAATGGACAAGTGATGATAGCCGGGGTAAGTAATGGACGACTATACAGATCTACCAATGGAGGCACTACCTGGACAGAGACACGGCCAGATGGAGATGCAAATAAAGGATGGCTCCCCGCCGCAGTGAGTGGTGATGGTCAGACAATACTTGCCGGTATATATAGTGGAAGAATCTATCGTTCAACCAATAGTGGTTCCAGTTGGACAGAAGTACAGCCTGCAGGCAACAGCGATCGCTCATGGATCAGCTTGGCAGTAGACGGTAATGGACAGACAATGACTGCCGGTGAAGACAATGGACGTTTGTACCTCTCAACAGATGGTGGGAATACCTGGTCAGAAAAGCAACTATTTGGGAATGTAAATCGCGATTGGCGAGTCGCAAAAATGAGTAATGATGGTCAGCGAATATTTGTCGGTAGCGGAAGCGATGCAAATGGAAGATTATTTTTGTCTACAAATGGTGGAGTATATTGGTATGAAACCCAGCCCATTGGAAATACTAACTATTTTTGGGAGCCGGCAGCAATTAGTCGCGATGGAAGCACATTACTTGTTGGTAAACCTGGAGGAAGATTATATGTCGGGACGTTACCCTTGCCCACCCCTACAGCTACACCAATACCAACATCTAGCAATAAGGCCTCTCAATCGACAACAAACACTCCGTCCTGTTCCGCATCTATGCCAACCAATACACCTGACTTATTTCAAATAGATGTAAATAACAAACAGGCAGTCGTATATTTTTCACCTGTTTCTGAATCTAATAAATACTTTATAGCATATGGAAAAACTCAAGATAGCGAAGAATATGGAGCCGAATTTGATCAGTCAAATGCATCAGGTGTCATATCTTTTACTATCAACTATCTTCAACCCAACACTACATACTATTTCAAAGTACGCTCCGGAAACGGTTGTATGCCAGGTGAATGGGGAAATACTATAAAAATTAAAACCCTTAGTAATACGAAAGGTGGAAAAACATTTTATAAAAACTTTTTATCACGAATGTTGTCTGTATTCCCTAAAGAAGTAATAAATGCTGGAAGCAATGTATTAGGGACTACAGATCTTTCAGGAAAAAAATGCACCTACGTGGTACAGGAAGGAGATAATTTATGGAATATTGCAGTCAAGAAATTGGGAGATGGAACAAAATATTTAGATATTATGAAAGAAAATGAACTTAATTCTAATCTGCTAAATGTCGGTCAAAAATTAAAAGTGCAATGCTAAAAGATTCATCCCTCCCTCAAAATTTTTTCCATAACTTTTCCTTTTGCCAGCTCATCAATGAGCTTATCAAGATAACGAATTTCACGCATCAGAGGGTCTTCAATCTCTTCTATCCGCACGCCACAGATCACCCCTGTAATTAAACTTCTCAAAGGATTTAAGTGAGGAGCTTCCGCAAAAAAAGTTTCTACATCTGTTTGTTTTTCAAGCACTGCATCTAATTCCTGTTGTGTATAACCGGTAAGCCAACCGATAATTTTGTCAACTTCGGCCTTGGTGCGCCCTTTTCGCTCGGCTTTTGCAACATATTCGGGATAAACTCGTGCAAAACTCATTGTATAGATGCGATGTTTTTTCATAGGTTCGTCTTGTTTCATTATTTTCTCTATTTTACCATGGATGTTTTAAACAAAACTAAAACAAGTAAATAAATCAACGGCTTTAATTAAATCGGATTGTAGAATCTATCGAAAGAATATATTGCCACCAGTTTGGCATCGGATTTTGACTTAGATCTTTTATATTATTATCGTATCCGGGAAGGTTCTGCATCCACCAAGTAAAATACTGCTGTGATCGGCAAGCATCTGGATTGTCCTGAATAGAAGGATCACACGTATATTTTTGAGTCCACGTTGAAGCGTTTACTGGAGCATATACTTGTGCTGAAGGGTTACCGGGATTATAGGTCTCACAATTAGATTGGACAGTAGTTGTATTGGCATAATCCCATATTGTGCGTGTGTTGGGTGGGAAATGAATATTTCCGCAATGAGCAGTACTACTATTGACGGGCCCTGTGTAACTACGATATCGGGGTGCTTGTCCATCGAAGAGATCCCACATGTCACTAGCACCCATTGTATCAAAATCTACAGGTCCAAAGGCATAATATCCAACATTCTCAATATAATGGCCAAAGCTATGAACCGCATTTGCAACAGAGGTATTATAATTTAAACCGAAGGTCGTCACCGTGATACCTGGACATGTCGGAACATCGATGCCATAGGTTAAGTTAAATGTCGGTCCAGTCGCAACACTCTCTACGAAAGTACCTGCATAATTTTCAGTAAGCCCACTGGCCCAGATCCATACAAAATTTACTCCATGAGTGGCTGCTATGGTACAAATATCATATTTTGCATAGATTGCAGGATAGTCTGCCTTGCCAGATGCATTGAGTGGTGGAGGTTTATTTTCAACAAATCTGCGGAAGACTGAAAAGTTGGCACTAGAAATAGAACTATTATGATATCTTGATGCTGTTTTTAATCCTGCTATTAGTTGATTCGTAAGAGCTTCTGAGCCGTCAGCAGCTGTTCCGGTGGTGTTGTAATCTATGACAAGTACCTTCGGATAAAACGGTCCGACGCGGCTGTCATAAGGATAAGGTATTGATGGTGTTGAAGTGATAGTGGGCCCTTGGGTCGGTGTAATTGTCGCTGTAGGCGGCAGCACAGTTGGAGTTGGAATAGGAGGTGTTGGCGTATTGGTAGGAATGCTTGTTGGTGTAAGAGTGGGAGTCGCAAATTTATAGTAAACTTTTACGCCTACCCAATCAAGGGAGAAATCACGAGATGTATTACTTGATACATTGATCACACGTAGACGAAAATTTGGATTACTGAGGTCTTCAGCTTTCCAGGCACGTCCCCAAACATTCGCGGGCCCTCCTAATGTGTATGTTGTTTTACTCTTTGTAATTCCGGACGTTACTTGAGCATTCGTCCAGGTTGCGCCACTATCCCAAGATAATTGCACACACATTATCGGAGTGCCGACCGTACTGTCAACCTTGGCTACTAACTGTACTTCTATGCCTGATGGTGTACCTCCAGCAGGCAGTGCTATATTGTAATTGTAAAAGCGATGCCCATCTTTGTCGGCTCCAAGGCAATTATTACTAGTGCCACTACCGCTATTCTTATCGACTGCAAAAGAAGAATCCTTTGTATAGGCCCGCTTGGGATTTGAATCAAAACCGTTTCTATCGCCACCGGTATCAGCACTCTGTGCGCTTGGATTAAAAAATCCGACAGCTACAGACGTAGGTATAGCAGTTGGTGCTGGGGTATTTGAAAGAAGCCCTTTCGTTTGTGTCTTGACACCTTGTACTGCTTCGCCTTCAGAGTTATTACTAGAAAACTGCAGCTTATTTGAACGTATACGTTTTAAAGGGAAGTTATCAAGAAGTACACCTTCTTCTGTTTCTTTATATCGTTCTTTTTCCTCACGAGTATGAATCCTGTACGATATACCTTGTTCTATTTCATAGATTGTACCTGCGTCCTCCATATTCATTTCATCTTCATCTAAATGATATACGGACATAAGTATTTGAGAAGTGTTAGGAGTAATTATGACGTCTTGTGAGATACAACTATTGTTATCACCATTCTCTGCACTATTCTCTACTAAAAGTTTATATGTTCTTCCCGTCTGCATAGAACGTGCATATAAGATTGGCGCAACGCCACAACCAGTCTGGTACGAGATGGGAAAGGAAAGATTATTAGCAAGTATTGAAGTGATTTTTATACTCACGGGGGTTCTCTCAGAAGCAGCAACTGATGTACTATCTGTAATCGTCAACTCAATATTCTGAGGCTTATTTACATATTCAATTTCAGATACTGCGCTTGCATCTTGCTTACGACTAGTAATAAAAAAGAAACCAAATAGACTTACTATGAAAAAGGAAAAGAGTATAACTTTAGTGATTTTTTTATAGAATTGTCGATCCATATTGAGATTGTGCAGATATATAAGAGTACCACATTTTAAATGACAAATCTATAGGAGGTTTTTATCTTTTATTACAACCATTATTCAGCAGTATCCTCACATAGATTACTACAAAAGGCTATACTTAAAAAATACGCATATAAAAAATTACATTATAGGTGCGATTAACAATAATTATTTATTGACAAACGATAAATAATAGTATATACTTAACTATGAGCCAATAAGTTCTGTATTTATTATGAAACATATCTCAACAACATTTTTAAAGGTTGCTATTGTCTTGATCGGGGGCGCAGTCCTAAGCGGACTGATATTTTTCCCCCAGACTGAAGGAAGAGCTACAGATTTAGATATATTGCACATTTATCTTGATCCTTTCATTCTTTATATCTATGTTGCTTCACTAGCTTTTTTTACGGCACTCTTTCAAGCAATAAAACTACTAATATTTTTTGAAAACAATAATATATTCTCACCAGCAGCAGTGAATACAGTACGAAATATCAAAAACTGTGGGATCACCATTATTGGCTTTATTCTCGGTGCAGAAATATTTCTCATGTTTACAGGAGAAGAAGATAAAACTGGCCCTATCGCCTTGGGTATCTATATTACCTTCTTAACGTGTATGGGTATAGCGAGTGTAGATATTTTTGAAAAAGTATTACAAAAGGGCGCAAAAATACAGCCGAAAAAAGGCTTCTCTATATAAACCACAATTATACATTCATTTTCTTTTATGAAACCAAACTCAACACTGTTTTTAAAAATCGTGATTTTCTTTATCGGCCTTGTCGTTCTTGCTTTATGTATTTTCGTATTACCTATGGGGATACGCACAGATCGAACTGGTTTTTATCTACCAATTTTGTATGGTATGTATGTCACCGCTATCCCATTTTTCTATGCGATATACCACATCTTGAAACTACTGGGATATATTGATACAAATAAAGCATTTTCACAACTCTCGATCAATTCTTTGAGACATATAAAATACAGCGCAAGTCTCATCAGCATACTTTATGCGCTTGGCATGCCATATATATTTTACGCCGCCGATAAAGATGATGCGCCAGGAGTAGTGGTGATTGGACTGGTTTTTGTATTTGCACCTATGGTAGTGGCAGTTTTTGCATCTGTGATGCAAAAGCTATTGCAAAACGCCCTCGATTTAAAATCGGAAAATGATCTAACAGTTTAAAAAAATATGGGCATAATAATAAACATCGATGTCATGCTAGCAAAAAGAAAAATGAGTGTCACTGAACTTACTGAAAAAGTAGGCATCACCATGGCAAATCTTTCTATTTTGAAAAATGGAAAGGCCCGCGCTATACGTTTTTCAACACTGGAAGCTATTTGTAAAGCCCTAAACTGTCAGCCTGGAGATATTCTTGAATATAAAAAAGATTAATCTGTCACACCATGAATCTTCTTCATGTGAAGGTAGGATTTTTGAATAATTTTTTCTAAAATAGCAGTATCTATATCTGTCAATTTGTTTATATATAAACAGCCTCCACTTCTTTTATATTTTCCAACTGTTTGAATCAACTTTTCGACTTCTTCACTTCCAGACATGATGTAACATGTTAAATTTTGTTTGCGAGGAGAAAAACCAACTAAAGGCCAATCGCCTTCTTGACGACTTCGCTCTGATTTGTAATGATACTTTCCAAAACCGATGATACTTGTCCCCCACATTTTGGCAGACTCACCTGTGTTTTTTTCAAATAGTTTCAAAAGGACAAAAGCATCTTCTCTTTTTTTTTCATCTGATACCGTATTTATGAAATCTGTGACACTCGCGGTTGTTACTTTTGTTTTAAGTTCTGCCATGTGATTATTGTAACAAACTACACGTTGCGGACTTTACATAATTTGTAAGAATTGTCTGTGACTTTGATCATGAATGTTAAAATGGAAATATGACTACTCACCCAATTACTATACAAACTATTGTAAACGCTCCTATTTCTAAAGTTTGGGATTGTTGGAATAATCCCGAACATATCACAAAATGGGCATTTGCTTCTGACGACTGGGAAGCCCCAGCTGCTTCCAATGACTTGCGTATTGGTGGCAAATTTAGTACGACTATGGCTGCTAAAGATAAAAGCACTAGTTTTGACTTTGATGGGGTATATACTGCAGTCAAGGAACACGAACTGATCGAATATGATATGTCCGATGGTAGACATGTGAAAGTAGCATTTAGCGAATCCCCTGAAGGTATAAAAATAGTAGAAACATTTGATCCCGAACAAACACATTCAGAGGAAATGCAACGAAGTGGCTGGCAGGCTATACTTAATAACTTTAAAAAATACGTTGAAAATAACTGATAATAAATTCTCAAATAAATATGGCACAAAAAATAATACCGCATCTTTGGTATGATCATGAAGCTAAAGAAGCTGCTGAATTTTACACATCGATATTTCCCAATTCTAAAATCACCAATCTCACGGTCCTGGAAGATACTCCGTCTGGGAAATGTGATCTGGTATCTTTTGATATTCTTGGATATTCATTCATGGCAATCAGCGCTGGACCACTCTTCAAATTTAGCCCTGCAATATCCTTTATGGTAAATTTTGATCCTTCTAAAAATAAAGATGCGCGTGAACAACTTGATACTATTTGGGGTAAACTCATAGATGGCGGTAAAGCGCTCATGCCTCTAGATAAGTACCCTTTTAGTGAACGCTATGGTTGGGTGGTAGATAAATATGGTCTTTCATGGCAGCTTATTTTTACAAATCCCGAAGGCGAAGAACGCCCCCCTATTATGCCCTCTTTTCTTTTTGTAGGTGACGTCTGTGGTAAGGCTGAAGAAGCAAGTAATTTTTATATGTCTATTTTTAAAAATTCTAAACGTGGAGCAATGAGTCGATATCCGGCCGGGATGGCACCCGATAAAGAAGGAACGGTCATGTTTACAGACTTTACTTTAGAAAACCAATGGTTTGTGGCTATGGATAGTGCTCATGAGCACAAATTTACCTTTAATGAGGCTGTTTCGCTTCTCGTAAACTGTGAGGATCAAGCAGAAATAGATGAATTGTGGGAAAAATTATCAGCAGTACCCAAAGCCGAACAATGCGGCTGGTTACAGGACAAATATGGTATTTCATGGCAAATTTCATCAGCAGAGCTACGAGACATGATGGATCATGGCACTCAAGAGCAAATCAATAAAGTAACACAGGCTTTTTTGCCAATGAAAAAATTTGATATAGCCAAACTAAAAAAAGTATATACAGGAAAATAAATTCTACAGCAAGACCATCTGAGATCCTATTCCTCACTTAATAATTTAGAGTTTGTCACATACTCCAATCCAGTACATGGGACGCTCTATATCCTCATCAACAATTTTTTTGGGCAAAAATGCATCTGCATTCCATACAAGTTCTGTCTTGCCTGAAGATAATCCATTTATGTGTGCTGGCATGACAATTCCCTCAGAAGACTCTCTGATAATAAGTTGTCCATACCAGTTAATAGGAGTAAATAGATCTTTCGTAATAGTTGCGATTGACTCCCTATAAAGAGGATATCCTTTAGGGAAAGCCCATTCAAAGGGTCGAAATATGTCCCGACTCTGGCGACTTTTTATCGTAAAAAGCAAACGCCCATCAGGTTTGATTACTCGATGCAATTCTCTAAAGACTGCATAGATATCGGACTCTTCTCCATCAAAACCAGCACCAAACACTTCAATAATAGTTGCGGCATCAAACATATTATTATTAAATGCAAGTTTTCGTGCATCCATTTGATGTAAAAATGCCGTCCCATTTTCCAGAAGTGGTTGAACGACAGGATTGATACTCGCTTCCTGAAGTTTTTTTGTATCGATATCGATTGAATGCAATTTTTTACATAATTTTGAAAGAAAGGGCAAGCCTAATCCATTATATGTCCCAACATCAAGTAGAGTTGAAACCTGATCGATTTGAGTACTGGTAAAATCGTAGACATGACGGAGCCGTTGCGCAATTGTTCCATTACGAAACTCCACCAAAGAAGTTGGTTCTATGGGTCTTTCCTGGTCTCTTTGATATGCTTCCACGCTCATACAGGAAGTATATCAAAGCATATACTACCTTCAATACAAACTGTCCATATGTCAAAAAAAATCCGAACATATTCATCAAATACTAAAAATAAGCTGAAAGATAGAAACGTCCTATAATATCCACTATACTTTATACATATTTTTGAGTATAATTACCAAAATTATGTCAGAAAGATACAGACGATTAGGAAAAACCGCCGCTCGGCTTGCTAGTAGCTTACTAGTAGCTGCTGCTATGTCTGGCTGCATCAAGCCATACGAACATCCACAAGATCTCCCACCAGCCGTACCGATTGTGACAGCCATCGGCCCTGAAGGAAAGGGAGATACAGCACCTCCTATTGGAGACCCTAATCAAATACACAGTGCCGCAGAAGCTACAGAAGGTGGAAATCCCATAAATCTTGGCGATGAAATGCCTATTGTACGTATTCTGACGACCAATACCCAAGGCCCTGGATATTGTACAGCTGCTATTAAAGGGCCTCAAATACTTCGTACGGCTGGACATTGTACCATGACATATGGCAAAGATTCTCCTTATAATCCTCACTCCGTAGATCCGGTAAGTGCTGGATACTGGGAAGCAGTCGCAGAATTGCAATATGCGGGAGTCCCTACTCCAACTCAAACAATAGAAGTAAATAACATAGTTGTACACCCTGATTATGTCACCTATAATGCCGGAAATGTAGCTGGTAATGATATGGCAGTCTACCATTTGGCTGAACCTATAAATACAGTCCCCGGTATTAACTTTGTTGAGACTGCATCACTTACATCAACAGTGTCAATTACCAAAGGTACCAGTGTAGAGATAAGTGGGTATGGAGGGGGAGACCTGAATGAACCTAAAACAATTACCAATACTGTCTCCGGCTTTGAAGGCAAACCCAACTTTGCAGAGGCTACATTATTTACTGTCAGTCCAGTGAAAGATGAGCAAGGTAATACTATGAAAGTTATTGGAGGTGATAGTGGCTCCCCGGTAAGACACAAAGGAAAACAAATCGGTATAGTATCAGGAATATATATAAACGGTCCTCAACAATATGATGGCCTGATCGTAAATATAGTAAATCCTGAAAATAATGCAGCACTGTCTTTACTAGAGCAACAAGTTCAAGATATACCTAAAGCCGAGCCACCTATGCATTATCTATACGCAGAAATCCAGCCAGGAAACGAAGATGTCTTAGCAGAGACAACTACCACCTGGTTTAATGCTCAGGTACCGGTAGAAGCTGTCGTGCCTAGTGCTCAAATGACTGGTACTATTTTCTATGATCATGAAGATATTCCTGAGACAAACGCACTTGGTGCAATGCATCTCAACGTAGAGACACAACATTCACGCTGTTTTGAAATTGGAGAACCAATTGCGGGTGCTGAGATGAAAATCACGCAGGTAACCTCAACTACTATAGATTTTCCAACCCTTCCCAAAGTGATAACAAGGTATTCTCTAGACTTAGAGCCTGCTACTGAGCCTCCGACTGAAACTCAAGATTTGCCATTAGCTTCGTTTCCTATTACAAGCGACTGTGATGGCGCAACGGATAATGAGGTATGGATGTACCCAGTAACTGGCGGCCCCGATCCACAGGACAGTGATTTTATGCCTACCACTGTACAAATCAATCACAATCCCGAGGGCGAACCTCTTATGCTATCTTATCAGTTTAGCCCCAAACCAGGACAAGTCGTTGAAGCCAGTGTGTCTGTACCACCTCAACCGATCCATATAGAACCGGGGCAAACATTTGATACGAAAGATACACATGGCGTAAAAATACACGTTGAATCTACACAATTAGACAATGCATGTAGTACTTCCAGTGTAAAGATTACTCGAGAACCTTCTCAGTTTTCATCATTATTTGATTTACAAAATGGATCCGAAACTCGTAAATATATATTATTTATGAATCGAGAGACATCTGAGACCGTTTCAGTCACCTTGCCCAGCTCCTGCAATAATCATAGTTTTCTCCCAGTTATAAAGAAATAACTTTATTCAGATAACTGTCTCCAGTATAAGAATCCTGTCAGAAAAAATTCCTCAAAATTTTTATATTCTATAATATCAATATGAAATATATCCTTTTTTTTGTTGTTGTGTGTCTCCTAGGCAGCGGACTATATCTTCTGGTTTTTGGTCAAGAGACAACGCAACCTCTACCCGCTGGATCTTCAGCTCCGA
>CAZMJG010000017.1:0-20041 GCA_964566675.1 uncultured Gammaproteobacteria bacterium
GTAATTCGTAATTCGTAATTCGTAATTCGTAATTCGTAATTCGTAATTCGTAATTCGTAATTCGTAATTCGTAATTCGTAATTCGTAATTCGTAATTCGTAATTCGTAATTCGTAATTCGTAATTCGTAATTCGTAATTAATATAAGTATAGCAAATATGATATGATCAACCACATATGAAATCCCCTCCCCATTTTGACTACGAAAAAAAATATTGGAGTCAGGGTTACACCGTGCTGGGTATTGATGAAGTCGGCAAGGGCTGCTTAGCCGGCCCGATCACTGTGGGGTGCATTGAGTTTTCACCTCTGATTACTGCTAAGAGCCAGTACAAACTCATATCAGCGGGTGTTCGAGATTCAAAACAGCTCACCGCAAAAAAAAGACAGAACCTCATAACACTCATACAAGAATTTTCTACTTTCATGGCTACGGAGTCATCAGATGTTGCAGTGATTAATACAAAAGGTATAGAATACGCGCTCAAAATTGCCATTGCCAATATTGTACTTCGCTACAAGAAAGAGCATCCAGAAAACAAAATATTACTTCTTGTTGACGGCCGAGGTATCGCCCATATACCATATATAAACGACATTGAAAGATTTCACCTAATTGGCGGAGATGGAATATCGGTATCTATAGGAGCAGCCTCAATTGTTGCAAAGGTTACTCGAGACCAATATATGGACAACCTTTCAGGTCATGAATTATATGGATGGCAAAGTAATAAAGGATATGGGACCAAAAAGCATTGTGAAGCAATCGCAAAGCATGGTCTGACGATACATCATCGTTCTCTTTTTGTCCGAAATATCCTTTCAAAGCTGAGCCCAAAATAGATATTGTTATAATAGTACCTTCTATGGCTGCCACACGACTTTCCCGCCTCAAACAACGAAAAAGAAATACAAGAATAGTATTCTATCTCTCTGGAATTGTAGTTTTTATCCTGATAGGTGTGTTTCTTGCCCGTGTATGGGGATTCTATAGCAAAATTCACACTGTGGCTAAAACCACGGGCAATACGACTGCAAAAGTCGAAAAAAATGAATATACCATACTACTGCTTGGTTATGGCGGCGGTAAGCATGAAGGTACGTACCTCACTGATACAATAATGGTTGCAAATGTAAACATAAAGGAAAAAGAAGTAACGCTTGTTTCTATCCCTCGCGACATATGGGTCAAAGTCCCAACAAAAAATAATAAAGAACCTTTTCACGCCAAAATAAACTCGGTCTATCAGATGGGATTATTTCCAAAGGATTATCCGGCTGTAGATACCAAATATATCACTGAAGACAACCCATCGGGACTTATAAAACAAGTAGTTCAAGATGTTACCGGGCTGCCTGTAGATGCTTTTGTAGCTGTCGATTTTGAAGGATTTACAAAAGTAATAGATATTCTGAATGGTATTGATGTAAATATTGAACGAACTTTTACCGACTACGAATATCCCCTCGAAGGCAAAGAAGATGATCCTTGCGATAAAAAAGATCAAGAACTTGAAGATGCCATAAAACAAGCTACCCAGGAGCCGGTCTTGGCATTCCCCTGCCGATATGAAACCCTCAAATTTTCACAAGGGCAAACACACATGGATGGTGCAACCGCACTCAAATATGCCCGTTCCCGCCATGCTCTGGAAGACGGCGGCGATTTCAACCGTGCAAAAAGGCAACAAAATGTTTTAGAAGCCGCCAAAGAAAAAGTTCTTTCGATTGGATTTATTCCTAAAATACTTCCCCTTCTTGATGAACTCGAAGAACATATCAAAATGGACCTAGAGCTCAATGTAATGAATAAATTGCTTCTGGAAGCACGTAACGCCGACGAATATAAACGCAAAAGTTTTGTCATCGAAGGTAGCTATCTCACTGATGGATACTCTGATTATGGACAATATATAATCATCCCTCAGAAAGGCATCGATCGTTGGGAGGAAATTAGAACGCAAATAAAAAATATAAGGCTTGATATTACCCCCACTCCTAGTGTGAAACCTACTAAAAAAGTCACGCCTACTAAAAAAATATAAATCAGATATAATATTCTCATGATAGTCAGAAACAGAGATCAAAGAGTAGCGGTACTGGTGGATGTACAAAACCTATACTATTCAGGCAAAAATTTGTACAATGCTCGCGTTAACTACAAAAATCTCCTGAGTAAACTCGTCCAAAAAAGACTTTTAGTACGCGCTATAGCCTATGTCATCAAAACTGAAGAATCAAAAGAAAGTGAATTTTTTGAAGCAGTACACAACGCTGGATTTGAAGTAAAGGAAAAAATGCTACAAACATTTTATGGAGGTGCAAAAAAAGGTGACTGGGACGTGGGTATAGCTATGGATGCTATCCGTTTGGGTAATAAGGTTGATTCAATAATACTGGTGTCAGGCGATGGAGATTTCCGACCAGTCGTGAATTACTTACAGCAGTCATCAGGCTGTCTGGTGGAGGTAGCCGCTTTTAAAAAGACTGCAAATAAAGAACTCATTGAAATGGCAGACGATTTTTTCAATATTGAAAGCCATACGAGAGATCTTCTCTTTAAGGTTTAATCTTCTGTGATTCGGATATTTTCTACTTTTACAGGATCCACTGGTTTTGACATTTCCCCTGAGGCACTTTCTTTGACTTCCTTTTCAGCTATTTTATCGACTACATCCATACCACTAGTTACCTTACCAAATACTGTATATTGACCATCAAGTTGTGTTGTGGTCTTGTGCATTATAAAAAATTGACTTCCTGACGATTCTTTTTTGGGATTTACATTATCGGGTAATCGAGCCATTGAGATGGCACCTCGTTCATGCTTTAGATCTGCATTTATTTCTGAAGGGACCGTATATCCAGAGCCTCCTGTACCATCACCCTTGGGATCTCCGCCTTGTATCATAAAACCTTTCATAATACGATGGAAGGTAGTATTGTCATAAAAATCTGTACGTGCAAGATGAATAAAATTATTTACTGTTTGTGGGGCTTTATCTGCATATAGTTCCAAGGTGATTTCTCCTTCTGAAGTTTCAAGAACAGCTGAATATTTTTTTTCTTTATTAATACTCATTTCTGGCAGGGTTTTTTTTGGTGTTGGTGAAGGGGGCACTTGCTGTTGTTGTTGCTGTTGCTGCTGTTGTTGCTGCATTTGTTGCATTTGCTGCATTTGAGTCATAGGTTTGCTTGGCACTTTTATAAGTTCGTCATTATCTCCAAGCACACCCAATTTGTCTTGCAATGGGGTAGGCGTGAGGCTCCCGGAGGCTGCATTCAGCGACTTATTATCAAGTAAAAAATAGAAGGCACCAAGCATTGCAAAAAAAACTATCAATCCTGCAATAAAGGCAAACACTTCAATTTTCATATTCTTATAATACCATAAAACTGGCGATCATGATTTCACTTTTGAGCTATTAAAAATAATTCCATTCATCCTCTACAGCTTCATCTTCTTTGCGTATAAATCGTGATTTTATTGCAGCATTTCGACGCCCAAATATAAATCTCCGTTTGGCATAGGTGATATAGAGCTGTTGTCTTGCACGAGTAATTCCGACATAAAAAAGTCTTCGTTCTTCTTCTAGCTGATTGAGATCATCTATGGAGCGCGAATGCGGCAAAATGCCTTCTTCAACACCGGCTATAAATACATATTCAAACTCAAGACCTTTTGCCTGATGCATAGTCATGAGTCGCACGCCATCTTTTCCACCTTTCTCTCCTTGAAAATACTCCGACTCGACAAGGGCGACTTGTTCTAGAAACTCGACTAATTGAGGTATATTGATGGCCACAGATTTAAGCTCCTTTATATTCTCAAGACGTGCATAATCCTCGGGGATATCTGGGTCGTATAGTTCTAGATAGCCAACCTCAACAAATATTTTTTCAAGAATATCTACGGTCGGGATTTCTTCAACTTGGTCTTTGATTTCTTGGTACAGCTCCTTAAATTTGTCCCATCGCCGTTTGCCCAATTTTTTAATACGCTCGGTTGCCACAAGATCCGTAGGGTGCAAAAGCAAACGCAAATAAGACAATAAATCTTTGATTTCCTTTCGTTCATAAAAACGAACACCGCCTATGAGTACATAAGGGATGCCATAGTGCAAAAACATTTCTTCAATTACCCGGGACTGGGCGTTGGTACGAAATAATACGGCCATCTCCGAATAATCTGCTGTACTTGAAAGCTGCTGTATCTTATCAGCTATATAGGTGGCCTCTTCTTCCTCATTTTCGGCCTGATGATATACGATTTCTTCGCCTGGACTATTTTTCGTAAAAAGCTGCAAAATCGGATGTGTCTGATTTACTGATATCACATCAAAAGCCATGTCTAGTATCTTCTGCGTGGATCTATAATTTTCTTCAAGTTTAAAAACCTGTGCGTCTGGGAAGTCTACTGAAAATTTTTCTAAATTGCGAATATCTGCACCTCGCCATGAATAAATACTTTGTGAAAAATCTCCGACAACAGTAATATTCTTTGACTGTTGACTAAGCAGTCGAACAAACACATATTGGGCGATATTCGTGTCCTGGAACTCATCAACTAAAAAGTGCGTAAATCGTCGCTGATACTTTTCTAAAATTTCAGGATGCTTTCTAAAAAGCTCAACAGAACGCATAATAAGATCGTCAAAATCTACGGCGCTATTTTTTTTCAATATTTTCTGATATTCATAATAAATTTCTGCCACAGTGGCTGCCCGGTAGAACGAATATACTTCTAAGTATCGCTCAGGTGGGACGAGTTGATTCTTGGCATCAGATATACGATTGAGGAAATAGGAAGGTGAGTACTTCTGACCATCTATTTTTTTTAATATTTGTTTTATGACATCTTGTTGATCATTGGTATCATAAATACTAAATGTACGGGGTAAGCCAATATGTTCGCCATCGCGACGCAATATAGTGCCACAAAACGAATGGAACGTACCTACATAGCCCAGTGCAATAGTATTGCCCGTTGCTTTTTCTATACGTTCTTTCATTTCACGCGCCGCTTTATTGGTAAAGGTAATCATTACTATAGAAGATGATGGCACTTTATGGTTTAGGATGAGATTTAAAACCTTATGGATCAATACCCGTGTTTTACCAGATCCAGCACCTGCAAGCACCACAGACGGTCCTTGTACGGCTTCGACAGCTTTTTTTTGTTCTTTATTTAAAGATTTGAATACGTCCAGCATAGGGTATAATAAATGTAGTCTATTAGTCCATTAGTCTATCAGCTAGATAGTCCCTTAGTCAATTCGCTTGTTCATCCATTTTTAAATCATATGCAATATCTCATCGCCAACTGGAAAGCACAACAAACATTGAGCCAAATGCAAGAGTGGATTGATACTTTTAGTACACTCCTTGAGGCTGATGAAGAAGTAACTACTGCAATAGCTAGTAATAAGCTACAGATCATAGTATGTCCTGAATATCCTTTTATATTACTCGCAAAAGAAATGCTCAAGCATTCGGGACTCCATATAGGAACCCAAAATGTGTCCTCGAACGAAATGGGCAAATACACCGGTGAAGTCCCTGCGGAAATACTCACAGAAATTGTAGATTATGCAATAGTAGGCCATAGCGAACGTCGTTCTCATTTCCATGAGACAGACGAAGAAATTGCGCAGAAAATAATACAATGCAAGCAACATAGCCTAAACCCTGTGCTTTGTATCCGTGGAGAGTCAGATAATATACCTGCTGGTGTGAAAATTATTGCCTACGAACCAGTCGAAGCCATCGGAAGTGGTCAAAACGAAGATCCAAAACTTGTCTTGGAAATGAAAAGCAACCTCAAACTTTCTGAAGATACAATATTTTTATACGGTGGCAGTGTGTCCAGAGACAATATCATGAACTATGCCAATACCGGAGAAATAGATGGTTATCTTGTAGGCACAGCCTCTCTGGATGCAAGCCATTTCTTTGCACTAGCTAAACTATTGAGCTAGCTCTTCTTTTTACAAAAACAGTGCAATGGCTACCAATAATCCTCCACCCAGAATAAATTTTGGCAAATGATCTGCTATACCCGCAACAGGCAGTGTCGTAACTGGTGTGGGCGATATATAACTATCAATGGGCATAGGAGTAGCGGTGACATAGATGATGTTTCCACTGGGAGTGGGGCTTACAGGTATGGTGACTGATACTTTCGCAGTCGGGCTGACTGTTGCGCTGGAAGATGCTGATGTAGGTCCTCCAGGCCCACTGGTCACGGTAGGTGATGGACTGGTACTTTTGTACGGTACGGTGGGTGTTGGGCTGTTGTCTACTTGTGCTAATAAATTGTTTAATTCATCATCAAGGGTGGTATCTTCTTCAGAAGCTCGAGTATTAAATACAGCCAGAGGATTGGAACCATCTTGAATGATATAAACGAGATAAAGTGAAGCTGCTGTCAATATCAATATAATAGCAAGAAGAAGTGTCGTCTTTCGATTCCTCATAACAATTTATTGTAGAGGGTTTACCTAAGGGTTGCAAATCATTTCATAAATGCAATCATCAACCCTACGAGTGCAAAGACAAGCGAAATTAGCCAAAAGCGCATGACAATCTTGGGCTCTTCCCACCCCATATATTGCAATAATAGATGTACCGGTGCAGCTTGAAAATACTTTTTCCCCCGATATTTTTTACTCATGAGCTGTATAAAAGAACTGAGAATTTCAATCACAAAAATACCTCCAATGATAGGCAGCGCAAAGGCTTTACCTAACATAAGACCTAGTACAGCAAAGGTAGCACCAAAGGAAAGAGCCCCTGCATCACCTAAAAATATACGAGCAGGATACGTATTAAAGTACAAGAAGGCAATAAGGCCGCCTATCCAAACGGCGGTAAAGACTGACATAGGAACATCTATGATAGAACGGGCAACCGACCAAAAACATAACAATGCAATCATGAGGGAACCGCTAGCCAAGCCATCTAAACCATCGGTGATATTTACAGCATTTGCAAATGCAACTATCACAAATGCTGAAAAAACAATATAAAAATATGAGAGAGTAAATCTGCCAAAAAAAGGAATATTGATAAAATCAATTTCTAAACCCCAGTATAGAACTGCCGCAATGATGAGCGCCAAAATGATCTCTATGATGAGCTTCACTCGTAGTCTCAATCCAAAAAACTGTTTTTTTTGCCAGAAAAAAATCTTGTTCAGATCGTCATAAAGACCCAATAACGCAAAACTTATGTATGTGAATAAGATAAGCACCACCTCAATGAAAATAGATGGATAATTGGAATGTATCTCTATGTTACTCACATAAAATGTGGTCAAGAAAAAAAGAGTCAGCACGGCAGTGAGTAAGGTGATGAGAATACCACCTCCAACAGGAGTTCCCATTTTGTGCTGATGATACTTATCAAATATTGGTGTCGGCTTATCAAAAGCATCTTTGGTGTCCTGTCTCGCTCTTTGGAGCTTCATTTTGTATAAAAAATTGATGAAAGGAATGATCAAAACAAAATGGATAGTTAAAGAAATGAGTGTAATAAAAATATAAATGTATATTGGCATAGGCTAGGAATAATTATCAGAAGAAGAAAAGATTAATAATTTTAGGTAGGAACAGTATACACGATACTACAATCGCGCCAATTGAATAGATAAGCATTGCTCCAGCAGACAAATCTTTTGCGATTTTGATTGTTTCATTATAATTTTTATCTATGGCATCTCCAAGCTGTTCTATCGCAGTATTTATAGTTTCGATAGTAAATCCTCCCATGATCATAATGAGTACGATAAGCCATTCATAATAAGATAATGAAAAAATAAATCCTCCTACAATTGCCAAAAATGAGGCGAGAAAGTGTACTCGGTAGTTGGGTTGTGTTCTTATTGCCCAGGCTAAACCATTGAGAGCATGTCCAATGGCTGTCGTATGCTTTTGTATCATTGTAAAATTTGCATCAATAATTCGGCTAATTTTTCAGAATCATGCCTCAATATACTTCGAGTGAGCATATCTGACGCATTTTTTTTGACATGATCCCGATTGATAATATCTGCTTCTTTTATTGTACCGCTAAAATCTTTTTCAGACATATCATTTTTGACTGGAAATTCTTCATGTTCTGCGTACCATTCTAGAATAGGTTTACTGATAGGTCCGGAGTTGCAAATAACATAATCTGGTTTTCGTCCAAGATAATGCGCAATATCATTTACAAAATCGCTTGCCGTATAGTTTGAAGTTTGCCCTGCTTTTGTCATGAGGTTGAGATTGTAGATGATTTTTGCCTTT
The DNA here is from genome assembly GCA_964566675.1 of uncultured Gammaproteobacteria bacterium. GTDB lineage: Bacteria > Patescibacteriota > Microgenomatia > UBA1406 > GWC2-37-13 > CAZMJG01. The sequence continues at coordinate 8,288 of CAZMJG010000017.1, forward strand.
GACCTTTGTATGTGGCCCTTGATATCGTCTACAACAAGTACCGGAATGATGCTCGTGTATAGATCTCCAGGACCTATCACAATAAAATCCGACTCTTGTATACGGTGAATGGCCTTACTATTTGGGGTAACTTCGGGCTCTAAAAATACTCTTTTTATGCGAGATCTTTCCGGATTGTCTTCATCTATAATGCCTTCACCTTTTAGCACTGTACCGCTCTCATACTGGACACACAGTGTTGTTTTATCAAAGGTAACCGGCATGACGGTGCCTTTTGTCTTTAAAACGTAGCTTACCACATCAAGCACCTGGTCGTAATTATCGCTTACTTTTTCCAGTGCTGATAAAAAAAGATTGCCGAAATTATGACCTTTGAGATCACCGCTTTCAAAACGGTATAGAAATAATTTTCGCCACAAATCTGAAGCCTCCGACAGTGCCACAAGACATTGCCTCAGATCTCCTGGGGGTAATACGCCCAGTTGATCTCTAAGCCGTCCTGTTGAACCGCCAGAATCCATCATTGTCACAATTGCCGCAAGATCCATGGGATGTTTTTTAAGGCCGGATAATACAACGTATGTACCTGTACCCCCTCCTATAACAGTCACTTTTTTCATATTGGCGTAGTCAATTATAACGGAGCAGTATCATTTTATCATTATTTGACATTTTTTGTTTGTATGGCAAACATATCGTTCTTGTAAATTTACTTATGACATATTTAAAATATTGTTATAATTAGTGCAATCTATGAATAAACCGCTCGTTGTCATCCTCGCAGGAGGGGAAGGAAAAAACTTTTACCCGCTTACGGTGAATAAAACCCTGTTACCGATTTTAGGAAAACCTATTTTGCAGCACGCAATTGAAATGGTTGAACAAAGCGGTTTCCCACGAGCCATGATTGTCACGAATACCCAAAACGAGGATTGGCTTGCTACCTATCAACCATTTAATATCACCCTTCAAACTCATGTTCAACAAAATGTCACAGGTATGGCACAGGCCTTGCTTGAAATAGAGCCAGAAATAGGAAATCAGTCTATTTTGGTTATGAACGCTGTAGATATGATTGATCCCGCATTTTTTAAGCAGTTGTATAGAGAAACACTTGATTCGTACGCATTTGTCACCGGCATGAAAACCAAGCACTATTTCCCCGGTGGTTATCTTTCCGTAGACGGTAAAAAGGCTCTCAGTATCGTAGAAAAACCCGAACCCGGCAATGAACCCAGCGATATGGTGAACTTGGTATTTCATTATTTTTCAGAGCCTGCACGTTTTATTGGTGCCCTAAAAAAACATGCAGATCGTGATGATGGGTATGAACAAGCGTTGTCCGAACTTATGCAGGAACGAGATGTTTCGGTGATACCTTATCAGGGGTATTGGCAAAAACTAAAATACTCATATAACGTGGTCGATATGGTAGATATCATGCTTAAATATCGCATAAAAAATCATATCGCACGCTCCGCCTATGTGTCTAAACATGCCGTCATAGAAGGCGATGTTTTTATAGATGAGGATGCGCGCGTTGAGAGCTTTGCCGTAATTAAAGGCCCCGCATATATAGGAAGAAAAGCCGTAGTTGGCAATCATGCCCTGGTCCGACAATCGGTGATTGAAGAAGGTGCAGTGGTAGGTTTTGGAAGTGAAGTTGCCCGTAGTTACGTCGGGCCACGCTGCATGCTGCATCAGAATTTTATTGGTGACTCTGTTTTAGAAAGCAATATCAATCCAAGTTGGGGTACGACAACAGGCAATCTAAGGTTGGATGGCAAAGAAATTGCGGTGAAACTACCCAATGATGTACGTATTCAAACGCCACGCACAAAGTTGGGCTCAATTATTGCAAAGGGTGCATTTCTGGGTATAAATTGTTCTATCATGCCAGGAGTCACAATTGGTGCACAGGCAAATATATATCCCGGTAAAGTAGTATTTAATCCCGTAGCCGAAAAAGAAATCATTAAGTAAATTTTTTTAAGCTTTCTTTATGCTTCCAATCTATCATCTATAGCTCCATCCAATTCAGCCCAACCGTTAATAAAATTTTCCATTATTTCGTTCAGTAAAGTAAATCTGTCTCCCTTTTCTAAAGAATCTCTCTCAATAATAATAGGAGCTATTGCATTTCTTATTTCATCCATTTTACGAGCAAGATGCTCCCAATCATGTTGTTCTACAGGTATCTTCTGTAATGCAACTTTTACCGATGATTCCAGGCTGCGCAATGCAAAATCACCCCACTGTGACTGATCTAAATCTTGGGTGGCAAAACGATTAACTAACATTCCTGCAAAAGGATATCGTTGATAAATGGAGGGCAAAAATTGTAACACTGCAGGCCATATTTCAATAAGATCTGTAGTATTTAAAGATTTTATATGAATTTCACACAATTCCTCAGCTAAAAAGGCATACTCTTGCTTAAAAAAATTCACTTTATCATTTTTTTCTGAAAGTTGATGAAATTGCTGTCCCAGTTTCTGTATCCGTTCTTCATTATTTTTAAATAACGAAAGAAGAGGGTGGTCAGGTATATTATTTTCTAATTCCATTCTCCCTTCCATAGTTGGTGGTCTATATCTTTTTAATATCGCCTCCAAGTTGTTGGACTTTTTCAACGAATTTCTCGTATCCCCGCTCCAGATGATGAACACCGGTGACATACGACTCACCATCTGCAATAAGTGCAGCTATTGCGAGAGTTGCCCCAGCGCGCAGATCTGCCACCGTGAGTACACCACTATGTAATTGCTGAGGTCCAGATATCTGAATTGTCTGAGTATATTCTTTACCTTCTTCATAATTGAAAAAGTAATGATTTTTTGGATCATTGATTGGATAATCTACATAGGCTATTTTTGCGCCTACTTTACGAAGTTCCTCAACATAACTAAATCTGTTTTCAAATATTCTTTCATGAATGACTGACTCACCTTCAGCCTGTGTCATAAGCACCGATATCACAGGTTGCCAATCGGTAAGGAAGCCTGGATGAGGAGCTGTCTCAACTTTCATAGCCTTGTAAGGCTTGTAATAGAATCTCCAATTGCCATCTACTTTTTCGACCCCAGCTCCTGCTTCTTGTAATAAATGCACAAATGTTGCAATAAAATGATCTGGGATAGTCGATATGGTAATATCACCCTTTGTGGCAATCCCTAAGGCGGCATATGTGGCTGCTTCTACTCTATCTGAAGAAATAGTAAAAGGGGTGGACTGCTTGAGTTGTTTAACTCCTTCTATAACAATATCGCCTCCCGACCTAGTAATACACGCACCGCCCTCATTTAAAAAGCTAATCAGATCATCTATTTCGGGTTCTTGTGCTGCATTGTGGATGTGGATACTGCTTTCATTAAAAACAGAAAGCATAATCATGAGTTCTGTTCCCGTATGAGACGATTTACTAAACGTAAATTGTCCGGCTGGCTTTTTGTCCATTTTAGCCTCATAATAACCTGTTTCTGAATCATACTCTACGTGTATACCCAAGCTTTTTAGGCCTTCAACAACTCGATCAATTGAACGTGCTCCCAGACGGCAGCCACCAGGATTGGGTATATAGGCAGCTCCAAATTTATGAAGCAATGGCGCAAACAGCATAAAAGATACTCGAATTTTTGAAGCATGAAGTAAATCGACTTTATTGCTATTCATATGAGTCGCATCAAGCTCCACGGTGGTGGGCCCGGTAAAAGCAGCCTTGGCTCCAAGAAGCGTCAGGAGATGCATAAGTTCTTGAATATCATTGATACGAGGAATATTGTGAAGTACCACTTTGCCATCAAAAAGGAGCGCTGCTATAAGCACTTTGAGCGCTATGTTTTTTGCACCAGAAAGGACAACATGACCTTTTAGTGGTTTTCCGCCTTTTATAACAAATGCATCTTCCATAGTTAAATAATCCTCACTTCCTCCTCCAATTCTACACCAAATTTTTCTTTTATCGTGGCTTTAATGATATCTAAAAGCTTGTGTAAATCGGCTGGATTCCCCTCGCCTGTATTTATAATAAAATTGGCATGTTTATCTGAAATGACATAACTTCCGACCTGCTTTCCTTTTAAACCGGCTTTATCAATGAGATAGCCAGCAGATGTCGTGGGTACCTGGGCTTTCTCTTTTTGTTCCTCGCTAATATTCTGAAAAAAACAGCCTCCGGTTGCAACACCAATAGGCTGCGTTTCTTTCCGATACGCAAGAGCGCTATCTGCCCTCTCCTGCAAAACTTTTTTATCTTCCCTTTTGAGTCTAAACACGGCTTCAAGTACTATTTCTTTCGTATGTTGAAGGATACTAAAATCATAGGCAAACTTGAAATAATCGCGATCTACTTTACGTTCTTCTTGTTGCTGATTCAATATGATTGCATACGCCAAAGAATCCCCACAATACGCAAGTGGCTTTGTCCACTTGGAATTCATATAAATAGCGCCCCCTATAGTCCCCGGAAGACCCAAATGATATTCAAACCCTGCCAGTCCCATGGATATAGTCTCTTTCACGACTAAGCTCATAGGATATCCTGAACTCAGCAGTAAATCGACGGAAGTATCATCTTCTGATACTATTTCTTTCTTCATATATCGATTATGTATTACAAGGCCAGGTATCAGATCTTTGAGTATCGCAAGGTTTGATCCGCCGCCTAATATAAAAAAAGGTATTTTGGCAGATGTGGCTGCATGCACCGCTTTAATAATGTCTTCTTTCGTCTCTGCGGATATATAAAATTCTGCCTTTGTCTTTGTTTTAAGGGTCAGAAAATGTGAAATATCTTTATTTTGAATAATCTTATTTCCCAGACTGTTTTGTAAAAGCTCAATTGTACTCATATTATTGTGTGGATATTGATTTTTTAATTTCAGGGGCTAATTTATATATATCTCCGGCTCCCATAGTAAAGATCACATCGCCTTTTTTTAGATGGAGTGGCAATGAAGCTATAAGCTCCTCCTTTGAACTAAAACCGAAGATATTAGAAATGCCTCTTTGTCGAGCCTGTGCTTCTAAGTCTTTTGAACTGACCTTATTTTTCCCTGCATTTTCCCTCGCAGAACCAAAGACAGGTGCGATCAAACTCAGATCTGCTTCATGCAAGGCCGTAATAAAATCTTCTTGCAATGCCTCCGTACGAGTATAGGTATGGGGTTGAAATAGTACGATGACTCTTTTTTTAGGAAAGCGCATCCGTGCAGCCTGTATTGTTGCCCGTATCTCTTGAGGGTGATGAGCATAATCATCAAAGACATAGGTATCTTCATGTGAAAAAATGAGTTCAAAACGTCTTTTAGCCCCTTCAAAGGTATCTATGGCTATCTGAATCTGGGTGAGTGTAAAATCCAGCAAGCGCAATAGAGTAATCACTCCCACAGTATTTAATACATTTTTTTCTCCATAGAGAGAAATAGTAAAAATATCATTGATTTGAAGAAGACTGCTGACAACCTTAAAACTCATACCTCCCTCGGTAGCTACAATATCAGAGACTATAACATCTGCTTCTTTTGAAGTGCCGTATGTCACATAGGTGTCTCGTACAAGAGTTGTTGCCACATCGGCCGTGCTCTTATCGTCTATACATAGGACAATATGAGGTTTTGGATCTTCCGGAGGTACTATCTGTTTCAAAAAAGTAACAAAAGCTTCTTTGGTTTGATCTAGATCTTTATATACATCTGGATGATCGAAATCTATATTCATCACGATTGCATGAGTTGGGTAAAAACGATGGAATTTGGGTGTTTTATCTTGGGGTGGATCGATCGCGTATTCGTCGGCTTCCAGAATAAAATAATCTTTCCCCGCAAACTGACCTCCTAAAAGATGATTAAACTCAGACACACCGACAAGATAGCTTGGTTTGACGCCAAGCTTTGTCAGGGCATAGGAAAGCAAAGCGGAGGTGGTTGTTTTGCCATGACAACCGGCTACTGCAATAGAGGTGTCAAAAAGCTTCAGCAGCTCGCCAATAAATTCTGCCTGGTGTAGCACCACAAGGCCTCTTTTTTGTGCTTCCTGCATTTGAGGATTATGTATGCCTTGATGCGCCGCAGAATATAAAACCACCTCGGTATCTTGGGGAAGTAATGCTGCATCAAAAGATGAAAGAATGTTTATATTGCTCAACTGCGTATCGGTAATAAATTCTTCATCCACATCTGAACCTGTGACATGTTTACCCATCTGGAGCAATATACGGGCAATATTTGCCATCGCAACTCCCTTTATCCCGACTATAAAAAAATTCTGATAGTTTGTTAGCATGTGCTTTATTATACCAATTTAGCCAAGCATCACGAAATGCATCATTTCTCCTTTAATTCCCTTATCCCGACGATATGAATAGAATCGTTCTTCATCACAGCATGTACAAAATGGAAATAGTTCAATATGCTCTTTCTGTACACCTGAATCTTGCAAGGTATCAAGGTTGTCTTTATACAAATTCATGTGATAACAGCAGACATTGATCGCTGGACCAAAGGAGCATCGTATATCTTTTGCCAAAGATCCTTGTGCCACCATGGCCTCAATCATATAGTGAGGTAGTTTATGAGAAGTACCTTTCCAACCTTGATGCGAGATCCCGATAAGCTGCGTTTGTGGATCAAAGTAAATGATTGGTACACAGTCTGCTGTAATGCAGGTGAGTACTACATTTTTCATGCGCGTGACGATGCCATCGCAGTCAGGAATATTGACAACTTTGTCAACTAAATTGTCTGAAGTCACTACTTGCACATTGGTCGAATGAGTTTGTTGTGGCAATATAAGATGAGTGTAATCTATATCATTTGTTTGTAGATACTCTTTTAAGTAAGCGGGCTTGCGACCATCTCCCAATACTTTGGTACCAAAGCCATGTTTAAGCGAGTAAGAATCTAGTAGCGTCGAATAAAAAAACTGGCGAGAATCTGATAAATAAATCATGAAGATATATTACGCTTTTGTAAAGCGGCGCGTACACCAGCCGTATCATTCCAAGGAAATTCTTGTGTGCCACGACAAAGACTTTGCTCATGCCCTTTTCCGGTGAGGATGATAATATCCCCCGCCTGTACAACATCAAGAGCTTTTTCAATAGCTTTTCCTCTCTCGTTGATGACAGTAAAGGTTTTATCACTACTACCAAAATTTTCAGGTTGTACACGTTTAAATCCGCCTTGTTCAAACCCCACCGCAATCTCGTTGGCAATTTTTTCAGGGTCTTCTGTACGATAATCTTCTTCAGTAATAATAGACATATTGGCAAAAGAAGCACTTTCCTGCCCCATCATGGGACGTTTTGCATCATCACGAAAGGCTGCTGCTCCAAAGATATGAATGATACGCCTTTGGGGATAAGTCTCTTTTAAAGTAAGTAGTGCTTCATGAATAGCATTGGGGGTATGGGCAAAATCGTTGATAATCATAAATTCTTTATTATGTATCACTTCCATGCGTCCAGGTGGTAGCTGAAATGTTTTCATAGCCTCAAAAATTGAAGATTCTGGTATGCCAAGCTCTCGACATACGGCGTAGGCTGCCAGATAGTTGTAGCGATTAAAAGGCGCCAGCTTCAACCCAATCTTATCTTGAATCTCCAAATTATAATCTGCTTCTTCTTTTAAGCCATACGTTTTTAGTTTGTTTTTATCGTTTATATAGCGAAGAATATATCCATATGACTTGTCATCTTTATTGACGAAACCTTTACGTGCCCAATTGAGAAGTTGTGTTTTGGCCACAACATAATTTTCATAGGTCTTATGATATAAAAGATGCTCATGGGTGATATTGGTGATGAGGCCAATCAGAAAATCTATACCAAATACTCGATACTGATCAAGTGCATGAGAGGTTGTCTCAAGAACAAAATACTCATTTCCTTGATTCACGGCTATTTGAATATATCGTTGTACTGCAAAAGGAGACGGTGTCGTGACATGAAAGCCTGTATCATAGCTTTTACTTCCAATTACCGCTGAAACTGTGGAAATCATCGAGACATTTTTACCACTATTTTTAAGAATATGATAAATGAGAGTTGTGGTGGTCGTTTTACCATCTGTACCTGTCACGCCAATCACTTTGATTTTTTTACTGGGATTACCATAGTAGATTACGGCAATAAGGGAAGTCACTAAATGATATATGTTTTTTACTTTTTGTAAATAATAGTCCATAACTATATAAACTTATCGGGGTGCTACATTATAGTAAACCAGCAATTCTTTTGCGATATCAAAAAATAAAGGAGCAGCAGTTTCTGATCCCCAACTCGATACTTCAGGCTCCTGGATCACGACTAAGGTAAGAAACTTGGGGTCTTCGGCCGGGGCAAAACCTATAAATGATGCGATTGTTTTTGACGAATCGTAACTGCCTTGCAAAGCTATTTGCGCTGTCCCCGTCTTTCCTCCAAAGGTAAAACCCTCCGGCATATCCCACTTGGCTTCGGCATGACCGACAGTGGATACAAGCATTTTCTTTATGATTTCCGATGTTCTTTCACTGATGACACGTCGTTGTACTTGTGGTTCTCGTATCTTGGTTTCACCATTTTCAATAACACCACGCACAATATAGGGTCTCATAAGATACCCACCATTTATGAGTGATGCAAACGCACGCACGAGCTGCAGGCCAGTCACTGAGATACCCTGTCCAAACGAGGTCGTAGCGGCATCTATGGGATACCATGTATTGAGAGGCTTTACCTGTCCGGGTATTTCGCCTTGTAGATCAATATTTGTATAGTCGCCAAAACCATACTTGTGTACATATTGACTCAGCTTTTCTTTTCCCAGCTTTTCACCCACATATACCATGCCAACATTGGAGGATTTTTCCAGTATATGTGTCATAGATATTTTTCCTTCATACTTATCATTCCAGTTTCGGATGGTGTACCCGCCCATAGTTACTGGACCTGACTCATCAAAAAAACCATCTGGCTTGATAGATCCTTCCTCTATCGCAGCTGCCATGACTAGTGGTTTGAATGTAGAACCTGGCTCATATAAACTTGATAAACTCCAATTTTTAAATGAAGCATTATTGTATTCATAGTAACTTTCAGGATCAAAATCGGGGAGACAGACTAAAGCAATAATTTCTAGGGTTTTAGGATTTACGGAAATGACACATCCAGATTTGGCTCTAAATTTTTCAACGCCCGCTTTTAATTTTTCTTTTACCATATGTTGCACTGCTTTATCTATGGTAAGGATAAAATCGCGGCCGTCTTCGGCGCCCAACCTCTGCTGAGAGCCTATAAATATGGGTTTATTTTGTATATCTCGTTCGGATTTGAGTACTCCTGGCAGCCCTGCTAGATCTTGTTCATAGTATCCTTCTACTCCAAAATACCCCAGGCTGTCTCCCTCAGCATTTTTTCCTAAAAAACCTACTAAATGGGCAGCGAGCGAGGCCTCTGGGTAGAATCGATGTTTTTCCTCTTCAAACCCAATACCTTCAAGCTTCAATGCCTCCAGTTTCTCTTTTATCGGCTTATCTATATTGCCTTTTACTGAGACCCACACTTTAGAAGGGTCTATACGAGCCTCCAACGTAGATTCTCCAATTTTCAAGATATCTTCAAGCTTGCTAATAAGTTTCTCTCTATCTTTCACTTTTTTAGGTTCAACAAAAAGTAGGTACTTTGTTTGATTTACAGCCAATGGTTCTTTATTGCGATCTAATATTTTTCCTCTATTGGGAATGATTTTGCGAACAGTGGTATAGTCAACAGAATAATATTGAGATCCAATAACTTGGATAATAAATAATCTAAAAATAATAGCGGTAAATATAAAAAGGAAGACTATAAATAATGTACGGAGATTGGACATAGGCTACTGGATTCTCACTTATTATACGCGTACTGTGGCTGCTCTACATATACCGGATCATTAAAGGTGCCAAAATCTAACTGGGCCGCAATAGACGCGGTTTGAGATATCGATTCTAATGCATAAATTTTATATTCATATTCCACATTCTGCTGCTTTAGCTGCTTAAGCTCTTTTTCATAGTAATTGATTTCATCGCTAAGTCCGACTCCTTTTACAAAAATACCGATATTGACTCCAACCAAGATCACAAGCGACAATGATATAAATGTGTTTAATGTCAATTTCATGCAATTTTTTCAAGAACTCTCAGCTGGGCTGATCGTTCAAATTTTTGTAACTTTCTCTCTTTTCCCACTTCTACACGGATATGTTTGATCGTCTCCGATCGCTCGCGTGCAAATAATTTCACTATTCTATCTTCAAGCGAATGGAAGGTAATGATCACAATTCTTCCACCCGGTGACACGATGGATAAGCTACCTTCAAGTGCCTTCCGCAAACTGTCAAATTCGTCATTTACATATATTCGTAATGCCTGAAATATACGGGCATATGTTTTTTCAATAACTTGTTCACTGGTAATATTTTTTTTATTCAGCGTATTCCTTACTACTGAAGTCAAATCGGCGACAGTACTAAAAGGTTGATGACTTCTCAGTGCGACAATCTGTTGAGCGATTGCCTGCGCAAATTGGTCTTCGGAATATTTGGCAAGGATCGTTTCTAGTTCACTCTTCTCTGTTTTTTGTAATATCTCTGCGGCCGTTATATCGGATTCCCCTATCCTCATATCTAAAGGTTCCTCAGGCTTTCTAAACGAAAACCCTCGTCTGCTTTTATTTAATTGTTCCATGGAAAGCCCTAAATCAAGCAACACACCCTGGACCGGAAAAAAGTCAGATTCTTTTGAAATATGTTCAATATCTTTAAAATTGCCATGTATCACCCGTATTGAGCTTTCTGTATGCTTTTGATGCTGTAGGATGTCTGCTTCTATACCCAGAACAATACCACCCGCAGCCACGATAGCTTGGGCATGACCACCTTCACCAAAAGTACCATCGATATATTTTCCACCCGCTGTGACATGTAGCTCGCGCACTGTCTCATTTAAAAATACAGATGTATGCATATACGTATTATTCTTTTTCAAGTGAATTAATATACTGATCCCAAACATTCTTATCCCATAGCTCAAAATGATCACCGACTCCAACAATCATGACTTTGTCGGCAATATGCGCAAACTCTCGTAAATTCTTGGGTAGGACGGCACGCCCTTGATCATCGACTGTAATATATATCGTGGATGAAAATAACATACGCCTTTTTTCAATGTGCTCTTTGTCTAGTAATGAAACATTTAATAGTTCAGATGCTCTTTTTTCCCAGTCTTTTTTATCATATCCGGCCAAACAATTGGTGAATCCTTTACTCGCGACAAATTCATTGCCACTGAGCGCTTCTCGTATCTTTTTAGGCAAGGCTACTCTTCCTCCACTCGTCATTGACACTTCGTATTCACCATAAAACACCATATTCAACCATTATTCGCCATTTCACATGGATTGTCAAGTCTAATATACGTAAGACTGGTTTTATAAAAGCCACAAATCCTACAGGTAGTGTTTTTTTTACGGAGGGCACTAAAAAAGCAATTTATATTGGATGATCTCCATTTATAAACTATAATTACTTTAAGGTTTATATGAATACTTTACTCAAACGTACGAAGGATTTTATTTTTGCCCAACAGAGCAGTATTATCTCTTCCACAATGATTTTATCCGGCATGATTTTTCTTTCCGCGATTGCTGGTTTTATACGATACCGCATCCTTGTTGCTTTTTTTAATACTGAAAATCTTGATATTTATTTTGCAGCTTTTCGTATACCTGAT
>CAZMJG010000018.1:0-3382 GCA_964566675.1 uncultured Gammaproteobacteria bacterium
ATTTACCCTGGTATTGTCGGGATAATCTGATCGTACTGAGGGGGCTAGATAAGTACGTATTGTGATGCAGAGACAACGAAATATAGGAAATAGAGTGTCCAATATCTTTGTATTCAATCCAGAGGCTTATTTTATGGGTACTCAGTGGGGAGAACGGGCTGTGGAGGAGATCAATTTGCACCGTTGAGCTCGATCAGAGCTCAATTTTGATCTTACCTGAGGCATATTGGTGGATGAGGGCGCCGATGATGGTCTGGTAGGGGATTCCGGTTGCCTGTGCTTTCGTTTTGAGTATAGAAAGATCCTCATTATTTAGTCTTATACTGATATTTTTGTCTTTTTCGAGGCGTTTTAGGGTATTGCGAGCGGCTTGTATGTGCGCCTCGCGCTCTTGGGGAGTAAGCGGACGCGATTTGATTTCGCCACTTTCGATAGCCCTTAGTAATTCTTTTTCCTCATCATCAAGCTGTAAATCATCAGGTGGTATATATTGTTTCATAGTTTGATTATTTGGATAAATATTTTTTTGTAGCCTTTCGTGACGGTATAATTGTTTTAAGAAACCATTCATCCTGCTGTTCTATTACAAACGGAACTTTAAAGATATAGTCACCAATCAGGACATATAGTACTTGTTGATGCATGTATTTACCTTCATTTGGCAAGATTTCTACGATATTACCTTGCTCCACTGCATCAACAATATCCTCGAATCCTATATTTCTTATTATTTTAAGCCACTTATTTTTATCTTCATTCCAACGATATTCTGTCATAATTGTAACGCAACGTATATACAATGTCAATATTTCAATATTATTTAGTGCCTCCATAGATCACCGGCACCTGGTTTACAGGCTGATGATAGGGTAGAGCATTGTCTCAAAGACTCACTAAAAGGCCTTTTTTAGTTTCTTGAGGCGTGTTTGTGCAATATATTGCTGATATGCGTGGTATAGGGTATCCTGGCTTTATCGGCCTCCTTGCGGAGTAGGGAATAGGTGGTAAAGTCCAGATCTATATAGACTTCTACCACATCGTCTATATCTGGAGCCTCTTCAGGCTGTATATCCTCGGTAGGATAGGACTCGTCCATAGGAAAAGTGAAAATTTGTAATGAATACTCATTTGGACGCGAACTAGATTCTGTCCCTCGACAACCCCATAAAAATCGTGCTATGCACGATTGTTGTATGGGGCACCCCGTCTCGTGCCACCTAGTTCGCTAAAATGAGCATGGCAATTCAAATAATAAGTCCGCTAGAGATAAAAGAGATTGACGGAGAGTCACATTTATTGACAAAAGGGGAAAAAAGACTAGTTTAGATGTTTACGAAGGATTATTTCAAACTGATGGTAGCCATTGTGGGTATAGCCGGAAAGGCCGTCTTTATGCTCCATAAGCACGGCAGATTGTATAGTGTCTACTTTTTTAGTGCGAGCATACTCATCAGCCGCTGCTAGGAGTTCTTTGGTTACACCCTCGGAGCGATATTGGGGCAGTACCATGAGGTCGGAGATATAGGCATAGCTTCGTTTTTTACGCAAGTGTTTGGTATCTTCTTCGATATATACTGAAATCATACCTACAACCTCATTGTTTACCTCTACCACGTATATTTTTCCACGACTTTCCTCACACAGTTTGAGCAAATGAGCCAAGTATTCATGGGCGATTTCCAAGCCTTGTAAGCGGTTTGGGTCCAGCATACGTTCAAATTCTTGGAGCTCTGTAAGGACCTTTTTGACATCTTCTACATCGTTGTGGGTGTATTCTCGGATTGTATGCATATGATTATTATACTTAAGATTTATAGTATTACAATAAATTTATTTGTCATCCCCGACGTGATCGGGTATCTAGGACAATCTGAAGTGTTTTTAATGTCTGAATTCCCGCCTTCGCGGGAAAGACATGGCTATGTTATAGTAAATACATGCTATCTCATCATCGATTTCTCGCTTTCATGGGAGCACTGCTTATCCCGGCACTAGTGGCTGCTTTTGTATTGTATCCACGCTCTAAAGCCTGTGTGCATACCGATAAAGTATTTTGTGACTTTTTGAGTAAGCTTGAAATGAGTTCATTTGAGGACACTCATGGGAGTTTTATCAGTCAAAATGGAGAGAAGGCAGCTAAGGTAACATGGGTTTTAGAAGGTCGTAACAAGCAAATAAAGGTGTCTACCGATGATACCGAAGCGATGAATCTCATCGCGACCAAAGATACCGTATATGTAAAGGATTATCGGGACAATCTGTGGTGGGAGCAACCTCGGAAAGAGATGGAAAAGTATGTTTTTGAGCTGGCCTTTGATCCAGAGGTATTCTTGAGGACATTTATAGAGCGTGTGGGTAGTCCAAATATAAAAATAGGCAAGAAGACGGAGTTTGCCTGTGGTCCTGATGTATGTGAAGAGTACGCAGTAAGTGATGATGATTTCAAGACAGTAGATCTTATTGGTATACAACCAAAAACAGGCAGATTAGTGCGTTATGCGGGCAAAAAAGACGATACCACCGTAGCGTTTAATATCCTTTATGAGTCTGAAAATATAGTGCTTCCGACTCAGACTAAAAAAGCAGAAGCAGGTCAAAATATCTTGTTGGATCAGCTCATGTACATACCTTCAGAGAAAAAAGCCACCGACCTAGATTATGTGCGGGAGTTTGAAGAGCAAATGAAGCAAAATCAATGACCCACGTTGATATGATAAGTAGACTGCCCCTTATGAAATGCGTAGATTATGTATGCAAAGGAGCGTGCCTGAGGTGAGTTCAATAGTGGCTTGTTCTGCTATCATGACATTGCTAACTCCACGAGTGGCGCCATAGGACAACGTTTCTTTGTGTAATGGATAAACTAATCCTTGTGTGGTTACTCCCAAGCAGTCCTTCTGTAAGGGGATAAGTGAGATCTCTTCATCCTTTTTTCCTTTTATGACAGCCTTTTTTTTAATAAATGTTAGTATTTGTGTTCCTTCAAAAAGGCTGATATTGGTGGTAAGTGTACTGAGGTAGTGAAGACTGGAGAGCATATGGTCAATCCGCCTGCCTAGAAAGCCTGCAATATATATATGGTCGACTTTCTCTTTTAGAGCATAATGGATTGCTAATTCTGCATCCGTATGGTCTTTTTGGCGCGGATAAACTTGCCACTGGGTTTTGTGTTCAAGAAAGTGTTTCGTGCGTGGCGAGATAGAATCGAGGTCGCCTATGACGATATGAGGTGTAAGGCCTGCTTGGACAGCATATTCGGCGCCTCCGTCTGCTCCTATTATGAGATCGGCGCTTTTTACTTGAGGTGGAATATGGGAGATACAGGTGAGGTCTCCATGGAGGAAGATGAGGGCGGTTTTCATAGAGATATTGTACTATAAAG
>CAZMJG010000018.1:3482-18473 GCA_964566675.1 uncultured Gammaproteobacteria bacterium
AGGTCTCCATGGAGGAAGATGAGGGCGGTTTTCATAGAGATATTGTACTATAAAGACCCATTTGCGAACTAGATTCTGCCACTTGACAGCCCCATAAAAATCGTGCAAGGCACGATTGTTGTATGGGGCACCCCGTCTCGTGCCACCTAGTTCGCAGATATCTATTTATCTTTATACGCTTCGAGGCCGCCTTTAAGCAGTTCTATAGCACGTTTGAGCTTGGGAACTTCAAGTACATAGGCAAAGCGGACCGTATTTTGGCCTTTACCGGGAGTGGCATAGAAGCCATTGCCCGGCGCAAGCATTACGGTTTCACCCCGATCTCTATACTTTTCAAGTAAAAATATACAAAAATCTTCAGCGTCCTCGACAGGCAACTCCGCAAACAAATAAAATGCGCCTTCAGGTAGAGCAAGCTTCATTCCTTCCATTTCTTTCAGGCCCTGGTACAAAGTATCGCGTCTCAATAGGTATTCTTGCTGTATGCCCAAAATATAGCTATCTGGGACCTTTGTAAGCTGTGACCCTATACACTGGTCCACCATACCGGCAGACAGGTGGCTCATGGCGAATTTTAGGCCTCCTCTTACAATGTCAGGGTTTAGGCTTACCAGGCAACCCAGTCGTGCGCCACAAATACTATAACGTTTGGAAAGACTATCGAGTACTATAGCAAGTGTCGGCATATCTTCCATATAGCTCAGGAGTGATGTTGCAGGGGAGCCAGTAAAAACATATTCACGATATACTTCATCGGAAATAAGATAAAGATTGTTGTCTTTGGCTATTGAAACAAGGAGTTCTATTTCTTCTTTGGTATACACAGTCCCTGTTGGGTTGCCCGGGCTACAATAGAGTATCGCTTTGGTCTTCAGGCTGATTTTACGCTCTATAGCCAGGCGAGATGGCAAATGGAATCCTTCCTCAATAGTCGTTTCCACAGGGGTAAGTGTGACGCCCCACATACTGGCAATTGCTGCGTAATTGCTGTAAAAAGGTTCAAAAACGAGTATTTCATCACCGGGGTCGCAGCAAGCAAATATTGCGATATTGAGAGCTTCAGAGCCAGCTGTGGTGCCAAGAATATCTGTTGATTTGAGAAATGTATGTCCCAGTTTATGATAGTACCATTTGAGTGCTTCTATATAGCTTTTTGTCCCTTCAGAAGGCGCATAGTCGATGGGATTTGCTTTCCATTCACGTAGTGCTTCAATCATGACATCGGGAGATTTTACATCGGGCGCGCCTATATTGAGATGATATACCTGTACGCCGTCTGCTTTGGCGGCATTGGCATAGGGCGACAGACGGCGCACTGAGGAGATAGGGAGGTTAGTCATACGCTTAGAAAGATGGGTTTTCATAGGATTTCTTAAACTAAGTTATGAACTCCCCCAACCCCCTCTTTGGCAAAGAGGGGGATTAAGGGGGCGTTTTTAAGTGTAATTTCAGGCTGTTTTGTTCTAAAAGCAGCTATATAACATTAATTGTATCATTTTGTATATCGTAAGAATGTGCTTTTTATTTGATTATGTATCAAAAAGAAAAAAAGAGTATAATTTTTGTATGAAGTCTTCTCGCAAAATACCTGCCACCATGGTCACACAGCATCCAGATCATGCGAGCGCTCCTTATTGGCATGATCAGCCTTTTATAAGCACCCAAGAGGAAACCTATGAGTGTTATCTTTCTTTTAGTGAGCTTGGTGCTACCGAATACAAGTGGGATTGGGAAGGTAAACTGGTAGATGAGGCTGTAGTAGAGCGTATCATGAGCGAATACTACGATTATTTTAAAAAAAATCCTATTGGAAAGGAAAAATTTATCACATTTCGCTTGCCGAATCCTAAGGTAGAAACAGAATTCAGACTAGGGCGAGCGTTTATGGGAATTCTTGCGGCTTCAGGGCTTGCCCGCAAACTGGAAATGGAGAAAAACCCTTTGTTTGAGGTCATTTTACCCATGACCGAGTCGGCCGGGGAAATGATGGCGGTACAGGAAGCCTTTCGGGAAGTTGCAGCAATCAAACATCCATTACTCAAACGTGAAAATGGGGATATTGAACATATAGAACTCGTACCACTTTTTGAAGATATCCATACAATCGCCAACTCCAAAGCCATCCTCGAACAATATATTGCTATGCATAAAAGTAGATTTCACCAGGAACCTGAGTATATGCGGCCTTACGTAGCCCGATCTGATCCGGCTTTGAATGCGGGGATTGTCCCAACAGTACTTGCTATAAAACTTGCGCTATCAGGGTATAGAACTCTAAGCGAAGAGTCTGGTATAGAGCTCTATCCTATCATAGGAGCTGCAGCATTACCTTTTAGGGGAGGTATTAGTCCGAGGTCAATTGATGCATTTATGGATGAATATAAAGGTATCCGAACCACGACGATCCAAAGTGCGTTTCGGTATGATTTTCCGAAAGAAGAGGCGATAGGGGCTATACAGAGGCTTGAACGTGAACTGAGCAAAAACAATGCTGTCCTTATACCAAAGCAGGAAGAGCAACAAATACGTGAAATAATGAGCTTATTTGAGAGCTTTTACAAACCAACTATCGAGCAGATAGCGCCTGTTATCAATGCAATTGCCGCATTTATCCCCAAGCGGAGGGAACGAGTACAGCATGTCGGGTTGTTTGGCTATAGTCGGGGTGTGGGAAGTGTCAAGCTACCTCGGGCTATCAGTTTTACCGGAGCACTGTATTCGCTAGGCGTGCCACCGGAGCTTATAGGCACGGGAAGAGGGCTGAAAGTACTAAAAGAACGAGGCGGGTTAGAGCTTTTAGAAAAGTATTATGTCAATATTCGTTCTGATTTAGTAAATGCCTATAGCTTTTTGAATAAAACAGTTTTGGAGCAACTCTCGAGAGAAAATAGTGGTTTTGCCGGCATCCTGGAAGATGTGAAGGAGATTGAGCAATATATAGGTGGTGAAGCCCTTTCTTTGACGGCAGATCATAAAGAACATCAAACATTATCGCATGCCATATTTAGATTGTTGGAGCAAGGTAAAAATCTGAAACCTTCGATTGAAAAAAGTGCTCATCTTCGGCACAGTATGGGCTAGCTACAGCCTCGAATCCTTCTTACGTATCATTAATAAGCCTCTTATTGTTGGCTTACCTAAAAACCGTATGATTAACTTCATATGCTTAAAACACAGACCTACACACTATCTATCGTATCCGGAATTATCCTGATGCTTATGATGATTATTTTTGGCACTACTGCCGCTCGCGCCGAGAATTTTCAAGGCGTACAAAAGGGGACGGCACATTATCAATTATCAAAATGATATGAATACATCATTGGAACTGGAAGAAATGATTCCATTTAGTCAGCTGAATGAAGAACTCAATATTTTACAAGAAGAG
This sequence comes from uncultured Gammaproteobacteria bacterium, assembly GCA_964566675.1. GTDB lineage: Bacteria > Patescibacteriota > Microgenomatia > UBA1406 > GWC2-37-13 > CAZMJG01. The sequence goes on from CAZMJG010000018.1 coordinate 6,871, forward strand.
TTGATCTGACAATCTAAATTATAAAAAGCTACCTAGTCATTCGATTTATACGATGATTGGAGTAGCTTTTTTGTATAATAAAGCCATGTCACTCAAATCAGATAAATGGATCAAACAAATGGTTGAAGAATACAATATGATCGAACCGTTTGAGGAGGGGATTGTCCGGGAAGGCAAAGTCTCTTATGGATTATCTTCTTTTGGCTATGATCTTCGCGTCGCTGATGAGTTTAAAATCTTTACCAATATCCATTCTGCCGTTGTTGATCCGAAAAAGTTTGATGAGAGGTCGTTTGTAGATGTTGCGGGGGAAGGCCATATCTTGATCCCACCCAATTCATTTGCTCTTACTCGTAGTCTAGAGTACTTAAGGATTCCTAAAAATGTGTTGGGCCTTTGTATCGGTAAATCAACTTATGCTCGCTGTGGCATCATCGTAAACGTGACACCCCTTCAGCCCGAATGGGAAGGCTCCCTCATCATTGAAATATCAAATACGACACCCTTACCAGCCAAAATTTATGCCGGAGAGGGGATTGCTGAGATTTTATTCTTTGAATCAGATGAGATGCCTGAAAAAACGTATAAAGACCTTTCTGGCAAGTACTCTCATCAGAAAAGCATTGTATTGCCTAAGGTCTAATAGAAGACAGAATGTTTTTAATCTTTTGCCATTATGCGTTATCTCTTCGCAATTTGTATTATCACCATCGTAAGTATTATATTTTCACTACCTGTCAGTGCGGCTGATTTTGCCATAAATAATAAGTTTGGCATCCACCTGGCTACTCCTCAAGATGAAGATTTGGATCGTGCTAAAGATCTGGTTAACTCAAATGGGGGTAGTTGGGGATATATTACCCTCGTCATTCAGGAAAATGACCGTAGTGTAGATAAATGGCAAGGAGTTTTTAATAAGCTGCGGGAGAAACGGCTTATCCCCATAATCCGAATCGCTACACAGCCCAGTGGCAATAACTGGAAAAGACCCAGTCCCAATGATGTCGGCAAATGGGTAGAATTTCTAGATAAGCTAAATTGGGTTGTTAAAGATAGATATATCATGCTTTTTAATGAGCCAAACCATGCCACAGAGTGGGGTGGTGAGGTGGATGCGGAGAGTTTTGCTCAGATAAATGAGGTGTTTGCTCGTCGTTTGAAGGCCAGTAGTACCGATTATTTTATCATGATGGGTGGGTTGGATGCTTCCGCACCATCGCAGATGCCCAAGTATCAGGATGAAGCCATCTTTTTGCGTACGGCTATAGCCACTATTGGGGTTTCGGATTTTAATACCTATTTTGACGGTCTTTCTTCACATTCTTATCCCAACCCAGGCTTTGTAGGAAGCGCAAATGGGCAAGGTCGTGGGACGGTACGTACTTATCAGTGGGAGCTAGATATCTTGAGCTCTATGGGCGTAAAATCGCTGCCTGTATTTATCACAGAGACAGGCTGGCATGGAAAAGCCTTGAGCCGGGAAGATGTTGCGGAGCGTTTTAAGTATGCCTACGAACATATCTGGTTGCCAGATACCCGTGTGGTAGCTGTAACTCCTTTTATACTCAATTATCAAACTGAGCCATTTTTACAATTTTCTTGGGTAAAAGAGGGCAATGGAGGGGTCTATCCCGAATATGAGACCGTAAAAAGTATGCTTAAACGCAGTGGTCGACCTGAAATTGTACAGAGCGGGGTGTTTAGATACAAACTACCAAAAGAAATTGTGGAACAATCTACGTATCATTTCCAAATTGAGCTCAAAAATGAAGGTCAGGCAATTTGGACGCATGAAGAAGATTATGAAGTGAGACTAGATGGTATTGCTGAGACGCGCTATCTCATATCTACGATCGGGACAGTCAAACCTTTTGATAGTCGCACGTTTGATGTATATCTGAGTACAGGGGAAGATGTAGGGGAGAATACCATTACATTTGCGTTGTACCGTGGGGATGAGGCAGTCTTGAAGAGTAAGCCATGGGATTATACCGTTGTACCACTGCCCACACTCACATTTAATACGTCGCTTTTTCCTAAAGTGGTCACGGGGGGGCGAGATTTTGAGCTTCAGGTATTTGATGAATACGAACAGATGGTTTTTAGCCATAAAGAGATAGAGGTCTCAAAAGGGCAGGGAAGTATCGATAAGATTGAAAATATTGCCTTAGGGACAAAATATCGCCTCGTTTTACTCAAGCCATATTATCTTCCCCGACAAACGTATGTCGAGTTTACAAAAGGGGAGAATGAAGTACGTTTTGAGCGGATGTGGCCGATAGATTCTGACGCAAATGGAACTTTTAGTGCTGGAGATATTTCTTCCTTCTTCCAACATCTTTGGCTCATTTCTTTGTGGTGGCCATTTTAGCCACTATCCCCCAGAAAAAAAAGAGGTGGGGGAGGGGCCGCTTAAACCTTCATTTAGATTCATATAACAATCTAATTAAGAATTAAGAATGAAGAAAGAAGAAAGTAAGAAATGGGGAAAAGTTACATTTAACGACGTCAAAATGGATTTTTGGCTGTTTTTGGACCTTTTTTTTACCTTTTCGTTGTTGATGGTTTTCCTTGCTTTTTTGAAGTTACACCTGAGTGAAAAACATTCATAAAATATGCGGGAATTTTTTTGAAAATTAGTAGGGGAGTGGTGGCATTTTTTAAAAGAGAAGAGGAGGGAAGAGCTTTTTCAGAGTAAACGAGCTTCTCCTCTATTTTGGCCTATATAAAGCCCTAAAGTTTGTGTAGACCTCTCCTCTTCCCTCTTATGTGGCGAGTTTCGTATAATATACCTTTATGTTTGAATTTAAAATAACCAAGAGATTACCTTCAAAGCGTGGTCGTACAGGGGTATTTATCACACCCCATCAGCAACTCCAAACGCCGGAGCTTGCGATTGTCGCAACAGAAGGCGAAATACGAGCTATCCCCCGAGAATATTGGGATAAGTTGCCCTGTAGATACTTGATTGTAAATACATATCATACTTTTACCAAGCAGCTCATACCCTCTATTCATGAACAAGGCGGAATTCATGGGTATATGGGCTTTCCCAGCCGTACAATAGCTACAGATAGCGGAGGTTTTCAGGTATTTTCCCTTGGTTTTGGAAAAAAACATAATGTTGGCAAACTAGCCGGCAAACTTCAACCCGAGCAAATCCAGGAAGATGATCGTGACAACCTGGTACAAATAAATGAAGAAGGAGTCTCGTTTGAGTTTGATGGTCGTCCGGTGGCACTTTCTCCGGAGTCTTCCATGGACCTGCAACATACAATTGGCGCAGATATTATGTTTGCTTTTGATGAGTGTACATCACCTTTTAACAGCAAGGAATATACTCGCAATTCTATGGAACGCACGCACAGGTGGCTTACGCGGTGTATTCGGGCTCATCGAGGCCATGAACAAACCCAAGCTCTTTTTGGTATTGTACAAGGTGGTGAATATCGTGATCTGCGAGAAGAATCCGCACGTTTTGTGGGTTCTCAGGATGTTCCTGGCTTTGGTTTAGGTGGGAGTCTTGGTCGATTTAAAGAAGAAGTCCATGCCATACTCGATTGGATTATTCCAATACTCCCTGAAGAGAAGCCAAAACATTTTTTGGGCATTGGCCAAATTCGAGATATTTTTGAAGGTGTAGAGCGAGGCGTAGATCTATTTGACTGTGTAATCCCCACTCGGGAGGCTCGTCATAGGGTGGTGTATACTCGCCAAGGAAAAGTCTCTATCCGTAAGATGCGCACAATTGCAGAGACCATAGATAGTTTATGTGGCTGTTTTGCTTGTAAAGAGGGTGTTACTTATGAGCAACTGTGGGAACTTTTTAAGTCCAAAGATCCTCGAGCAGCGTTTTATGCGACCGCTCATAATATATGGTTTTTTTCATATTTCATGAAGCAAGTTCGGGAGTCCATTTCTAATAATACGTATACCCAGCTTAAAGATGAGTATTATAAGTATTATTAGGACAATCCATTATTTCTTATCGAGTTCTTTCAATTCTTTTACTCTCTTCTCAAAATCGTCTCCCGCTTTGGTAAGATAGCTTCCTATACAGAGAAAATCTGGAGGATATTTTTTTCCTGCAATAATAGGAATAGTTTTTTCATTTACACCCCCATCAATCATTATTTCTGCATTATAGTCTTGAGTTCGAAGTTGTTCTATTTTTAGTAACATATGTTCAAGAAAAGGCGATCCCTGAAACCCAGGACTAACTGTCATTATTTGAATGCTTGGGATGTATGTTAGATCATAATGACGTGCTAAATCATCAATGTGAGTCTTTGGTGATATATCGAGACCTATAGCGAATTGATACTGTGGGTTCAGGGACGGTATGTCTGGGTGCAGTTCTGCATTTATAAGAGAAAGGTTAACTTTCATACCTAATTCTTGCAATTCTACAATTTGTTTTAGTGCTAGCTCATAATTGTTGACCATGAGATGAAAATCAAATAGTACATTTGAGGAAACTATAACTTTTTTTCGTTTAACCAGTTCTATTATTTCGGGAATTTGAACCGTAACATTGGGGACTAGCTCCCCATCGGTGATATCAAGTTGTATGCGAGAATAGTATTTTTGAAATAAATTCATTTGGTCGATAAATTCTTGAGTGGTAGTGGTTAAAAGGGTCGGTATTATTTTCATATGAGGTAATTATATATTGTTTTAGATCATAATCTTCGCTTGATACCATTTGTTCGCTCCGCTTCAGCCCTCGGGAGCACCCAAGCGAATCGCTCACAAAGATATCTGCGCTCAGATATAATACGAATATGATTAATAAGGACCCAAAATCGTTGCTGAGTCAATTTATTTCAATCCAATCGGTTTCTGCCGATTCTTCGCGTGCTTCGGAGATGAAAAAGGCTGTCTCACTCCTTTCTACGACGTTAGCAGATCTTGGATTTGAGGTCATACACAGCCAAAAGGGCACATCTCCGACTTGTATCATTGCAAAGAAAACAGTACCCAATGCACACAATACCATAGGTATCTATGGCCATTATGATGTCCAGCCCGAAGATCCCGCCCAGGAGTGGAAATCTGAGCCCTTTGAACTAGTAGAGCGACAGGGCAAGCTTTTCGGGCGAGGGGTTGCAGATAATAAGGGGCATATTGTGCAGAATATTTCGGCGATTGGAGAACTTATCCAGTCAGGACAGCTAAAAAACAACATTATCTTTATCTTAGAGGGAGAAGAGGAAACAGGTAGTGAACAATTTGAACAATATATCCGAGATAACAAAAAATTGTTACAAAATGTTGATCTCTACTATATTACAGATAGCGGGATGTACGCAAGGAATATCCCTCAAATTGAGTATGCGCTACGAGGTCTGGTATATGCGGAACTTACGGTGACCACTGGCGATCGTGATCTCCACTCCGGAGTCTATGGTAATACAGCTCATAATCCGGCTAATATACTTTGTGACCTGCTTTCTCAAATGAAAGATTTAACAACAGGTAAAATCCTTATACCTGGTTTTTATGAGGGAGTTCGCGCTCTTGACGCAAAAGAAATGAATCTTTTAGCTAAATCAAAAACTACAGATGATAAACTCTGTCAGGAAATGAATTCATATGGGATACGTACTGTAGCAGGTTTTCCCTCGTATTTAGCTTCTAAAATCCAGCCATCCATGGACATTCATGGAATATCAGGCGGTTTTGTTGGAGAAGGTCCAAAGACTGTGATCCCCCGCTCAGCTCGAGCTAAGTTTTCTTTTAGACTCGTAGAGTATCAAAATCCTGAAAAAATACGAGAGTTGCTTGAGATCTTTATAAAAGAGCATTTACCTGAAGGTGTGAAATATGAACTGAAGTTTTTCTCAAATGACAGTCCTTTTTATTCTTCACTTGAGAACCCGTATATAAAGCAGGCTGCTCAGATCATGTCGGATCATTTTGGTAATGAGACAGTCTTTAATCGTAGTGGAGGGAGCATCCCGGCCGCAGAGATTATCCAGCGTATACTGGGTAAACCTGTGATAATAACCGGTTTTACGCTTCCTGACGATAATATCCATGCTCCTAATGAAAATTTTGATAAGGAAATGTTTGAGGCAGGGATTAAGTGTCTTCAGAAACTATACTCAATATAGGTGCATTGTATGTAGTCTAGACGTTTGCCTTATCGGGATTTACTGTTTTTATCTCTTTATTCGTCACGCGGCCATCGGCATCAATATCATATACATACACTTCTCCAGTGCCGATCTCAAGCTTGGGGATCTCTTCGTTTGAGATATTTTCAAGATGTTTTACAAGAGCACGGAGGCTATTGCCATGAGCTGCAATAAGTACATTTATCCCTTTTTTGAGTTCAGGTAGTATGGTCGATTCATAGTAAGGCACAACACGAGCATATACATCTTTGAGGGATTCGCCATTTGGTATGGGGTAATCCCAACTGCGACGCCATTTCATAAATTGTTCCTCTCCATACTCCTCTTTTACTTTCCACTTGTTTTTTCCTGCCAGATCGCCATAATTGCGTTCTTTGATAGCGGGATTAATTACAAGAGGAATATCTAAATGGAGGACATTTTTGATTTCTTCGTATGTTTGTTGCGCTCGTTTGAGATCTGATGTATAGGCTTTATCAATCTGTAATCCTCGAAGCGCCTGCGCAGCGTCTCGGGCTTCCTCATGCCCTTTTTCATTGAGTTCTATATCGGTCCAGCCGGTCCACTGGCCCAGATCATTCCATTGCGAGCGTCCATGACGGATGAGTATGAGTTTTGACATATACATAGTATATCGTAACAAGTTTCGGGTAACCAGTATTATTTGTTTGCGGTTAGTTTAAGGGCCGGGTGTTGGCGTATTGGTGGGTGTTGGTGTATTGGTAGCCGTAGGCGTAGGAGTAAATGTAGGTGTTGGGGTGGATGTGGGACACACGGCACTTGAACTCACCCAGCTTGTGGCATGACTGTCTGTACCATATGCATCTTCGGCGCGTACACGGCACATCACTGTTGATCCATCTGCGGGTGTAGGTGCGTTGAAACAAGGAAGATCTAAGTAATGATTGGTACTAGAATTATCACAATACCAGGTGCCTGTGGCTCCTGAGTAATCTCCGTTGCTCGTACACTGGAGCGTGTAGTGATCAAAAGCAGATTTACAGGCTGGATTGGTGTTGTTTACGCGGTCCCAAAGCCAGGATTTGCAGTTGTTGCCTTGTAAAAAATTTATAGCACAAGTTGAGTTACTACTACTTAATTGAGCACATGAGGTGTTTGCATACATCCAGGCGGTTGAATTGGAACTTCCCCCTGTAGCGGTTTCCGCTCTTACCCGGCAGAATACCGATTGTCCTGGTGCTGGTGTCGGAGCTGTCCCGCAGGGAACTGTCAGACTATTCTCAGTAGTTGTCTCATTACAATACCACGTACCGCTATCTGATGAAGTGAAACTACTGCTTTTACACTGTACAAAGTATTTTGTAAAGGTGTCAGCACAGGTATTGCTTTTGAGAGATACATCAGTCCAAGTAAAAGATTTGCAGCTACTAGATTGAAAATAATCAACACCACAACTCGTTTTAGTAGCTGCACTAAGTACCGCACTTGAAGTGGCTGGATTACTGACGGCCGTAGTCGGGGTGCTGGTGGGAGTGGCTATAGTAGTTGAAGAAGTACCCGTAATACATTTAATATAATCTTGAGTGGTACAGTTTGTACCTAAATTCTTTTGAATGCTGGGACAGTCTGTATATCCGCAAACTCTTACTGTGCTGGGAGAAGGGACGGGAGTTGCGCTTAATGACGCATTAAAGGGTGAAGGACTCAGTATTGCCGATATAGAAGCAATCATCGTGGGAGTCGGTTGTATCGTGGCACTGGGTGAGGATGTAGGGCTATTTGGTATGTCGGAAATTTCAGGTGATGGCGATATGTCTGCAGATGTAGTAAAAGACCAAAAAGAACCACCATTATTATACACTTCCTCACCAATACGTATTTGAAAGTAATATGTTGTATTGGGTTGCAATGTCGACATATCGACTTGATGATTGGTTGTTGGAGTTTCGGAAAATGCGAACTCTGAAAAAGTAGATGCGTCAGCCTGTGTTCCATATTCAACTACAGCTACACTTTCTGTAGGTGTCTGCCAAGTCACCGTGGCATTTGTACTTTTTGGACTGATATTTATATTTTGAGGGGCTTCCTCATTGGCACGTGTTGTATTTTGTACTAAAAAAAATCCCAGACCAATACCAACCATAGTCAGGAGCGCAATTGCCCCAATCGAAACGTAGGTAAGATTTCTTTTTGAAATATGTTTATTTGCTAAGGTTGCAATTTGCATAGTTATATTTCTTCTTTTGCAAGTTTTTTAGTTCGGATATACAAAATCATAGTAAACGTCAGCACCGCTACAAGTGCTGTAAGATACCACATATTAAATGGAAAAGCGGCTTTGTCGGATGCTCCTAATACTTGGCTCTCTCCTACTACAATAGTTGCAGTATGTGATGTCGTGCGTTCGCAATTTATTATATTCTCAAGTTGAGGATCATTTTTGATGATCTGTGATTGTACGCTGCCACGTTCATTGCATATAAAAGCAAAACTTGCATTGCCATTTTTTAAAGCCTTAAAAGTAAGAGTAGCTATTTTGCCATTGGCGGGACCTGCGGTTAAGGTATCTCTCCTTAATCCATATATATAAATCCTGCCGGGTTCTAGAATTTTTGCTTCCGTGGATTCAAATAAGTTGCTACCTTTTGCAGGAAGTATAGGTTGCAGTAGTTCAGGGTTGTACTGAATCCAGATATCTGTTGAGATTACAGCTTCCTGATCAGTAAAAATATTGATATTTAGATCGACATTTTGACCTAAAACTACTGGTTGACTTGTTGTCTCAAAAGATAAAGATGCTGTCGTGGATGACATAATACTTATTCTACTGGTTTAAGGGGCTTTGTTGCAAGTTGAATAGTAGTTTGGTGATTAAAATCAAAATTGTAAAAAACGAATGCGATTTTTAAGATGCAATTATATCCTATAGCTTTTTTACATAAAATTTGTTAAAATAGCTTTATAGTTCATAGAGTGTGATTTTTCTCAAATAAATATGGATAAATCATCAATAAATAAAACCCAGAGTATAACTTCTTTTGAAGAAATAAAACAGTACAGAAAACGTAAAAGTACCACAAAAATTTCTGCTATAACCAAGCATGACCTGGAGATGTATCGACTTGAGAAATTAGATATCGCTATTGTGCAGTCGATATGGCAGTATCTTGAATCACTTGTAGCCGAGGTGGGTATAACTTGTACCTGGGAATGGGTAAGTACATGGCTTGAACATTATGGAGATGTAGTGGACCATTGTTTTATCCTTGCGACCTATCAAGGCCGTCCGTGTGGTGTGACTATCGTCACTCGGGAAACCAACAGAAAGTTGCCAATACCCGTAAAATCGCTTCATATCGGGACAAGTGGAGAGCCATATAAAGATCAGGTGCAAATGATAAATAATCAAATTCTAGCAGTTGAAGAAACACGAGAAGCATTTTATGAATCTCTTCTTGAAGTCATAACTACTCATTTTCCTTGGGACGAAATTGTCTTTGATGATTATCGACATTTGGATGCGCAGTTGGTTCAGCAGCTTATGAAAAACAATTCATACAAGCTGACAGTAGATCATAAGTCTTGTAAATTTTTTGATTTTTCTCTTGCTCGTAAAAATCAATCTACTGTGCTCAGCAATTTGAATGCAGATACGCGGTACTGGATAAAACGAAGTAAAAAGATTTTGGGTGATGATTTTATGTTGGAATGGGCTGATAACGAAGAACACGCTTTGGATATTTTTGATGAAATTGGTTTCCTTTTTCAACAAAAATGGACACGACACGGACAGCGAGGAATTTTTGCGTCAAAACGATATGTCTCATTTCATAAAACGCTTATTTCAAAACTTCTACCACAACAGAAAGTAATCCTTTTTAGGGTTACTAGCAAACAATTTGGTACAGTGGGTTGTCTCTATATGTTTGTGGAAAAGGGCGTGGCGTATGGATATCAAATTGGTCTACAAGACTTTTCCAAAATATCATTTGGCAATGTAAATGCAAATCGCATTAAGGCTGGATATATATTGCATACCCTTTGTATGCAAGAATGTATGGATCGAGGTTTTCAAGCATATAATTTTTCGGTAGGAGATTATGCCTATAAAAAAGATCTGACAAACGCCGAAGATGTAGTCTCTACCGTTTCCGTAAGACAAAGTTTGCTGCCCTACCTCAGAGAAGGGGCAATAAAGCTGCATTATAAATTACTTCATAATAAAAATGCAGCTTATATACTACGACCAATCAAAATGATGCTAACTTGATCTTAAAGTCCATGTTCTATTTCAAGCAGTCGGTTGTATTTAGCCAGGCGTTCGCTTCGAGACATAGAACCTGTCTTTATAAATTCAGCAGCACATGCATAAGCTAAATCGGCAATAAATGGATCTTCGGTTTCGCCCGAGCGATGAGACACTGCTACTTTCCAACCTGCTTCTTTCGTCATACGAATTGCTTCTGCTGTCTCTGATACACTTCCAATTTGATTAAGTTTGATAAGTACTGCATTTGCGGCTTTTTCCCTAATACCCTTTTCAATGCGCTTCGGATTGGTGACAAACAAATCATCTCCTACAATTTGAAAATGGAATTGTTCTGCCATCGCTGCAAATTTAGTAAAAGTCTCCCAATCATCTTCTGCAAATGGGTCTTCAAACGATTGAATATGATATTTCTGTCCAAGTTGTGAATAGTATTCAATTAATTCATCTGGTGAGACTATTTTATTGTCGCGTTTTAGAGTATATATACCATTATCATAGAATTCGGTAGCGGCCGCATCCATGCCAAACTCAAAATCTTCAACATTTTGATATCCGGCAGCTTTGGCAGCGCTGAGAATCTCTTCATAGGCTTGTTCATTTGAGGTAAGAGCTGGGGAGTAGCCACCTTCATCACCAACAAGAGGCGATAGACCTTTCTTTTTGAGTTGCTTTCCAAGTTGTAAAAATATTTCTGCAGCTACCTGGGTACTTACGGTCGGGAGTGTTGCCTTTGTCATGATGATAAACTCTTGAATATCAAAATTCCAGTTTGCGTGTTTTCCACCATTAATCAGATTGACCATGAGACGAGGAAAGTCAGGCTTAAACTCGGCAAAAAAATGTTGATTCAAAAATTGCCAGACTGGTTTCTTTTCTGTATAGGCGGCGGCCCGTACAGCAGCCATACTTACACTAAGGATTGCATTTGCTCCAAGTTTGCCTTTATTCTCTGTGCCATCAAGCTCAATCATGGCTTTATCAAGAGCAGTTATATCATTTACCGATCGATTTTTGAGTATATTGGCAATGGAAGTGTTTACGTTATGCACGGCTTTAGTTACGCCTTGTCCCTTATGTCTTTTTTCATCACCATCTCGTAGTTCAACAGCCTCATGAGCTCCTGTCGAAGCTCCCGAGGGAACAGACGCTGCATGTACTGAACCATCGTCTAAGGTGAGAAATGTACGAATAGTGGGTTTGCCGCGCGAATCGAGTATCTCGATCGCTTGAAG
>CAZMJG010000019.1:0-18063 GCA_964566675.1 uncultured Gammaproteobacteria bacterium
ATGTCCTGTACTTATATTTTTATATTCTAGATCGCATGTTGCCCGAGCGCATGCCGGAAGCATATATATATAATACAACTTTGAAGCTTTTTATTAATCTTTCAAAAAAACCAGACTCTCCAACAGGCTTTTTGCAGCATGCTCTTCAACAAGTACTATCGGTCCTGGGTTATACCGATCATCCCATGACTCTTCATGAGATGCTAGATATTATTGAGCAGAATATAGATGAAAAGCTGCCCCGTCGTGTTATAATGTAAGTTGGTTTTGTGTGACGATATCAGAAGCCTATTATCAATATTGATAGTAAATTAAAATATGTTTGAAAATATAGTAGCACTAGCAAAACGCAGAGGATTTTTTTACCCATCATCTGAAATCTATGGTGGTCTTGCAAATACATGGGATTTTGGACATTATGGAACCCTTCTCAAAAACAATTTTCGCGATATGTGGTGGCAGTATTTTGTGACCCGACGTGAGGATATGGTGGGGATCGAAGCTAGTACTTTCTTGAATCCAAAAGCGTGGGAAGCTTCTGGGCATGTGGCAGGATTTACTGACATGCTTATAGACTGTAAAAAGTGCAAACTTCGCATGAGAGCTGACCATCTGATTGAGGATTATTTAAGTAATACGCCTGAAAAAGAATTAGTAATGGAATCATATCAAGTGGTAGATGAAAAGAAATTTGCTCATATTAAAGAATCGAAGAAAGTTGAAGGCTTGAACGAGTCGGAGATGGACGCACTTATCAATGGGTTACACATAAAATGTCCAAATAAAAAATGTCAATCCTTTCAGTGGACACCAGTTCGTAAATTTAATCTATTATTTGGAACAGAAATAGGGATTGTTGAAGACTCAAAATCTAGAGTATATCTACGTGGAGAAATAGCACAGGGAATATTTTTAAATTTTAAAAATGTCCTTGATACGATGCGCGTCAAAATACCATTTGGTATAGCTCAACAAGGGAAGGCGTTCCGCAATGAAATCACCATGGGACAATCTATATTTAGAACTCTCGAATTTGATCTGATGGAATTTGAATATTTTATACGTGAAGAAGAATGGACGGAGAAATTTAATTATTGGAAAGACGAGCTGTGGAATTTTTCACAACTCATAGGTATCGATAAATCCAAGCTTCGCTGGCGAGATCATGAAGAAGCCGAGCGTGCGCACTATTCAAAAGGCACTGTAGATCTTGAGTATAAGTTTCCGTTTGGTTTTAAAGAAATGTGGGCTGTAGCATATCGAACAAACTTTGATCTTACGAATCATTCAAATCATTCAAAGGAAGATTTATCTTACCGAGATCCAAAAACCAATGAAAAATTTATACCACATGTCGTAGAGCCAACATTTGGTATGTCTCGAGGAGTCTTGGTGCTTTTAGTTGATGCCTATCGTGAAGAAGAAGTAAATGGTAAAACACGGACATATCTCAAACTAGATCCTAAAATTGCACCAGTAAAGGCAGCCGTTTTCCCATTGCAAAAAGATGACAAACTACGAGGCAAAGCTCGTGAACTATACGAAACATTGCGATCATCATTTGTAACGGAGTTTGATGATGCCGGGAATATCGGTAAAATGTATCGACGGCAAGATGAAATAGGTACGCCATATTGTATTACCGTTGACTATCAAACGCTTGAAGATCATACTGTAACTGTACGTGAACGCGACACTATGTCCCAGTCACGGATGCCTATAGATACCGTTTTACCTTTTATTCAGGAAAAACTGAAATGGTAATGCGGTATATATTTGTTACCAATTTTTTATAACTATGAATAATAATTCAAAACAATACATTATTGTGGGTGGAGTCATACTGGTACTTATTGCAGCGGCAGTTTTTGTAATGACAGGCATAGGAAAAAATAATGACGGAGCGAATAAAAAAGAAACAGTCTTTGAAAAACCAACCAATGTTATACCCACAGTAGACGCATCAGTATCTGTCGAAATTGAAGGTAACAAGGATGCAACCCTTACAGTAAAAGGGGTGCCAGATGGTACTGAAGAAATTGAATATGAACTCACATATAGTACAAAATCAGGAAGTGTAGAAGGTGTGATAGGTAGCATAAAAGCGGACTCAGGTGAAGATACTGTTACTGAAGATTTTGTCTTTGGAACAAGTTCTTCAGGAGTAACTCGCTACCATGAAATTGTCGGAAAAGTGAAGGGTACATTTAAGTTTTCGGGACAGTACGGACAGAAGCTATTAGAAAAGGAATTCTCAATATAAGTTATACAGTGAAAGAAGGGAGGTGACCGATACCATATGCCAAATATTAAATCAGCAAAAAAGAAAATGAAGCAGGACGTAGCACGAGAAGCACGAAATAAGAACTATAAAAGCGCAATAGACGATATAATGAAGAAAGCAACCAAATCAAAAAAAGGAGATAAGAAAAGTAAAGAACTCGTAGCAAAGGCCTATTCTGTAATAGATAAAGCTGCCAAAAAAAAGGTGATTCATGACAAAAAAGCAGATAGACTAAAACGAGGAGTTAGCAGATTAATTTCTGATAAAAAATGAAATACCTCATAAATCTATTACCTGAAAAAGATCGTGATGCTACCGATAAAATCATTTACTTCGCTTTTCATTATTTGCGATATATTCTGGTAATTACACAGTTCGTAGCGATCTGTGTGTTTTTTTTCCGATTTAAAGTAGATCAGCAAATAGTCGATGAACGAGATGCCCTCACCCAGAAGAGGGCTATTGTGGATGCTACACAAATGTTACTCGACGAGGTGAAGATTTTAGACACGAAGGTGACCGATGTTAAAACGCTTCTGACCAAGCAGGATAAGACTAAATCTATGTATACTTATGTATTAGATTCAATCCCGCCTGAAATATATATCAATAAATTTAATGCTAAAGATTTAGTAATAGATATAGAAGGTTTTTCTGCAAATATCGAAGTCGTGCAGCAACTGTTTGAAAGAATGAAGAATGAAAGCCATTTTCAAACGGTAAAGTTGACCTCGGTGGATAAGCGCGAAAATGGTTACATGTTTCGTTTAACACTCACTAAATATAAATGAATAATTTAGACAGGAAAAAAATCATTGCTTTGCTGCAAGATAAGAAAGTACAGAATTATAGTTTCCTCATAGTCTTTTTTATTATATTTTCTTTTTTTGTCATTTTTGCCATTCGTCCCAACCTGCTTACCGCATTTAATCTACAAAAAGAACTTCAAGATCTCAAATTACAGAATCGTGAATTTGAGAGCAAAATACAAAAGATTGTAACCTATCAGACATTACTTGAAACATATAGAGATGATTTGCCATTGCTGGATCAGGCCATTCCTAAATCACCTGAGTTGGCAAAAGTCATAGAGGATGTTAGGCAAAGTGCTACAGATTCTGGGGTAGTAATACAGACTCTCTCGGTTGAGAGTGTAGATTACAAAGCACAAGCTAAAAATACGAGTATTCACACTTTTAGTATCAATACCGATGCCGCAGCAACTTCGGAAAATTTAAGACAATTTTTTGATCTTCTACTCAATCAACGTAGATTAAAATCACTTGATATCATAGATCTATCAAAAGCAGATTTTACTGGAGAACAAACGAATGATATAAATATATATAAGATCAATCTTATAGTTTCAAGTAGCTATCTATGAATCAGAAAGAATTATTTTTTATAAGCTCTACGGTATTCCTTACTATTTTAGCTTGGGTACTGTTTGAATTATATGGCATTAGACAAACTACTCCGACTGATGCTCAAATAGAAGCAGTAAACCTCAACTATACTATAGATACAAAGGTATTTGATGTATTACGAAATAAAATTCCCTAACATATGTATTCTGATTTATATTTGCGACCACATTATCGACCTTCAAAGTTGCTTATTTCATTAGCCCTTATTGTGGTGGTATCTTTTGGTATATTCTATTTTAGTTCAGATTCTCTTCCAACCCGTGCATCGAAAAAAACAGTCAAAAAGCAAGAAATTGTAAATGTTACGCCTCGACAAGTCGGCATTTACTGGGAATCTGATAATGCAGATGAAAGTTGGATTTTGTATGGAGATTCAAACAAAAATATAACTACAGTTGCCCCTGATATCTTTACTGCCAAAGGCGAAGCTCCAAAAAGAACATATCATTACGCCGAACTCAAAAATTTAAATCCAGATACTACCTACTATTATGTTATTGTGAGCGATAATGAAATCATACAATCACAGGACAAACCTTTTACAGTACGGACATCTTCTTCCGTGGGTTCTAGTGGATCTTTGACACCTGCATACGGAAAAATAGCCCGATCCAATGGAGAAGCTGCAAAAAATACTATTGTTATGCTTTCTATCCCTGAAGCATATCCTCTGCTGGCCATAACCGGCAATACAGGAGAGTGGTTGGTGCCTTTACAATATTTTGTAAATCGTTCAAAGGGAACATATGTTATTGTGACAGAAGATACCATGGCACAGATTACCGCTTTTTCGCAGAAAGATGTCTCTAAAGTGAATACCATACTTGCAAAAACACACCCGTTACCTCAGACAGTCGTCTTGGGAGAGAATTATACATTTCTAGATCCTGCCAGCTTGCTTTCAGCTCAAACTCAGGCACATACACAAGATACATCAACACTCAGATCCTATTCAGTTGCAATACGTTATCCTCGTAATAATTCTGTCGTTCCTGGTACAGCCCCGCTTATTAAAGGATACGGTATACCTGGACATACGGTGACTGTGACAATTAATTCCAATCCAGTATTTACCGCACGCGTCGCAGTAGATAAAGAAGGACAATGGAGTGTGCCCATAGATCGTACATTTATGCCTGGCAAATATACATTGTCAGCCATAACAGAAAATCAGAATAATCGTTTAGTAGAAATAAAGCATACATATAGTCTTATTAAAAGCGGAGAGCGTGTACTGGGAGAAAGTACATCCACCCCTTCTGCCACTGTAAAACCAAATCCGACGAGCGTTGTGTTTACACCTACCCCGACTTCAAGAGCGACAACACCGTTGCCTACCTCTTCATTTATTACGCCAACATCAACCATAAATGGTGTTACGCCTACAGTGGCAGTCACGCCTTATGGCACTTACGAGACTCCGACTCCCCCTCCTCCTGAAAGCGGCATAAGTAATACCGCGTCTTACATAATGACAGGAATGGGATTAATGGTGGTTGGGGCAGGTCTATTACTGCTATTGTAATGGTATTCCTATACGATCAATACCTTCATCAAGTTGTCTTACTATGCGTGTAGTTAAATGAGGAGCATAATATTCAAATGGGATTCCATAAATCTCTTGTTGGTGTAAACCAGGTTTAATCTTGCGATGGTCTACATTGACAATCCAGACAGGTAAAGCATCCTCTGCGTGTTCTTGAATAATCTCTTCATTATTTTTTGCATCTACTGGTAGGCACGTACTGCCTTTTACCAACAGAAAATCAATACCCTTGTAAATATCCCATTTGCTGGGGGTAGGATATACAGTATAGCCATCCTTTAAGGCCGTAACTCCTAAACATGCCTCACGTGCAATACCTAAAAGTGCATCTACATATACCTGATCCTTTGACGTCCTCATAACGTTAAAATACTTTTTTTGTAAGGCTCTTATAGTTGGATCTACTGTATGTCTTGGCAAAAAGGCTGCATGAATTAGCTGCTGTACGGCTTGACGTCGAAAGGGATTAGCATGTTCAATATCTTCGTGGTACGTTGGCGCATATAACAAACATAATTCTTCACATTGTTCTATTAGCTGATGAGGTTTAGTTCGGGCATCTATTATTATAGGATTAAAATTTTCTCCACGAAAATAAAGAGGTTCGGGATGTCGTGGGGTATATGTTGGAATGACTCTATGTTCTGTTTTAAGTAATTCTAGCCGCATAAGGTGTACATTTTAACATATAAGTCAATTAAATACTATAAGTTAATTTGACACCGTCATAATGTATGATACAATTATATTCATGGTACAAAAAGCTTCCCACAACAGCTTTTATTTTTTCTTTTATTTTACCGCGAAAGGCGGAGTGGGAAGTTGTGCCTAATAAGCATAACAACACACGACCCGCCGCAGAGGCGGGTTTTTTTTTATTAATTTAATAATTTTATGAAAAACAAAGAAGCAAGGATAATAGCAGGACCGTGTTCGGTAGATGAGAAAAATATTTCAGAGATACGGGAAATAGCTTCTATTACTATAGATTTTAATGGTAAAAAACAGCGCGCAGTAGCTGGCACACGTATTGTAGGACTAAAATCGCGTACTGAACTGAGTATAGATGGTAAAGGAATGGGTATGGATTTTCCGGCATACAATTACAACATGAATGTCTTATTAAATGGGGGCTCTATTGACGAATTTAAAGTATTGCCCAGTGCTCTTATTGCTGAAGAAATTTATAAAGAGACTAACATGATTATTGCGACCGAAATTATGAATCCGATTATACAATTACCTTCATATATTGGAAGAATAGGAAAAGGCAAGTTGTTGCCCTGGAACCCGGCGGTGGCGCAACTTGGATGGCATGTCGAGCAGATGGCAGCATTTGCGCGCAAACATGGCTGGCATATTGGACTGAAAAATGGCAAGTGGATTGGAGACCATTTACATACATCTGATAAAGAAGACTATACGGGTCAAACGACTATGGAAAAAGCTTGGATTGGGCTCGTACGCTATGCTGGTGATCTGGAACATGATATTGTTCTTATACATCGTGGCGTAGATGTTCCAGGGAAAGGTGATTATCGAAATGCACCGGTACACACTATTGCAAAGAGAGTGAAAAAAGATACTGGAGCCAAATTGTACTTTGACCCGAGTCATTCCTATGGTCCCAAGATGAGAGATAGTATTCCTCAGGCCATCATAGATGCTATGAAAATGAAACTTGGAGACGACGAATTTGTATATGATGGTGTGTTGGTTGAGACAGGTACATCTTCCACAGATACAGACCAGCATATTACGGTTGCGGAGTTGCGCGATATTATCAAAGAAATTGCTACATTTCGCACCCTTATAATTTAATAGAAATATTATGCCACTAGATAAATACAGAAAACAAATAGATGATATAGATCGGCAACTAATAGCTCTTTTGCATGAGCGCATGGTGGTAGTTGAAAATGTGGGTGTCTTTAAGAAGATCAACAAAATAGAGCCTCTGGACGAAGCACGATGGCAGGAAGTACTATCTACTCGTCTTGAGTGGGCCAAAAAACTGCAAATTTCTGAAAAACTAATCAAAAAAATATGGGAAATCATTCATACTGAAGCGTTACGAATTGAAAAACGCAAAAGCAAATGAGTATTTCAACAATTGCGGTAATTGGATATGGTCGCTTTGGAAAAACACTGGAAACGATATTGCCTAAAATTTATACTGGTAGTTCTGTTTGTTGTACAAAACGAGATATAACCGCAGCCGCAAAAGCCGATCTGATCATCCCAGCAGTGCCAATAGGGGTATTTGAAGAGGTAATAAAAAGTATAAGCACGCAACTTACAGGCGACCATATCGTCATGGACGTGTGTTCGGTCAAAATAGCACCCAAACAAATGATGCTTAAGTATTTGCCGAATCATGTGCAGATTGTAGGATCACATCCGATGTTTGGACTGGGGACTTTGGAGCAGACCAAAGGTTCTTTACAGCACTTGAAAATGGTTGTAGATCCAATCCGTATCAGTGATCGGGATTTGAGCAGTATAGTAGACCCATTCAGTAGACAGGGAGTTGAGGTGATCAAAATGTCATCCGATAGCCACGACAAATACGCTGCGCAATTTCATTTCTCCTCCCAATTTATTGCATCAGTATTAAAAAAATTAAATATAGAAAAAACACCAATCGATACAGCATCGGTTTCAGTACTACATAATTTTTTGGAATTTGTGCAAACCGATACAGTTTCCCTTTTGCGAGATATGTATAAATACAATCCGTACTGTAAGGAACAATATGCAAAAATACAATCATCAGTTGAGCAGATTGCTCAGAATATACTCACATGAAAATCTATTATTTAGGCCCCCAAGGTTCCTATAGTCATATATTAGCGCAAAAAGTTTTTGCAAAGGATGCTCAGTTTATCGCCTGTGATTCTTTTTTTGATGTCATCCGTTTCGTACAGCAAGATTCACAAAGTATAGGGGCACTTGCGATAGAAAATTCTATAAGCAGTTCGGTACATCAGACAGTAGACCTTCTCTATAATACTGATGTTTGCATTGTGGGTGAAGCAAGTATGTATATCGCGCTGCAACTTTTGGGTATCGCCTCATCAAATGAACAGGAAATAAAAAAAGTGTATTCTCATCCACAGGCGCTTGCCCAATGTTCGGAGTACATTGCAAAGCATAAACTTATCCCTTTTGAAACCCTCAGTACGTCGGCGGCTGTACATAGAATACTCGAAGACAATAGTCAGGATGCGGCAGCTATTGCAAATATAGAATCATTTGAGGATAAAAATCTGGTTATACTAAATAAGGATATTGCCAATGTCCCAAACAATATGACTCGATGGGTTTTTATAGCCCAGCGCGGAAGCCCAGCTTTATCCAAGACTATAAATAAGGTGACCTATATTTTTAAAGTAAAACATGAGCCTGGGAGTTTGGTTATGGTACTCGATAAAATGGCCAAATTGAAAGGTAACCTCACAAAGATTGAATCAAGGCCATTGCCGGGAACTCATTGGGAATACGGGTTTTGGATTGATATTGAAATAGAGGAACATATGATTCAACAGGTTGATGATATGATGAAAGAAACGACTCTTGAATGCCGAAGAGTTGGGGCATATGAAAAGGGTAAATTATATAGTTAATGCAATTTTTAATATGGAAAAAATAGATATACGTATACCAGGTTATCCAAAGCAGTATCCTGTCATTATTGGGGCCAATATTCTTGAGCAGATTGCGGAATATGTCGAATTTGAACGATATTCTTCGATATTTATATTTACCGACAGCAATGTTGCTCCATTGTATGCACAAAAATTGCAGGGTATTTTGAGTGACCAACTCGATAATATATCGATATCACAATATATATTTGAGGCAGGAGAAAAAAACAAGAATATGACGACGGTCGAAGCTGCATATATGGCACTGGTAAAATCAAAAGCTGACAGAAGGACACTTATGATCAATTTAGGTGGCGGAGTTGTGAGTGATATGGGTGGTTTTATAGCTTCGACATTTTTGCGCGGTATTTCTTTTATGACAATTCCTACTACCCTTGAATCCATGGTTGACGCAAGTGTGGGGGGGAAAACCGGGATCAATTTTGAGAATCTTAAAAACTATATCGGCGTTTTTGCTTCACCCGAAGCCATAGTTATAGATGTAGAAACACTAAAAACGATGCCAGAACGAGCATATATACAAGGATTTGCTGAAGCGATAAAGCACGGGCTCATACAGGATATATCTTATTACAACAAGATATCTCAAAAGAAACCGACAATGTATTCACCTGAGGAACTTATGGAAATCATTCGTGGCTCAGTACAGATTAAGGCGGATATTGTACAGCAAGATCCTCATGAGAAAGGCATCCGAAAAATATTAAATTTTGGACATACCGTGGGACATGTGCTTGAAACCTTGAGTTTAGAAACGGAACAGCCACTTTTTCATGGGGAGGCTGTGGCAATAGGTATGATTGCAGAAGCCTACATATCTAGGTGTGAAGGTATGTTGACCGAGGAGGAGTTTAATGAGGTTGAAAAAAGTATCAACAATGCTGGGTTGCCTACTCGATTTAAGACCACAAAGCCACTTGAGCATATGATCCAGATGCTGTATACCGATAAAAAAACAGAAAAGGGAAGTATAAAATGGACATTGCTCTCGGGGATAGGAAAGGCAGAGTTTAATATAGTCGTGAATGAAAAGTTTGCTAAAGAAGCTTTAGCATATATCCTTTCATAAAGATATGGAAACGCGCGAAATCATCAAACCCAACTCTCTGTCTGAATGCTCGGTTCTTATACCAGGCTCAAAAAGCTATACCAATAGAGCGCTTATCATGGCTGCGCTCACACCCCACCAAGTAATCATTCGCAATCCGCTTGAAAGTGATGATACAGAGGCTATGATGAGTTGTCTTAGTGAGCTGGGAATTCGAATAGAAAAAAAATTTCAGGAAATACATGTCCTCGGAGATATTCGGGACGTGAAAGAAAAAGAATATGTGTTGAATGCCAGAATCTCGGGCACCACTATACGTTTTATCACGGCTCTTGCGGCGCTTGTACCAGGCACTAAAAAAATAGAAGGACTGGAAGGCCTGAATAAACGACCTATTGGTGTGCTCGTCGATGGTTTAAAACACTTGGGAGCCGATATAGAATATCTGGGTCACAATGGATTTCCGCCTTATATCATTCGTTCTTCCGGGTTCTCACATAAACATACAACTCTACATGGGGATGTAAGCAGTCAATATTTTTCAGCACTGCTCATGATTGCGCCCTATGTAAATGGTTTAACCATTGATGTTGAAGGGAATCAAATTTCAAAATCATATATTGATATGACTATTGAAATGATGAGAGAATGGGGCGTAACGGTAGAGAATCAAAATTACCAACGATATACTGTACCCTCAAAACAAACATATTCTATGAAAGAATATGTTGTAGAAGGCGATTATTCGGGTGCTGGATACTTTTTTGCTATTGCTGCATTAAATAAAACCACTCTCACTTTGCAAAATCTTAATCCTCATTCAGCGCAAGGAGATAGACAATTTGTCAAAATTCTTGAAAAAATGGGCAATAAAATTGACTATATCGAAAATGCTGTACGCATAGAAGGTTGTGGCGTTAAACCATTAACGGTAGATATGGAACAATGTCCCGATCAGTCACAGACACTCGCAGTACTGGCTGCTTTTGCAGAGGGCAAAACTACTATGACAGGTGTACGTTCACTCAGAGTAAAAGAGACCGAGCGGGTGAAAGCGGTGCAGAATGAACTGGGTAAAATGGGTATAAAGACGGAGTCGCCCAATGAAGATACGCTCATTATTTATGGTGGAAACCCTCGTCCGGCCTCAATAGATACATATGGTGATCATCGTATGGCTATGAGTTTTGCAGTTGCTGGAAGTAACCTTTCGGGCATGCAAATACGTAATCCCCAGGTAGTGGAAAAGACCTTCCCTACTTTTTGGCAGACATTAGAAACAATTGGTATACAAACAAAGATTATATGAAAATAGCACTCATTGGGTATATGGGCTCAGGTAAAACAACTATAGGGCAGGCGCTGGCTAAAGCACTGACTTTTAATATGATAGAGATGGACTGGATGATTTTGCAATCGCAGGGTTGTCAAAATATGGCCGAACTTTTTGAAAAAGGGGGAGAACTATTGTTGAGGGAGTCTGAAATTGAAATAGCAAAAGATTGGCGTGACATACAAAACACTGTTATTTCTACAGGAGGGGGAGTCGTGCTCAATAAAATAATTATTGATTATCTTAAAGACAATAATGGAAAAATCATTTTTCTCAATACCTCATTTGAAACGCTCCAAAAACGCATTGAGCAAGACCCCACACCCCGACCATTATTTCAAAATATCGAGGAAGCGCGACAATTATATGATTTCCGACTTCCCTTGTATAAACGTTATGCAGATATTGAAGTCTTGACGGATAATAAATCTATAGTAGATATTGTGCTTGAAATTAAAGATTTTTTAAAAAAATAATATGTCACAGATTACCGCAAAAACTCAGATGTGTATCATAGTCGGTGACCCCGTAGATCACTCACTATCTCCTGCGATGCATAATGCTGCCTATGAAGCACTCCATATTGCAGATCAGTTTGTCTTTACCGCTGCACATGTCAAGGCGGCTGGGTTGTCTACAGTAGTCGCGGCAGTACGTGCCATGGGTATCCGAGGACTGACATGCACAATTCCACATAAAGTGGAAGTGATGAAATATATAGATGAGATAGATCCGATTGCAGAAAAAATTGGAGCTGTTAATACTGTTGTAAATGAAAACGGTTTGCTCAAAGGATATAACACCGATTGGATTGGTACAATAAAGCCACTTGAGTCTATGATTTCATTGCAGCACAAGAAAGTAGCTATTATTGGGGCGGGCGGGGCTTCTCGGGCTATGGCATATGGTGTGGTGACAAAAGGCGCCTCTCTTACTATTTTCAATAGAACACTAGAAAAAGCGCAACAACTTGCACAGGAGGTAGGCTCAAAGGTAAAGGCACAATCACTTGGTTTAATTCCGGAAGAAATAAAAACATACGACATCATCATCAATGCTACCAATATGGGTATGGGAGAACAATCTGATGAAACACCTATCCCAAAAGAATATATACACTCAAAGCAGATAGTATTTGACGCGGTATATAAACCATATGAAACTAAGCTGCTAAGAGAAGCACGCGAACAGGGCGCTCCGGTGATACATGGCACCGAAATGCTTCTTCACCAAGGCACAGCGCAGTTTGAGCTTTATACAGGGCACCAGGCGCCTACTGAAGTCATGAGAAACGTTTTACTGGAGAAATTACGAATTACTAATTACAAATGACGAGGGACTAATAAATAATTTTATGGATATACGCATGTGTGTACCAGTAACTGGTAAAACAACAAAAGAATTTGTATCCCATTTGCAAAAAATTCAGGAAATTGCTGAATTTGTAGAACTCAGAGTAGACACACTGGGGGTTATGGATATTGAGTTTTTGGATGAATTGAGACAAATTGTTCATAAAAAAGCTGTTTTTACTTGTCGTAGAGGAGATGAAGGAGGAGAGTACACAGGTACTGATGAAATGAGAGTGAAGTTGTTACAAAAGGCGATTGGAATGTTTGAATATGTTGACATTGAACTTTCCACCATGCGGACTCATAATTTTATACGTGATGATAAAACAAAAATTATAATTTCGTATCATAATTTTAAAGAAACTCCTAGTTATTGGGATATGCAGAAAGTAATCTATGATATGAATCAATTCAAGCCTGATATTTTGAAATTAGCAATGATGGTAAATAAGGAATATGAAGTCACCAAACTATATAGATTGCTTACCAATAAGCCACATACAGAAGAACGAATTGTGATTGGTATGGGTGAAAAAGGGCGGATGACACGAATTTTGGGGCCGCTCCTTGGAAGTTATCTGACATTTGCCGCAAGTGCATATGGAGAATCAGCGCCAGGACAAATAGATATTGATAAGTTAAAGAATATTTATAATAACTTATCATCCTAAGATTTTTGTTGTCATTCTCGCGAATGCGGGAATCTCATTTATTTTATATTTCGCTTGATACCGTTTGTTCGCTCGGCTTCACCCCTCGGGAGAACCCAAGCCATTCGCTCACAAAGGTATCTGCGCTCAACATATTTAATGAATATATCATTCGTAATTTGTCATTAGTAATTAGTAATTAAATTTATGTTACGTTTTCTGACAGCTGGAGAATCACATGGTAAAGGTCTCGTCGTTATTGTTGAGGGTATGCCTGCGGGCGTGCCTATATCTCAAGAGTATATCTCACATGAGATGCAAAAGCGGATGAAGGGATCTGGTAGTGGAGGCCGTATGATGATTGAAAATGATGAAGTTGAGATTATTTCGGGTGTTCGTTTTGGCAAAACATTGGGTAGCCCAATATCAATGATTATCTGGAATAAAGATGCAAAAAATTGGGGCGATAAAATGAGTGTTGATCCGCAGGAAGACGAGTTTATCAAGTCACTTCGGGTCACCCAGCCACGTCCGGGCCACGCAGATTTGACTGGCGTACTTAAATATGGCTTTGATGATGTACGCAATGTCTTGGAGCGCGCCTCAGCGCGTGAAACAGCGGCGCGCGTTGCGGCTGGAGCAATCTTCAAACAGTATTTGGCTCTTTTCAATATAGAAATAGCCAGTCATACAATACAAATTGGGGCGATTAAACTGGAAAAAGAATATACATTTGAAGATATAAAAAAGACATACATCATTGATCCAGAAATTCGTTGCGTAGACTCAGAGACTTCACAAATAATGAAGCAAGAGATTGAAAAAGCCCGAAAGGAAATGAATACGCTTGGAGGAGTTGTCGAAACGTGGGCTACAGGCGTACCCGTAGGACTCGGGAGCTATGTACATTGGGATCGTAAAATAGATGGACAGCTTGCACAAGCACTCATGAGCATACCTTCGGTAAAAGCGGTTGAGATAGGATCAGGTGTTGCAAATGCAGGTGAGTCGGGATCGAAAGTGCATGATGAAATTTTTTATGCAGAAGATAAAGGCTATTATCGAAACACCAATAGAGCGGGTGGTGTAGAAGGTGGTATGACCAATGGAGAGCCGGTTGTGGTACGCGTGTATCATAAGCCAATATCGACGTTATACAAGCCATTAAAAACTGTAGATATCGTAACTCATGAATCGGTCGACGCTACTATTGAAAGATCAGATATTTGTATTGTTCCAAGAGGCGGCGTCGTATCGGAGGCAATGGTTGCTTATGTGCTTGCGTGTGAAATGTTACATAGAGAAGCTAATTGTGTGTAATAAGCTGTTTTCATCATAATTTGCAAATTATATAAAAAGGATATATAATATATAGATCAATATGAACAAATCTTTATCACTTATTGTCGTCCTCCTTATTACCGCATAACGGCGGGAGGCGCTTTAGTAGATAAAAAAGCACCCGCCGCAAGGCGGTTTTTTTTGTACTTTTTGATAGAAATTACATTAAATTTCAGTACAATAATTATTAATTAATCACAAATATATGGCTCATCTGACAACAACATCATTCCCTTTTGCATACTTTGAAGGAAAAATAGTACCTATCGAAGATGCGAAAGTCTCCATTATGACCAATGCGTTGCAGTATGGGACAGGTATTTTTGGTGGTATCCGTGGCTATTACAATAAAGAAAAGGGTTTTATTTCGCTGTTTCGTATTGAAGATCATTTTCAGCGTTTTGTAAATTCTTTAAAAGTAATTGGTGTTCAACTTGAGTATACAAAAGAGGATTTAATGAAAATCACTTTAGATCTGACTAAAAAAAATAATCCACAAACCGATACGTATTATCGACCGTTTGCATATGCCGGGAGTTTGAATCTCTCACCCAATCTTGAACGCGATAATACGTTTGCCTTTGCAGAGTACATGATTCCTTTAGGAGATTATCTTCCCACAGATAAAGGTATTGCGGTATCAGTCTCCTCATGGAGACGGATATCCGATAATGCCATCCCTTCTCGGGCAAAAATCACCGGTGGATATATGAATTCGGCCCTTGCAAAAAAGGAAGCAAATCAAAATGGTTCGGATGAAGCAATATTCCTTTCAGAAGATGGTCATGTCGCCGAGGGATCAGCAATGAATTTCTTTATGGTACGTGATGGAGTCTTGGTAACACCTTCAAAAAGCAACGATATCCTTGAAGGTATCACTCGGCGGACCGTGCTTGAGCTTGCAAAAGATTTGGGTATGACTGTTGAAGAGAGAACTATAGATAGAAGTGAGCTCTATGTTGCCGATGAGGCCTTCTTCTCTGGCACAGGTGCGCAAATATCTTGGATTCAAAAAATTGATCATCGTACCGTAGGTGATGGGAATAGAGGTAAACTCACCGGCCAAATACAAGATTTATTCTTTAGAGTCGTTCGAGGAAATGAGAGTGCGTACGATAAATGGTGTACGAAAATAATTATTTAGCATTTAGTGAGTTAGCAATGCAGCAATGCAGTCGTTCAGCTACGCAGTCCCACAGTTAATATCACTGTCTACTGAGTAGCTATATAGCTGAATTACTGAGTAGCTTAAAATACATTTATGAAATTAACAGGATCTCAGGCAGTGATGGAATCATTGCTTAAAGAAAATGTCCAAGTAATTTTTGGCTATCCGGGAGGCGCTATCATGCCTATCTATGACGCCCTTTATGATTATATGGATAAAATAAAACATGTTCTCGTGCGTCATGAACAAGGTGCAGCGCATGCCGCGGAAGGCTACGGCCGCATCACGGGAGAACCAGGTGTATGTTTTGCGACTTCCGGACCAGGAGCTACTAATCTTGTCACAGGTATAGCCGATGCTATGATGGACTCCGTTCCGATGGTATGTATTACGGGACAGGTTTCGAGTACTGTCATTGGTACAGATGCATTTCAGGAGGCAGATGTGATGGGTATCACGGCCCCAATCACGAAGTGGAATTATCAGGTTTCCCGCGCAGAAGAAATACCGTATGCTATATCTCGGGCCTTCCATATTGCCAAAACAGGTCGTCCAGGACCGGTGCTTATAGACATTACAAAAGATGCGCAGTTTCAGACATGTGAGTTTGAATATCCTAAAGAAATCAAGATAGATAGCTATCAGCCGACTGTCGTACCCCATCCTAAGCAAATTGAGTTTGCAGCGGAGCTACTGAATACCGCAAAAGCGCCACTCATACTTGTAGGTCATGGAGTAATCATTGCCAAAGCGGAAAAAGAATTGCAGGCATTTTTGGAAAAAGGAGATTTCCCTGCAGCAAGTACGCTCCACGGGCTATCTGCTATACCTTCTGGTCATCCACTCAATGTGGGATTCCTGGGGATGCATGGAAATTATGGTCCCAATGTGCTCACCAATAAAGCAGATGTCGTGCTGGCTATAGGTATGCGATTTGATGATCGGGTGACGGGGAGACTTTCAGACTATCTCACGAATGCACGTATTATCCATATAGATATAGATCCAGCTGAATTAAATAAAAATGTAACCGTCGAAATCCCAATTGTGGCTGATGCGAAAAATGCTCTTATAGAGCTCACTAAAGCTATAAATAAAAACTCTCATACCACATGGATCGAAAAATTTAAAGCCTGTGATAAACAGGAATATGAGAAAGTTATCAAACATGAAACTCACCCAGGGACCGGTATGATCAAAATGGCAGAAGCGGTCACGGAATTATCTGAGTTGACAAAGGGCGAAGCTATTGTGGTTGCTGATGTAGGACAACACCAGATGATTGCAGCTCGATATTACAAATTTCAAAAACCCAACAGTTTCATATCCTCAGGAGGTATGGGAACAATGGGATTCGGCTTACCAGCTGCAATGGGAGCCAAATATGCCGCTCCTGAACGTGAAGTAATCTCTATATCGGGTGATGGTGGCATACAAATGAATATACAAGAATTAGCTACAATTTCTCAGGAGCAGTTGCCTGTAAAAGTGATCATTTTGAATAATAACTTTTTAGGTATGGTGCGTCAGTGGCAAGAGCTTTTTTTTGATAAAAGATATTCTATGGTACACATGAAGAATCCCGACTTTATACAGCTTGCCAAAGGGTTTTATCTGGAAGGCACGAGAATAGAGAAAAGAGAAGAATTAAGAGATGGCATACAGAAAATGTTGGATCACAAAGGACCATATGTACTGGAAATTATGGTAGAACAGGAAGGTAAGGTATTCCCTATGGTTCCAACCGGTGCATCAGTTGATGAAGTCCGATTAGAATAAGTGTTAGCCAGTTAACGAGTTCACGTGTTAACGTGTTCATATTTTAAAAAGTAAAAACTCGTTAACCCATTAACGCGTTAACAAAATAACAAGTTAGTAAGAAATATGAAACAAAATTATACCATTATCGCATTTACCGAAAACAAACCAGGAGTGCTATATCGCATTTCAGATCTCTTTTTACGACGTAAAGTAAATATTGAAAGCCTGACTGTATCAGAGATTGAAACAAAAGGGATTTCACGCTTTACTATCGTAGTACATGCAGAAAAAGAGCTTGTAGAAAAAATAGTTAAGCAACTATACAGAATTATTGAAGTCATAAAAGTATTTGAAAGTACCGATCAGCAACTGGTATTTAAAGAGATTGGATTTATCAAAGTTTCTACCAAAACGCCTGAACGACGAAGAGAAGTAGAAGAACTTGCTTTTCTTTTTCGAGCAAAAATCAGTCATGTCGGCGTAAA
>CAZMJG010000020.1:0-17642 GCA_964566675.1 uncultured Gammaproteobacteria bacterium
TTTTGAATAAGATTCCTATGCATCGCATGGGAGAACCTGATGATATAGGTAAAGTAGCATTATTTCTTGCCTCAGAATTATCATCTTACATGACCGGAACTCAGGTGATAGTCGACGGGGGAGTCCTTTTGTCATAATAAGTAGGGAATATTCTTACTAATACCTCATAATAACATTGCATAAATTTTATATGTAAAAGTTATTATGGGGTATGAATTTTAAAAATACCCCTCAGACTGTCATTTCCAAAAAAATAAGCGACGCAATTGTATTTATAAATCAAAACGTACAGCAGTTGGGAAAAAATATATATGGTCATTTGTATACGGCTTTTTTATTAAGTAGTGTATTGAGTTATGTTAGTCTTTTTTACGCACTTCCATATCTTCTTAATCTATCGTTCTTCATAAGTTCATTATTTTTTAGTTTTGTTTTTGGAATGAATATATTAATTGTATTTGCCGTTGTGATTAAAATGACTTTACATATGTTTAGCCTTTTGAGGATGAACAAACAAACTATGGAGAGGACATTACATAGTCAAAATTTGATGAATTCTATTTATAGCCGTTATAGTTAACTAATTATTAGTATATATAGATAAAGGAGGTGAATAAATATATGGCAGTTATTAATAATGCAGCTCCGGCAACTGATAACAGCAGTGGGA
Organism: uncultured Gammaproteobacteria bacterium; assembly: GCA_964566675.1. GTDB lineage: Bacteria > Patescibacteriota > Microgenomatia > UBA1406 > GWC2-37-13 > CAZMJG01. The sequence continues at coordinate 671 of CAZMJG010000020.1, forward strand.
TGGGTTTTCTATTAGGGGTAATATTGCTTATAGCATTTGTGTTCTTTTTGTTTTATTTTGGCCTTCCAGTAATCCAGAATTCAATAGGAGGGGCAGGCGGAACACAAATAAATGTACCAGATAAAGTAGATGTAAATGTGAAACAGGCAAAATAATGTATGAAACATACAGGGCCCTGTATAAGCACAACATTATAAACCAATATAGAGTATAATTAATATATCTGAATACAAAATACCCTCAAAAAACATCTCGTCGTTGTCATAAATGTGGTCAGTATTTACTTCTTGTGGGCATGATCGTAGAAAAAATTGATGGCCAGCATGGTGATATCACGACCTCTACCTATGAATGTTCTGATCCTCAATGCCAGAACGAATCCAATAAGGAAATGCAAAAAATGAAAAAAAATAGGGAAGAACGAGAGCTCATCAATAAAAAAAGGATGGAAAAGATGCACGCAAATCGTCGTAAGCAAGCCAAGCCTGAAGCTATTACAGCAGCCTAATTGTATTTGTAGATGCACAAACTGTTATTTCATGGTATAATATATCATTGTTTTGATTAGATTCTGCTGACTTCCATAAAAAATATCTGCGGGCTCTACTCACCAATTCATTATTTTATTTAAATTTCGTATGTTTCATCGAAGACCCTCCCGTGGAGGATATAATTCCCGTACTAATAATTTTGGACGCCGTTTTGGAGGACGTAGAAATGCTCCTGCCGGTAATATCCATGAGTCAAAATATATAAAAAAGGCAGTCAACGCTGTAGAAGAAATTGCTTTTATACCACAGCTAAGATTTGATCAATTGCCTGTAAACGATATCATTAAAGCTAATGTTGCGCGTATGGGTTTTACCCAGCCAACGCCGATACAAGATGCGTCAATTATGCATATAGTAAGTGGCAAAAATTTAATAGGTATTGCAAATACAGGAACAGGTAAAACTGCGGCTTTCCTTATTCCGCTTATAGAAAAAGTATTACAAAATCAGGATCAGCGAGTTATGATCCTTGTTCCAACTAGGGAGCTTGCAGTTCAAATTCAGACCCAGTTGCGATCCCTCACTCAATCACTACGCATTTATTCTGCAGTGTGTATAGGCGGAGCGTTTATGAGAGAGCAAATACAAGATTTACGTCGTAATCCACAATTTGTCATAGGCACGCCTGGACGTATAAAAGATTTTGTGAATCGTCGTATTCTCAATTTGTCTACATTCAATAATGTAGTCTTGGATGAAGTTGATCGAATGCTTGATATGGGATTTATCGCAGATATCAAATATCTTATGGCACAGTTTCCTCAAGAAAGACAGTCACTTTTTTTCTCAGCCACTATATCACCTCCTATTCATGCACTTATCCAAAATTTTGTACCGAATCCTATAATGGTTTCAGTCAAAAAAGAGGATACTGCTCATAATGTAGATCAGGATATTGTACGAGTAGAAATCGGCAAAAATAAGATGGATATACTTGAAGAGCTTCTCAAAAAAGAAGAATTTAAAAAAGTAATCATTTTTGGACGAACCAAGCATGGTGTCGAAAGACTTTCCGTTAATCTTTTTAGAAAAGGTTTTAAAGTAGTCTCAATTCATGGAGATAAAACACAGTCAAAACGCAATTATGCAATTCGCCTTTTTAAGGAAAATGCAGTTAGTATCTTGGTGGCTACCGATGTAGCCTCACGAGGTATCGATATTGCTGATATTACGCATGTTATCAACTATGATGAACCTGCTACTTATGATGATTATATTCATCGTATAGGTCGTACTGGACGTGCGAATAAAAAAGGAATTGCTCTTACCTTTGTGGACTAATGGATTATTTATTAGCTATATGATTTCTGAAGAGGGACTCAGATCTTCAATATCGTGAGCGCCACTACCACCGAAGGCGATACGATCGACAATCGTGCGATCCATGCTCATCATGGTGGCAGGAGTAATGACATATTCTCCATACCTATCATTTATAGCGTCCAGGGCATTTGATACTTTGCGTAGTTTATCTTCAGCTTCTTCAAAGAGTGAAGCTTGAGCGTTCTTTGTGGCATGTAAGTCATAACAACTCACACTCAGTTTCATGAGTTTTTTTTCTTCGAAAGGGCGTAGATCGAGTACATATTGTGCAGCTCTATAAAGCTCAAGTGTTGTATAAAGAGGGCTTTTTGATTTTTTTTGTTGATGCCACCAGGTACGATCAACATAAATACAGCCAATATGTATACCATGGGCAGCTTGTCCATGTCTCCTCAAGCGTCGTCCCATTTTTTCACACAGTTTCATGAGAAGTCTCGCCAGTTCTTTAGGGTCTGATGTGTGTTTTTGTAAAGAGTACTCTTGCCCAAAACTTTTGCGTTCAAATTCTATCGCATCTACTTCCCATCCTCGCAGTCTTTTATACCAATAATATCCGTTTATACTTTCAAACACTTGTTTTTTGAGAAGATCAAGCGGTGCATTTACAAAATCTTTGACAGTAAAAATGCCAAACGCCTTGAGACGGGTTTGATTACGATATTTTATATATGGAAGATCTATAAGTTCCATAGAATCATACAGTTTGAGAAGATTTGTATGATCTATATAGGTTAATCCATCGGGTTTTTGGTAAGAAGATGCGACTTTAGCTAAAAATCTATTGGGCGCAATTCCTACAGAGCAAACCATCCAGTCGCCAATCTCTTTTTTGAGCCGTTGTTTAATTTCATCACCAATTTCCATAAGCGTTTTATCTTTTAAAAAATAATCCATACCTTGAAAATCTATCACGACTTCATCGATCGAGCGGGGAGCGACATTTGGGGAATAGTCCATACAAATTTTTTTAAATTTCACATGAACATCACGGATGAGTGCGGTATCTGGAGTACGTACTACAGCATTCGGTGCGAGATATTTAGCTTCCCCTACACGAGTACCTGTCTTTACTCCATATCTTTTGGCCTCAATAGAAGGAGCAAGGATGCAGCCTTTGGGTGTGTCGTATGCAGCAATGAATACAGGTTTGCCTCGCAAATGTTTATTGGCTTGTTGTTCCACTGTCGCAAAACACGAATTTAAATCGATATGCATGATCCTAGGTGGATTTGGATTGATTGGTAGGTTGTGTATGTCAGGAGTTTCCATCTGATACTTCCATTAATTTCCAATGCAACGTGTGAGTATCCAGGTGTAACCGATAATCCATCGTGCCATCTGTTACGTGGAACACATGGGTAAGCTGGATGCCATGACGGATGATATGATGATAGGTTACTTCAGTAAAGGTGATATATTTTTCACCCCATCGCATTTTGTAGGGCTTTACTATGCTCTTATCTTTATTGAACACCAGCATCATGCTGACTTTTTCCTCAGGTTCGTAGAGCATAAGTTAATTGGTATATTCACGGATGACTTTTATCACAACGCCTCCTATTTCTAGTTGTTCTTTTGGATAAATATCTGGATATTTCTTATTTGCCGCTTCAAGATATACTTGGCCATTTTTATTTCGATAATACTTGAGTGTCCACTCCCCATCCACTAAAGCGGCGACTACCGACCCATTGCGGGGCTCTAGTTTTTTATCAAGAACCACGAGGTCTCCCTCTATGATTCCAGCCCCGATCATAGAGTCCCCGCGAACTTTCAGTAAATAGGTATAAGCCGGATTTCTAAAATTAAATGGGTGAAGCATCAATGTCTCTTGCATGGTATATCCTTCACTAGGAATGCCTGCTTGGATATTACCAAGTACTGGGAATTCAAAAAATATATCGGTGGGCATGAGTTTTTCTTTCACCGACATGATAAGTCCTTGTTCTTTCCATTTGTTCACCCAGTAGGTGACTGCATGTTTTGAAGAAACATTAAAGAGTTTGCACATTTCTTCATAGGATGGAATATAAAAGTTTGTGAAATAAAATTGTTTGAGTTTGTTTAGGTATGTGTCTTCCATATTGTACAGGTGTATAATTGAACAGCCGTACAATAGTGTACTCCAGAGAATAGCTAGTTGTCAAGAGTGAAAATAGAAAAATATTACCAATGGTGAATAAGGTTATTAATATCAGCTAATTCTTTTTCATTGTAATAGCCGTGACTCATGGGGCTGGTAATTAGTATTGTTGCCGTGGCATTATTAATAAGATTAGGTGGGGTGCAATAAGGCAAAGAATAAGGATAATTATATTCTGTTTTTCCACAAAGGAAATCTAAATCCAGATGGTAGATATATGGCATTTCAATATGATGCATCAGATCTTCGGGATTATTTTTTTCAAGGAGTCTTACGGTAGTAATACGTCTTACTAATTCAAGATCATCCATTGATGGTTGAGCATCTTTATAGGGCAATCCAATGACCATTTGATTTGAGTAGAATATACCACGTCGAATAAGCTCTGCATTAAATGCAGCTTCAAAACGTGCAGAAGGTAAGTAGTCCTCAGTCGCAGCTAAGTCGAGATGTTGATCAAGTTGTATTGATCCAATAGGCCCATGAATTCCTGCGTGTTGAAGGACATCAATAATATGATGGTGATCACTTATGATATATAACGGATTTCTAGATGATGAAAAGACAACAACGGGATAAAGTAAAAATCCACTGTTTCTTCTTTCATTAATTTTTTGGAAAGTAAAGGATGGCTTTGCTAGTTCATCAATAGGAATAAATGGTTGCTTTAATGCAGCTTCTGCCCATGTAATGGTAGGTTTTCTTTTTTCTTTCCAAATTTTTGTTGGATCTGCACCTATAACTTGATCTATATTTTGGGACATACCTGTATTATAGAGATTTTACCGAAAATACTATCTCATTCCTCCTATAGTATACGAGTAAGACTAGATTATGCTTGTCCTGATCTTTCTGCTATTTTTCTTTGAGTTTCAGTTAAATATCTTTTTCTAAGTCTCAAATTTTTAGGTGTCACTTCTAGTAGTTCATCATCACCGATGATATCTAGATATTGTTCAAGACTCAACTCTGTTGCTGGTTCTAGGGATTCTTTTACGCCTTCACCAGAAGAACGGTTGTTGGTGAGTTGTTTGCCTTTACACACATTTACTTGGATATCTCGTTCCTGAGTACTAAGACCGACGACAATGCCTTCATACACTTCAATACCTGCACCATAGAATAATGTGCCTCGAACTTGTGCGTTGATAAGACCATAAGAGAGAGTTGTGCCACTTTGGGAGGCAACTAGTGCGCCATTGCGTACACTATCCATTTGTGTCCCCACAGGCTCATATCCTAGAAGATATGTATTCATCACGGCGGTACCACGAGTGTTGGTGAGCATACGACTGCGGATACCAATGAGGTTGCGACTTGAAATCTTATACATTATGCGAATGCCATTCTCTCCGACTGTATGCATAGTCACAAGTTGTCCTTTACGTTTGCCGATCTCATCTGAAATTGTACCTAAGAAATCTTTTGGTACATCTATTGTGAGTTCTTCATATGGTTCGCATGTCACACCATCTATTTTTTTGTAAATAACCTGAGGTTTTGCGACTTCAAGCTCAAATCCTTCGCGTCGCATTGTTTCAATAAGCACGGCTAGATGCAGCTCTCCACGACCACTTACCATAAAGGCATTTGATTCGAGGTCTTCTTCAATTTGAAGACCTAAATTTGTCTCTTTTTCTCTAAGTAATCGTTCTTTAATTTGTCGAGAAGTCACATATTTACCTTCGCGACCAGCAAAGGGACTGGTGTTTGGTCCAATCTTTATTTTGATTGTTGGATCTTCTACTTTAATAGTTGGAAGATGTTCTGGTGTACTTGGATCAGTTACCGTTTGACCGATAGTAAGTTCTGGGATACCAGCAAGGGCTGCTATATCGCCAGCCTCAATACTTTCAATTTCCTGACGGCCCAATCCGGCACTCACAAAAATTTTAGTTGCATTATATGTCCCAATTACTTTTCCTTCTTCAACAAGCGCAATTCTTTGTCCTTTTTTCAGAACTCCTCGCGTGACTTTACCTATACATAGTTTTCCGACATAGGGATCATTATCAAGGGTTGAAATGAGCATTTGAAAAGGTTGATCAAGATTGATAGCACTATTTGAGATTTCTTCTACGATAGTATCAAAAAGGGGAGCAAGTGTCTCTCCTTGCGCTGGTGTGTAAGTGTCGGGAAGTGTTTTGTAGGCTACTCCATCACGGCCAACGCCATAAAGAGTCGTAAAGTTTAGTGCACTATCATCTTCTGCCAGTTCAAGAAAAAGACTTTCTACTTCACGTTGTACTTCTATTGGACGAGCATCTTTTTTATCTATCTTATTGATAAAAAGAATAATTTTAAGTTTTGCTTCAAGGGCTTTTTTAAGTACAAAGCGAGTTTGCGGCAGTGGCCCTTCGGCCGCATCTACCAACAAGAGTGCACCACTAGCCATATTGAGCACTCGCTCAACTTCACTACCGAAGTCAGCATGGCCGGGAGTATCTATAATATTTATTTTTTCTCCTTTATATTGGACACTGGTATTTTTTGAAAGAATGGTAATACCTTTCTCTCGTTCAAGATCGTTTGAATCCATAAGAAGCTCTTGTTGCATTTCTCTTTGGTTGTCACGGAAAATATGGGATTGTTTGAGTATTGCATCAACGAGAGTGGTTTTTCCGTGATCCACGTGCGCGATGATGGCGATGTTTCTGGTATTCATAAGTACTGTTTCAAAAAGATAATTAGTATATCAGAATATAGACGAAATTGCCTCTCCAAATATGTAAATTTAAAAATGTAAAGATTTTGTAATAATTATTACTACTGCAAAAAATATCGACTAAAATACCTGTATGCACTACTTGCTGATTAACAATATATCCTTTATCTGCAGAAGATTATGAATAGAGATGTCCCTTCGCTTCCGGAACTTTCTGTCCTGAATGCAATTACTGATGCTTTTACGATTTTTGATAAAGACTGGAATTTTATATTTATTAATAAACCAGCGCAAAAATTTTCATCAAAACCCATAGAAAATTTAATGGGTAAAAATTTGCATAAAGTAGTCCCTGCATTTAAATCCTCACAGTTTTTTCAAGAATATGAGAAATCGATGAAGACACAGGAGTCACGTACATTTGAAGCTTATTATAAGCCGCTTAATAAATGGCTTGAAGTTCATCTATATCCATCCAAAGAGTATTTGCTTATTTATTACACAGATTATACCGACAAGAAAAAGATGTCAGAGGAACTTTATTTTAAATCTGATATTGTCAAAAATATTACACACAGTGTGATTGCGACTGATTTGGAAGGACGTGTCGTATTCTGGAATGAGGGAGCGACAGATTTATATGGTTTTAACGCTGAAGAAATGATAGGGACATCCCCTGCGATACTCTATCCTGGCCCTAAAAATATAAAAAATTTAAAAAAAATATTATTAAAAGCAAAGCATACAGGAACTTTTTCGGGTAAAGGCGAGGCTATTAAAAAAGATGGTACTGTAATATGGGTAGAACGAAAAATTTCCTTGATGAAAAACAAAGATGGTAGACCTATCGGTTTTTTGGGTATTTCACGTAATATAACAGAGCAAAAAAATATAGAAGATAATCTTCGTTTCCTTTCACAAGCAAGTAAATTATTATCATCGTCCCTAGATTATAAAAAAACAATTAAATCTGTATCTAAATTGGCTATTTCCTACATGGCAGACTGGTTTTTTATCGATTTATTTGACGAACAAGGAAATTTTGACTTAGTGGCAGTTGGTCATAGGGACCCTAAAAAAATCAAATGGGCTTACGAAATGCGTAAAATGCGTCCTGTAGATTGGAAAAGTAATGTGGGTATCGCACAGGTTGTACGAACAGGAAAATCGCAGCTGTATCCTCAAATAACTCCTGATTTGCTAGCATCGTCTAATATTAGTAACGAACAGAGGGAGATAGTGACAAATATCGGATTTTCTTCCCTTATGTTTGTGCCATTGATTCTGCGTAAAAAAGTTATTGGCGTTATTACATTTGCTGTAACACATAAAAAACGTTCATATAATGAATCTGATCTATCCACAGCAGAAGAGTTAGCTGCTCGTGCCTCTTTGGCAATAGAAAATGCGAGACTATATCATGATGCGGCTGCGGCACGAGAACGCATGGATAAGCTTATTGCGAATGTCCCAGGGGTTGTATGGGAGTCGTATGGTGAACCTGATGCGACAAAACAACATGTTAACTATGTAAGTGATTATATTGAGACAATGATGGGATATTCAAAAAATGAGTGGTTACAAATGCCCCAATTCTGGATGGAGATTGTGCATCCTGATGACACAGACAAGGTAGGCAGGGAAGCGGAAGTTTTTTTTAATTCCGGCAAAGGAGGAACGATGAGATTTCGTATCAAGAAAAAGAACGGTCAATATATATGGGTAGAAGTTCAGACAACTATTATAAAAGATATAAATGGTCAATCTATAGGTATGCGTGGAGTGACAATGGATATATCGGAACGAGTAAAACTTGAAGAAAAAAAAGATGAATTTATTAGCATTGCAAGCCACGAATTAAAAACACCACTCACTAGTGCAAAGGGATATCTTCAAATTTTGTCTAAACGCATGAAGACTGTTGAAGATGGTACATTAAAGCAGTTAGTGGATAAAAGTAATCGATATCTTGATAAACTTAATAACCTGATTTCAGATTTGCTCGATGTATCTAAAATTCAGTCTGGTAAGTTGCAGCTAACTATGTCTGATTTTGATGTCTTCGATTTAATTACAGAAGTGGTAGAAAGTCTTCAACCTACCATTAGTACCCATACTATTACTATTAAAAGGAATATTCACAGGTTGTTGGTCGGGGATAAAGAAAGACTTGAACAGGTACTGGCAAATCTTGTCACAAATGCGGTGAAATATTCTCCCGGATCAGAAAAAATCAATATCTTTGTAGATGAAGAAGAGCGCTGTATCAGGATTTCTGTGGAAGATTATGGTGTAGGTATCCCTGATAAGGATAAACAATATCTCTTTCAGCGGTTCTATAGAGTAGAAGATACCTCCAAACGATTCTCTGGTATGGGTATTGGACTCTATATTTCTTCAGAAATTGTGAAAAGGCATAGTGGCACTATATCTGTAGTTAGTAAAGTCAATAAAGGATCTACTTTTTCTTTTTGTCTTCCTTTTAAATCAAAATAGATAATCATTCTTTCAGATGAATGTTGTATCATATGAGCATGGAAAATTTATTGCAGATACTTTTTAACTGGAATGTCCGTAATAAAAATATTGTTATTGACGTTTTTAAAATTGGGTATTTTTTAATTATTATTACATTGGTATTTACTGCATATTTTTTGGCGCGTCATGAAAGAATAATTGGGGTTTATGCAATGGGAGAGTTGTCGGGTAAAATAGCAATCTCACTATTTTGTCTTACTATCATGCCAGGTATCCTAAAACGGTTTGCAGTTCGTAATGTTGTCATCTCCCTGATTATGTTATATCGTCGCCATCTGGGAATCTCAACTTTTGCTTTTGCTTTTTATCATTATGCTGCCATTCGTCTTTTCCCTGTGTTATTTGGAGGAGATCCTTTTATTCTCTGGGCTCCCTTATTTGAAGTTTTTGGTGTGATTTCTCTATATACAATATCATTACTTTTTTTTACATCCAATGCATGGAGTGTACAAAAATTTGGAAAGTGGTGGGGTCGTATACACTCTTTGATTTACTGTATTGCTTGGACTATTTTTGGTCACGTTTTTCTACAGGAAGTTTCCTCCTGGACGATTCTCATTGGAGTTTTTGCAACCTTAGAAACAGTTTCGCTTATATATTTTTACAGCAGGAAAAACACAGTTACTGAAAAATAATATTTGTTTTTAAGATTCATCCAACGCTTTTGTGGATTTTTTAATGAATACCCACCAAGCCATAAAAGCAGTATATGCAGTATAAAGGCTAATTTGCACCATATCCATTTTCTGTGTGATACCAAACACAGCTTTTAGCATATCTCCCGCAAGTGTCGCTTTGGCGGGTACAAACGGAAATATAAATTCGCCTATTTCCGGCATAACACCAGCTTCTGCAAATTCATGAACGCCTCGTGCGAGTAATCCAGCTGCAAAAAGTATAAGTAAAGCACTAGTGATCCGGAAGGCATAATAAACAGGCATTTTTAATGTAGCTGAAAATAGGGCGAACGATACAAGTAATCCGGCAATAATGCCACCTACAAATCCTGTGAAAATTTGTTGTGGGTTAGAAGAAAAATAGATAGTTGATAAAAATAGTACAATTTCAAACCCTTCCCGGAATACGGCTGTGAATACCAGGATAAAAAGACCGCGCTGTTCCTCTTTTTCAATAGTTTCCTTAACCTTTTGTAATAGCTTAACTTTGTAATTTGAAAAATAATTATGTAGAAAGAAAACGGCCCATGTGATAAATACCGCTGAAGTAACCATGAGTATTCCTTCAATCAGCTCTTCAATACGGCCCGTATATAGTTCTTGGACTTTAAGTCCAAGTAAAGCTCCAAGAGCAAGAAGTAGGATGCTGAGTCCAGCAGCAGCAGTAGTAGCAATCCATACAGTCTTCACTCCTTTTGTCTGTTTTAATTTGACCAATATACCTAATACAGTAGCGACAATAAGTGACGCTTCAATGACTTCGCGGAATGTAATGAGAAAAGCTGGTAACATAGGTGTAAAAGTAAATTATAACAAAAAAACGACCATATATAGGTCGTTCTAATAACATGAAACAATAATTTGTACATGAGGCAGGGAGCAAACCTCAATATTTTGATCTCCCTTTAACAAAAAAACATTACACTGTTTTCAACTATTAATATCACATGCGAGTATAAATCAATCGTTGGCAATCTGTCAATAAGAAAAATAATCTGGTACAATTATATGATAAAGTATGAAAAACATCTCTGATACAAAAACATCTATATTTACTCAGGCGTACCGCTCATTTTTGAGTGGAGAAGGAGAAATGAGTATTGAGCAGATAATGATGCTCTATAGAGATATGAAACCCTCTCTTCACAAAAAAGTAGATTCATCTGATGTGGATATTGAAGCATTTATGTATTCTTTCTTAAGATTACCGCATATTATGCATAAGGTATCCAAAATAATTATGGCGCAAACCGATGAAATCTTTCATCGTGAAGGCTATAAGCTTGAATATTGGGAAGAAGTAAGTGCTCCTGCTCGTAGACGTAAAATGTATTATGACGGTAAAGGTACTTTGGCTGTGTTTATCAACTCCGTAACTGATATGGATGATGTGGTATGTCTTCTCACTGCCTTTCAAATGGAATGGAATAAAATGAACAGTAAATTAAGAAAATTGGTATCTGAGAAAGAAATGTTTGATTTGACTGCCGTACAAAAGGCCTTTGTAATAGATGATGAAAACTGGGTGCGAATTCTAAGAATATGGAATGGTATTGTCCAGACATGGCTTACTGAAATATCTCAACAGGAACGGAATTTTAAAGTGCAGCTTTTGCGAGGTTCCTATGTCGATTACAATAAGGCGACTCAGCGCTGGCTTGAATATATATTTGAGAATACTCGATATAAAGACCTACGTACAAAACCGGTGTATTTTGTATCTTCAAATACACATAGTTTGGTAAATAATATGACAGGTTGGGTGGTCGATATAGAAAAAGATCTTATTCAGTATATGAAATCCAATAAGATGGATAAATTTCTAGAGTATTGGAAACTTATAGAAACAGGTGAGCATCAAGGATCAAGGGAAAATTTTTTATGGTATATCTTGAAAAAGTATGAATCGGAGTTTCCTGAAGTAAAGGCCAAGCGCCAGCAGTTTGAACATAATTTAGGTATCGATACGATTGAAGCCAAACATTACTTAGATATTAATGCTCAAGTATTTGCAATCAAAGATATTGCCAAAAGCAATTTGGGAAAAAAATTAAATTTAGATATATCAAAGTTGGAAAACTCCGATGCGCTTGTGATAAATATTGATTATCCTCTGGGATTTGGTGCTTATGGTGTTCTTTCCCGTATTTTTCAAAATGTAAATACTGTCAAAGGTGTATATATTCTGGGCAAAGCTTCATTCCTTCATGCAAATTTAGGCGATATCGCTTTACCAGATACGGTGTTTGATACATATAGCCACAATACATTTATTTTTAATAATGCATTTACTCGCGAGTATTTTAGTGATTTTAAATCGGGAAGTGTTCTTACTAGTCAAAAAGTAGTCTCCTCACAGGGTACTTTTTTGCACCCAGGGAATGTCATACAACAGTATTTCATTAATGATTATTCAATTATTGAAATGGAAAATGGACCGTATCTAAGTGCCGTCTATGAAACCACTCATTTTGAGCGATATCCAGAAAATGAAACCGTAAATCTTCTTGCGTCAACAGTAGATATTGGCATCATACATTATGCATCTGATACGCCATTTACTAAAGCAGTAACCCTGGGAACTAGAAATCTTGGTTATGAAGGTGTAGAGGCAACGTATGTCTCCTCATTGGCGATTTTAAGAAGAATTATTGAAATGGAATCACGCTAAGGTTCAGTGACATATTACAGAAAATTGAATTATAATCTTAGTGAAATGACTTCTGAAACTCAACATGCATCTAAATTTATACTCCCTACCATTTTTGTTATTTTTGGTATCACGGGAGATCTTGTCCAAAAAAAGATACTTCGTGCGCTCTACCATCTATATATAAAAAAAGTATTGCCTAAAAAATTTCGTGTATATGGCTTTTCTCGTCGTCCATATGATGATATGCAGCTTCGATCGTATCTACGTAATATTATGGAAACGAAACAGTTCCCGCAACCCAATCAGTATGATGCCTTCCTTGAGGCATTCTACTATATTGAGGGGGATTTTCATGAGGAGCAAGCATACGGAAAGCTTGCAACAATTTTAGGCAGAGCGGATGGTATGTGGAATGTATGTGCAAATAAGCTTTTTTATCTTGCTGTGCCACCTATCTCTTATATGCATATTATTACCAATCTTCATAAAAAAGGACTTACCGTTCCGTGTGGTCCTGAAGAAGGCTGGACCCGAGTGATTGTGGAAAAGCCCTTTGGTACCGATCTAGATACGGCAATAGAGCTTGATATGACGCTTGCTAAGCTCTTTAAAGAGGAGCAGATATATAGAGTAGATCATTATTTAGCTAAAGAAACGGTACGAAACATTTTGGCATTTAGATTTAGCAATAGTTTTCTTACTCCAGCTTGGAATAATAATTGGATTGAAAAAATAGAAGTAAGATTATTTGAGAAAGATACAGTTTCGGAACGTGGCAATTTTTATGACAAAGTCGGAAGTCTTCGAGATGTCGGTCAAAATCATATGCTTCAGTTACTGGCACTTTTTATCATGGAGCAACCTGAATCATTTACCCCGGAAGAAATTAAAAGCAAGAGAAGTCGTGCCCTTGAATCGATTCAAACACCTACCCCAGCTGCAATAAGAACACATACCAAACGAGCTCAATATGAGGGTTACCGCAAAGAAAAAGGAATAGATCCTGACTCAAATATCGAAACATATTTTTGCATTCAAGCATCTACTTCGATGCCACAATTTGCAGGGGTTCCTCTTATACTTGAAAGTGGTAAAGCTCTTGATCAGGATCTTACTGAGGTTGTTGTAACGTTTAAACAAACAGGTATCGGATTATATAATACGAAAACAGCACCACACAATATTCTTCATTACTATTTGCGTCCAGATGAGAGTATCAGTATGCGCTTTCTGGCAAAAAAACCCGGATTTAAATATGATCTAGAAGAGCATTCATTGGGTTTTGATTACAGAGCAGCCTATGAAGAAAGCGCTTTTGTAGATGATTATGAAGCCTTAATGTACGATATTGTAAATGGCGATCAAACTTTATTTGTCTCAACAAAAGAGATTTTGAGTCAATGGCAGTTTATAGAGCCAATAGTTAACGTATGGGAAAAAGGAAAACCACCATTACAGTTTTATCCGATCAATACATATGCAGGAAGTATCTTTAAAACAAAATAACCTGGTACATGAGATAGCAGTTGTGGGTCTTGGAAAAATGGGACAAGGTATCGCTTTGCAACTTCAGGAAAAAGGTTGGCGTGTGGTAGCATATAACCGATCACGTGAAAAAACTGAAGAAATTGCAAAAGCGGGTATAGTTCCATCATATACCTACAAAGAATTAATACAAAAGTGTGAATCTAGTCCGCGTATTGTATGGATTATGTTGCCTGCGGGGGATGCTGTTGAAGAAGCTATCTTTGCCGATGAAGGTATCCTGACATATTTGCAGCCTGGTGATATTATCATTGACGCCGGGAATTCTTTTTATAAGGATGCAGCACGAAGAGAATTAGCATTGGCTAAAAAAAACATACAGTTTTTAGATGTGGGTGTTTCAGGAGGACCATCTGGTGCTCGTAATGGAGCGTGTCTTATGATTGGGGGAAACGAACCATTATTTAAATATCTAGAACCTCTTTTTAAGGCGCTATCTATAGAAAGAGGATATGCTCATTTCAAGGGTGCAGGCGCCGGACATTTTGTAAAAATGGTACATAATGGTATCGAATATGGCATGATGCAAGCTATTGCTGAAGGTTTTAATGTGTTGAAAAGCTCTGAGTATCAGCTCAATCTCACTGAGGTCTCACGCATTTATAATCAGGGAAGTGTTATCGAATCACGGCTTATCGGATGGTTAAAAAAAGCATATGAAGCGTCCGGAGAAGATCTTCAGGAGATTTCAGGTTCGATCAATTCGACCGGTGAGGGAGAGTGGACTGTCAAGACAGCGGAGGAAATGGGTGTGCCCGTGCCAATCATTAAAGGTTCTTTTGAATTCCGAAAAGAATCAAATCGCAGCCCTAGTTATACAGGACAAGTGGTTTCGGCTTTGAGAGGACAGTTTGGAGGACATGCAGTAAAAAAGGATAAAAATTAGGAGACAAAGAAATTATGCAATATACAAAAATAATTGATATATCAATTCCCATTAGTAAAGATACTATTGTGTACCCAGGGAATCCTGCAGTAGAAATTGAAGAGTTAAAAAGTGAAGCAAGCGGTTCTACTATATCAAAAATTACGTTTGGTACTCATACGGCTACTCATGTGGATGCACAAAAACATGTAATTGATGGAGGAAAGTCGCTTGACGATATCCCTCTTGAGGCATTTGTTGGAAAATGCCGGGTCGTAGATTGTACAAGGGATGCCGAAGCAGTATCTCGGGAAACAGTTGAAAGAGCAGAAATTCAAAATGGTGAACGCATTCTACTAAAGACTCAAAACTCTAGCCGAGGATTTGTTACTTTTTATGAAGATTTTGTGTATGTCTCACCTGAGGCGGCCTTCTATTTATCTGATCGAGTACAACTTGTAGGAATAGATTATTTTTCTATAAAACAAAAAGGATCAAAGGACAACCGGCCTCATACCGCTTTTCTTGGAAAAAATATTCCTATAATTGAAGGTATAGATTTGTCACAGGTTGAAGCAGGAGAATATACTCTTATTGCTTTGCCCCTCAAACTGAGCAATCGAGATGGGGCTCCTTTACGTGCTATTCTTTTACAATAAATTACCCCAGCAGTTTAATTATTTTCCACCAGTTTTCGATGTATTCAGGTCTTTTATTTTGGTATTTCAGATAGTATGCATGTTCCCATACATCAAGACCCAATATTGGTGTGTGATTTTGTAAATATGGTGAATCTTGATTGGCTGTCGAATAGATAATAAGTTTGTCATTATTATCTTTGACTAACCATGCCCAACCGCTTCCAAAACGATTTGTTGCAGCTTGTGTAAATTCTTCCTTAAATTTTTCAATTGATCCAAATGTGGAAGAAATATTCTCCACCAGTTTGGTATCTACTTCTTTTTTAGGGTCCATAATATCCCAGAAAAAGCTATGATTTAAGTGTCCGCCACCATGATTTTTAAGAGCATTTTTATCTGCATCCGAAACATCGATTGTATCAAGCTCTTTCATAATATCTTTTAAATCTTTTTGTTGAAGATCGGGATATTTTTCCAGAACAGCATTTAATTTATCTACATATGTTTGATGGTGCTTACCATAGTGTATCCGCATTGTTTGTTCATCTATATATGGCTCAAGAGCATTAAAATCGTAAGAAAGTTGGGGCAGTTGGTATTTCATAGTATTTTAATTAAATCCTAACTAAGTACTGAAATAGTATACCCGATATATGAATAAACAGTAAGAGTTATGAAAGAGATATTAAATAATGTCATTTGTTGGACAAACAACTGCTAAGTTCTATGTAATATTTCTCATTTCTTTTTCATTATCGATCATGTAATTTAAAGCAGTGAGAATAAGTATATTAAAAATAAATGTCGCAAAAGCTCGAGTCGGATGAAAGTAAAAGGCAAACACTTGACTGAGTAAAATGGAAACAAGTGTTGCTCTTTTAAACCAACGGAAAGCCTCAATACGTGAAGCATATATTTGGAGAATCCCCAGAAGAATAAAAAAACTTGCTATAAATGTGGTAATAAAATGAAGACCGTTAAATGATTTGGATGTAAACGTATGAGAAAGCAATAAAGCTGGCAATACAAATGCATTTTTTTCTATTAACAATAATATAGCAACCAATAAACTGATACTTGCCTGAAACAAAAAAAATACAATGAGCCCTCGTCTAAACCACTGCTTATTTATAAGACCTTCATAAAAAGTTTTCGCTTCGATTTGAAGGGTTCGAAAGAAAGAAGGATCGGGTGGATGAATTGTATCCAACTGAGAGTACAGTTTTTCTAAAGTATGTGAAATGGGACTATCTGGATTTGACCTAGAAAGATACAATAGAGCTTTTTGTTTTTCTTGAACATCTAAGTCATTCATCACTGCATCTTTCATAATCTCAATACTATTTATTAGATATTCTTTTTTGGAAAATT
>CAZMJG010000021.1:0-17123 GCA_964566675.1 uncultured Gammaproteobacteria bacterium
CTCAAAAACAAATTGGACGAACAGAAAGTATTGTCTAAGCAAGATACGATCGGTACAATACACTCCCTTATATATTCTCCCATGGTAAATGATAAAGAGGAAATTATAGGGTGGAAACCAAAAGAAAAAATAGATCGTAAACTTATCGTAATCGATGAAGGATCGATGGTCGATGCTACGATATGGAGGCATCTACTCGCCTATGATATCCCAATCATAGTTGTGGGTGACCATGGCCAGCTCCCGCCAATCAAAGGAAGCTTTAATCTCATGAGTAAACCCGATCTCAAGCTTGAAGAAATCCATAGACAAGCTCGGCAAAATCCAATCATTGGTCTTTCTATACAAGCTCGTGAACATGGGAGTATACGACCTGCAACCTATTCAGATACGGTACTAAAAATGACAAATGAAAGTGGAGAAATGCAATCATTTATGAATGAGCTACTCCAAAATTATTCTTCTGATACTCTCATTTTGTGTGGTTACAATACGACACGTAAGCGACTCAATAGTTCAATCCGTCAGTCAATGGGATTTGAATCACCACAGCCAATGCCAGGAGATCGGGTAATTTGTCTTCGCAATAATCACCGTAAAAATATTTTTAACGGTATGCTTGGTACAATAGTCAGCCTTGAACCAAAAGATGGCGCATATTACAACGCAGAAATCGAAATGGATGGGGAAGATGTGCCTTATATTGGGCTGATCTCTAAAGAACAATTTGGTAGCGACACAGCCCTGAATTTTACAGACAAGCGAGCATACATCACAGCGGGAGATCTTTTTGATTTTGGCTATGCTCTGACTGTACATAAAGCTCAAGGTAGCCAGGCCAGGCGAGTAATACTCTTTGAAGAGCGCTTCAAGCAGATGTCGGACGACCAGTGGAAACAATGGCTTTATACAGCTGTTACCCGTGCTGAGGAGGAATTGTATATCTTTGCGCCATAGGCCTCTTACATTCTGCTATAATCGTGTTAGATTACTAATTTTATATTTATATGAATCCTAAACTTATCATCGAATTTATCGGTACATTCTTTTTAGTACTTACGGTTGCACTTACAGGTGAACCTATTGCTATTGGTGGAGTGTTAATAGCATTGGTGTATATGGGAGGTTATGTCTCTGGTGCAAATTATAATCCGGCGGTGACTTTTGCACTTTATCTTAATAATAAAATAGAAAAAACACTGGCGTTGCAATATATTGGGATTCAGTTGCTGGCTGGTCTTATTGCATCAGCAGTATATTTGGCGATACAAGGTCAGTATTTTGTTCCTGCGCCCTCAGAAGTCGCCGGGATGGGACCTGCATTCTTGGTAGAAGTTTTCTATACATTTCTTCTGTGTACCGTAGTACTTCATGTTGCGGCTACTGACAAAGTAAAAGATAATCAATATTATGGCTTAGCTATTGGTCTCACACTCATGGTAGCAGCATTTGCCGGAGGTAAAATTTCTGGAGGTGCCTTCAATCCAGCAGTGGGTGTAAGTCCTCTTGTATTTGATATAAAAAATTTAGAAAGTCGACTCATGCATGTGACTCTTTATATCATAGGACCTATGACGGGTGCTGTATTATCGGGCTTGGTATATCAATTTATTCATAAAAAGCCGTTCATGATTTTTAAGTAAATCGACGACTTGTCATACGGATAACATCATCATAGTCTAGTTGGGCAAAGTTGGAGATTATTTGATAACCCATTTCCATTTGTGTCGTATAATCTTTGCTCATTTTAGCCTGTTCAAGATCGGTTAAATCATTAAGCAGTCCTTGATCGTGTGAACTTCTTTCATTGCAGTTATAACTTCGGAGCTGTGTTACCCAAGGAAGCAATCGGTCATGACAACAAAAAAAGTTGTATTGTTGTTGAAACGTCAAGGGCTGCTTTCCTTTTTGATAAGTACCAACATTTGAACACCGTTGAAGGACAGAAAGCTGTGCCAATTGATAGGGAGACACATCTTCTTCAAAGCTATTTGAGCCATCCATACCACAACCGCTAAATATCCATTCATCATCAACTTCACACACAAAATGAGATCTATATCCTTTTGCCTGAAGTGCGGCATTTGTTTTATGTTTTTTGACGGCTGCAGCTAATATAATCTCTGCATTAGGAAATGTCGCTTGTAAATCATCTGTAGTCTCAAGTGTCTCACCGATATCGTCAAAATTAATAGCCACATCTACACTTTTGGTTTCATCAGGATGTTCTATAGTGGCGATAGTATATTTCCGATCAGTTGCAGGATCTAATTTCCGTACCCTTTCATATAACCTGATACTGCCCATAGCTTTATAAAAAATCTCTTCATCTATTGTGCCTTCAAACATATCTCTTCTTAGCTGTGCAATAGTTTGCGCCACCGGTATGACAGCCCCATTGAGAAAACAGCCTGTGACAATGTTTTTGCCTTGCCTAATTTGTCTTGTGATTAAATCAGCACCTGTTTGTCCAAATGGGATCATAATTTCACGCTGTATATTCTCCATTCCAGGGACAATAGCTATTTCTGAGGTTTGTCTTGGACGCTCTGTAGGTATATCTATATGCATGTAACTATTATAAGATAAGGTTTTGTGCCTATGACTTTTTTATACATACGAATTATTCATACATGATACAATTCTATAAGGTATGGATACTCAAGAATTTAATCAGTTCATTTGGAATTATTACAAAGATAATAAAAGGATATTGCCATGGAGGGAGTCAATAACCTCCTACGGAGTTGTTGTTTCGGAACTCATGCTTCAGCAAACTCAAGTACCTCGAGTACTCGTGAAGTATCCTGAATTTCTTGTCAATTTTCCTGACTTTGAGTCACTTGCTCAAGCACCATTTGAGAAGCTATTGCGAGTATGGCAAGGGATGGGCTATAATCGGCGGGTTAAATATCTCCAACAGATTGCACAAAAAATTATAGGGGAGCATAGAGGAGTAGTACCTGATAATCCAACTACTTTAGAAATATTTCCTGGTATAGGTCCTGCCACCGCTCGATCTATCATCACCTATATATATAACAAGCCTGAAATATTTATAGAAACCAATATCAGGCGAATATATATCCATCATTTTTTTTCCGATGCTTCAAATATTTCAGATAAACAGTTATACCCATTTATTGAAAAGACCATTGATAAAAAAAATCCTCGTGAATGGTATTATGCCCTCATGGATTACGGTACTGCACTCGCGAAAATAGTAGCAAATCCAAATCGAAAAAGTAAGCACTATACAAAACAATCTAAATTTGAGGGTTCAAACAGGCAGGTACGAGGTGGTATATTAAAGATACTTTTGGAAAAAGAAAAATTGACAAAGGAAGACATTGTCGTATTAACAAATTTTGAAAGAGAAAGAGTGTATCCGGTACTTGAAGAGTTGCAAAATGAAGGCTTTATAAATGAAAAAAAGGGAATATATACTATTAAAACCTAATATGAACCAGTTGGAACTCAGAAAAAAACGAGCAGAAATCATTGTGAGTAAGCTCAAAGAATTATTCCCGACTACCAAAACAGCTCTGGAATATACAAGTTCCTGGGAGTTTCTTGTTGCTGTTATACTTTCTGCCCAATGTACAGATATACGAGTGAATATTGTGACAAAAAAATTATTTACAAAATATCCTTCTTTAGAAGATTATGTCAAGGCTGATTTAAGCGAATTTGAACAGGACATAAAATCCACAGGATTTTATAGGAATAAAGCTAAAAATATACTCGCAACTGCAAAAATCATACGGGGAAAATACAATGGTATACTACCTCAATCTATGGAAGAGATGATGTCGCTTCCGGGAGTAGCTAGAAAAACTGCCAATGTAGTACTCGCTAATGAGTTTGGTATAGTGGAAGGTATTGCGGTAGATACACATGTACGTAGGTTATCAAATCTTTACGAACTTAGTCCTCAAGATAATCCAGAAAAAATAGAAAATGATCTTATTCAACTTATCCCCAAAGAAGAGTGGAGAGATTTTACTTTAAGAATGATTGATTATGGAAGAAAGTATTGCCCCGCAAAAAAACATAATCACTTGCAGTGCCCTTTGTATATAGCACTTACAGAAGCCAAGCTAATCCAAGAAGACCAATCCCAATAAGGGCAGCTCCTTTACCCCATTTTGCAAGATTCTCTTTTGAAATTAAACCAAATATTTTTTCTTTCTCAGACATAGGATTTTTACATTAATAGTAGATTGTATGGTTGGGGGTAAAACCTTTTTCAGAAATATGTATGTATTGGGCAAGTCCATCTTTAATCACGCCGCTGTTGATAAATCTATTTTTTTTATCAATTTCTGCGCTATGAGTATGTCCACATACATAAAATTCGTTTTTCTTCAGTTCCTTTACAATTTTCTTTTTAATAATTTCATTATACTTTTGTAGAAAACGTTGATAATGTACCCCAAATGTTTTTATGATAAGTCCCTCTATCTTATTGGTAAGTTTATTAAATGTCGATTTGATTTGAGCCTGCAGTACTTCTTCATCACCAAATGGTAAAAGTCTGTTACCATGTTCGAAAATATAAACTTTATTACCGATTTTTATTTTAAAACGATCAGTTTGTACATCTGAAAAAATATTGCACAAGTTAGTATGCTTAAACTGTTTGGAATCATGATTGCCATATATATAAACAGCTTTTTTCTTTTTAAGTAAAGGAAACAGGCTTTTCCACCCAGAATGTATAAATTCATCAAACGTAGCTAAATAGCCATCCCAAAAATCACCATTGATTACTACTTTGTCTGCTTTAGAAATAATATCCTTCAGCAGATTAAATTTTTTTTCCTCAACATATTCGGTAAGATGTGTATCTGAAAAAACGAGAAGTTTCATAGTAAATATATTTGTATTGCGCTTCCATTATAGTATCTTCTTATATTATTATCAATGGCCTACAAAAAAACCGCCGGTTTCCCGGCGGTTTTAGTAGTTTCAATTAGAAAGTAGAGGATGGTAATGGTTCACCGGTTGGACTCATACCTGCGGGTGCTCCTTCAAATCTACAGAAGCTACCTGTAAGCCATGTACCATTTTCCAAGCGTAATGATTCGACTCTATAAGCTTGGGCCGTTTTAAGATTTAAACGGTAATTGTTGGCCGATGTTCCAGTGTAAGGGAATGTTCCTAACAGTACGTATGAATTATTTTTACCTATTTCTAGGAATCGTACATAGTTAGAATTGAGCGCGGTAACTGAAACATTTACGCTGCCTCCACCGTAAGGAATTGGCTCAGTGGGACTTGCCGATATACATTGTGGCAAAATAGCCTGAGGTGGCTGCGTCACTGTTGGAGATGGGGTTGCCGCTACAGCGTTAGTGTATTCACACTGAGGGCTTGTCACAAATCCAAGGGATGATGAGCGTGAGACATAGGCTACATATTTACCCGTGGTTGGATTAGATATAGTAGCTGTATACAGTGCAAATGTCTGCATTGTGGACTGAGAGACAATACTCCCATCTTTCATAATACGGACATAGTATCCTGGTAATGGGATATTTGGATGTACTGTAAGAGATAATTTTGTAGCTCCATACTTATCTACAGTAATCTGCCCATTCATACTAGTACATGCAATGGTAGATGGGGTGGGAGATACAGGTTTAGTTGGCGTGACTGTAACACCTGGTGGTTTAGTTGGTGTCACGGAAGGTAATGGTGTCGATGTTGGCGTGATAGTAAGATTGGGAGGATTGCCAGGAATACAAACATTAAAGTGAGGGCTATCTCCATTACTATTAAAGATTAAAGAAGTGGTGGGTGCCTTATTTGGGAAATCATAAGGAGCTGGAAACCACTGATTATTTGCCGTTTTAGGTAATGTATAACCATTTAAAGTCCAAGCTGGGTTATGATCATTATCATAGATAAGGACTTTATCGATGGTTATAGGGCTCGCAAATGCTAAATTAACTGTCGCATTACCTGAACCGGCTTCTGCTACAATAACCCCTTTTCTAGTGGCAATTTTCCAGTTACCTTTAGTAGCAAGTACTGTGGTTCCTGGATACATGTTGCTAGATTCAAAGTTACCCGTCTTATTAAAAAGTGGCATCGTCCCAGCGGGACATTGAGGTCCGTTGCTACTAGATGCTGCTCGGCTGCTACTTGTGAGCATCTGATCTGATTGTAATACTAGTCCGAGACCGACGACTAAACTGAAAACTGCAACAAGAGCTAGGGATGTGATGGGTTTTTCGCGAATGATTCGCCTGACATCAATCCCACCATTTTGGTTGGGGGAATAATTTTGTTCTGACATGTAAAAAATAACTAATAATACTACTATAAAAGTAACACAGATAAATTTTCATAGCAATACTAATATGAAGAAAGCGTAAGAATTTTGAAAGCAGCTGTGTGTAAATGCTACGCATAATGAAATTATTATGCGTAGCATTACACAATTAACGAAATTATTGTTTCAACATCTCTTGTACAAGATTTTGAGGTACTTCTTCGTAGTGAGAGGGTTCCATATAGAATACGCCTCTTCCTTCAGTAAGTGATCTCAGCACAGTGGCATATCCGGAAAGCTCTGCCAGAGGAGCATAAGCCTTAATAACTGTAACTTTGTTTTTCTTTTCTGTACCGAGTACTTTTCCACGTCGACTTGATACATCTCCGATTGCTGTGCCCATGAAATCGTCTGGCACCGTGATCTCAAGGCGCATAATAGGCTCTAGGAGCACCATGCCACCTTTTTTAGCACCATCTTGTAAAGCCATGGTACCAGCGATCTGGAATGCAATATCTGATGAGTCAACATCATGGTAACTTCCGTCATACAATGTGACTTTTAGATCAGTCATAGGAAATCCAAGCAAAACACCTTTTTCTAAGGCTTGTTTGACACCTTTTTCAACTGATGGGATAAATTCAGATGGAATAGATCCTCCGCGGACTGCATTGACAAAGATAAAACCTTCACCGCGACCAAGTGGTTCAAGTTTGAGGAGACAATGCCCGTATTGTCCATGACCTCCTGTTTGTTTAATGTATTTCCCTTCTGCGTCGGTAGGTCGACTAATAGTCTCTTTATAAGCTACTTGTGGTTTGCCTACATTGGCATCGAGTCCCATTTCTCGCTTCATACGATCCACCAGAATTTCAAGATGGAGTTCTCCCATACCTGCCATAATTGTCTGGTTTGTCTCATGATTTACTTTCACCTGGAATGTAGGATCTTCTTCAGCAAGACGTTGTAGGGCGTATGAAAGTTTTTCCTGATCTGCTTTTGTTTTTGGTTCAATAGCAAGAGAAATAACTGGCTCTGGGAATGTGATTTGTTCAAGAATAATTGGATGTTCTGGATCGGCTATTGTATCGCCGGTACGAGTATCTTTGGGGCCTACTAAAGCTACGATTTCGCCAGCATATGCTTCGGCGATTTCTTCTCGCTGATTGGCATGCATAAGCAATAATCGGCTGACACGTTCTTTACGTCCATTATTTATATTTGTGACATATGAACCTGACTTGAGAGTGCCTGAGTAAATACGTGCATAAGTGATTTTACCCACGTGAGGATCAAGTTGAATTTTGAAAGCTAACGCGGAAAAATGTTCGTTTGCTGTGAGCTGTCGAGTGATTTCCTCTTTAGTATCGGGATTTATACCTGTTATTTCTTTTAAATCCAATGGCGAAGGAAGATAATCTACGATAGCGTCAAGCAGAGGTTGAACACCTTTATTTCTCAGTGACGTTCCGGCATAAATAGGTATAAGTTTGTATCCGATAACAGCTTTACGCAGGGCTTTTTTGAGATCAGCTGCCGGTATTTCTTCACCGTTTAAGAATTTTTCTATAAGAGTATCATCTGTTTCTGCGATTTGTTCAATCATTTTTGCTCTAAATTCGATTGCCTTTGCTTTTACTTCTTCAGGAATTTCATCTAGAACATCAAAATCAATACCTTTTTCGTCTTTTCCCCACACAAGTGCTTTCATAGTCATAAGATCGACTACTCCTCGGAATTCTGATTCTTTCCCAATAGGATACATCATGATGATTGGTGTGGCACCGAGTCGATCACGAATTTCTCCTACCGTTCCTTCAAAATCAGCACCGAGCTTATCCATTTTATTAATAAAAGTAATACGTGGTACTTTATATTTATCTGCTTGTCTCCATACAGTTTCTGATTGACTTTGTACGCCTTCTTCAGCATCAAAAACGACAACTCCTCCATCAAGGACACGCAAAGAGCGTTCTACTTCGGCGGTAAAGTCTACGTGACCGGGAGTATCTATAATATTGAAGCGAACACCTTTCCAAAATGTTGTTGTTGCAGCAGATACGATGGTGATACCTCGTTCTTTTTCCTGTTCCATCCAGTCCATCTGGGTATTTCCTTCATCAATATCACCAATTTTGTAAGATCTTCCTGTATAAAAGAGGATACGTTCTGTGGTAGTGGTTTTACCTGAATCAATGTGAGCAATAATTCCTACGTTTCTAATTTTATCAAGAGGTACGTTTCTGTTATCTGTTTTGACAACTTGGGCCATAGATATAATATTAAATCAATAAATCGTAAATTCCAAAAGTTTTGAGCCATATTACCACTTCAGATGAGCGAAGGCTTTGTTTTGATCTGCAAGTTTCTCGGCTTGTTGCCTTTTAGCAACTGCCTGACCTTGGTTTTTTGAAGCTTCAACAATTTCTGCGCTAAGCTTTTGTGCAAATGTGGGAAATTCCTTGTTTGAACGACCTTCAGCCGCTTCAATGATCCAATTGAGCGCTAAGTGTAGTCGTCTTTCTTTTCGTACTTCGGTAGGAACCAAGTAAGAAGCTCCTCCAAGGCGACGAGGGCGTACTTCACGCTCTGGTGTGACATTGTTGATAGCTTTATTCAAAGTAACCATCGAGTCATTTTCTTCAGTTTTTAACTGCTCCATGACAGCATACATTACTTTCTGAGCTACAGATTTTTTACCATCAAGCATGATGTAATTGATGAATTTTGCAATCTCAAAACTGTCAAAGACTGGATCAATCTTGACAGCCCGTCTTTTATATTGATGTCGTGGCATAGTGTATTTAGTTAAAAGTTAATAGTTAAAAGTTACCTGTTAATTACTTTTTTGCTGTTGGCGCCTTCGTTCCATATTTAGAACGGGATGTTGTACGTTTATCAACACCGGCGGTATCAAATTTATTTCGGACAATATGATACTTTACTCCTGGAAGATCTTTTACTCTTCCTCCGCGTACTAGAACGATGGAATGCTCCGCAAGATTGTGTCCAATACCTGCGATATAAGCTGTAATTTCTGTACGATTAGAAAGTCTAACTCTAGCTACTTTTCGTAGTGCTGAGTTTGGTTTCTTTGGGGTCATGGTACGAACTACTGTACAGACTCCTCGTTTCATCGGACTATCAGTCTCGACATAGCGACGATGAACTGCGTTAAAATTACTCTTGAGCGCTGACGCTCTCGACTTCCGGATTTTCCGTGATCGTTTGTTTTTGATCAGCTGATTGATGGTTGGCATATGATGCTTTTAATTTAGAATCGTATTTATTAATTAGGTCTTCGGTAACAGGAATTAATCTTCCAATTATAACATTCTCTTTCAGCCCTAGCAAGCTATCTATTTGGCCTCTGATTGCTGCCTTGCTCAAAACATTTGTAGTCTGTTCAAATGATGCTGCTGAAAGCCATGAGTCTGTATAAATTGCCGCTCTGGTAATACCAAAGATAGATATCTTTCCAACTGCTGGTCTACCGCCAATGGCAAGTGTTCTCTTGTTCTCTTCTTCAAAGCGAACATGAGATACAACTTCATTTTTGGTAAATGAGGTATCACCTTCATCATCGATGATGACTTTATCACTCATCTTGCGAATGATTACTTCAAAATGTTTATCATGAATACCAATACCTTGAGATTCGTATACTGACTGAATCTCATTGAGTAGATACAGTTGCGCATAACGAATACCCTTAATACTTAGAACATCATGAATATTGAGGTAACCTTCTGAAAGTTGTGTGCCTGCTGGAACTAAGTCTCCATCCTTGATGCGTAATTTTTGAGTTGTAGGAATACTGAATTCCTGTACCTCTTCATCTTCATTGGTTGGATTTACCTTAATTACATACATATCTCGTTCTGTATCTTCTTTCACATTTACTTTTCCTGCGATTTCAGTGATAGGGGATACTACTTTAGGATTGCGTGTTTCAAAGAGTTCTTCTACACGTGGTAATCCCTGAGTCACGTCTGAGATTACGATACCTCCGAAGTGTCGTACACGCATGGTAAGCTGAGTACCTGGTTCTCCAATAGATTGAGCAGCTACTACGCCTACTGGTACACCAATCTCTACTTCTTTCTGAGTAGAAAGATCGGTGCCATAACAGCGAAGACAAACTCCCACTTTTGAATGGCAGAATAATGGTGAACGAACGAGCATTTTGGTGATTCCGGCCTCTTCAATTTTCTTTAGTTCTTCATCCATGATAAGTGTCTGTGCAGGAACAATGATTTTCCCTTCAGCATTTTTTACATCTTCAAGGGTATATCTTCCAATTACGCGTGCCAGGAATTTATCTCCACGGTCTCCAGTTGCATTGACCGTTAAACCTTCATCAGTTTTACAATCTTCGATGCGGATAATCATATCGTGAGCGACATCGTGAAGTCGACGAGTCAAATATCCGGCGTCTGCAGTCTTTAGAGCAGAATCGGTGAGTCCTTTACGGGCTCCTCGTGCGGAAATAACATATTCAAAAATGTTAAGACCTTCACGATAATTTGATTTCGTTGGAACTTCAATGATTTTACCCATTGGATCAACTACGAGACCTTTAATGGCTGAAAGCTGTTTAAGCTGTTCACGGGAAGCACGAGCACCTCCTGATTTAATAATGATCTTGACTGGATTTTCTTCATCAATTTCATCCCAGGTAAGGTCGGCAAGTTTTTCCGTTGTATCAATCCACATTTTGTTGGTAATACGTCTTTTTTCTTCAAGAGTAAGAAGACCTTGATTATAATTTTCTTGGATTTTTTCGACTTCATTTTCAGTATCGGCGATAATTTCATCTTTATTTTCGATGATTTTACAATCGAATATGGAAACGGAAAGTCCTCCAGAGATTGTTGCTCCCCAGAATCCTAGATCCTTGATCTTATCAATGATTGCTCCGACTTCTTCTTGAGAAAGAAATTTGGTAGCTTCTACGATAATTGCTTTAATGTCAGCAGCCTTAACATCGGTATTATTAAACTGCATACGCTCGGGCAATGTCTCATTGAACATGATTCGTCCGACGGAAGTGGTGATAATCTCATCTCCAACTTTCACTCTCATTGGCTCTCGAAGCTTTACTTTATTTAGATGATATCTACTGATTGCTACATCTTTTGTACCATAAACTTTGAGATCTTCATCTTTTTCATACTTGAAGTTTTTATCAAGCGTGGTGAGATAGTATATTCCAAGTGCCATCTCTTTGTTTGGCAATACGATTGGTGATCCATCTGCAGGTTTAAGTAAATTCTGGTATGGCAACATGCGTGACTTTACTTCATCAATGGATTGCTTTGATAAAGGTACGAAGACACCCATTGCATCACCGTCAAAGTCTGCATTGTATCCAGCGCAGACCGTAGGATGTAGTTTAATAGCACTGGTGTCAGTTAGTACTGGAAAAAATCCAAGGATTGATAATTTATGCAGTGTAGGTGCACGATTTAACAAAATCGGATGATTCTTGGTGATTTCTTCAAGAATGTCATAAATAATCGGCTGGCGCTCTTCAAGATAGTTTTTTGCACTCTTGATATTGGGAGCGAGTCCACGAATAATAATTTCATGTAATAAATATGGCTTAAATAGTTCAAGTGCCATTTCCTTTGGAAGTCCACACTGATCAATGCGTAATTCTGGACCTACTATGATCGTGGAACGTCCTGAATAGTCTACGCGTTTACCCAGTAGGTTTTGTCGGAAACGACCTTGCTTACCGCGAAGAATATCAGAAAGTGATTTTAATTTTTTGGCTGTCCGACGTGTTTGAGAACGACCACGTGATTTTTGCAAATCAAGGAGTGAATCAACTGCTTCCTGAAGCATGCGCTTTTCGTTACGTAAAATAATTTCAGGAGCTCCAAGTTCGATAAGTTGATTCAAACGGATATTTCGATTTATGACACGGCGGTATAAATCATTCAAATCTGAAGTTGCAAATTTTCCTCCGGGAAGTTGTACAACTGGTCGAAGATCTGGAGGAATAACAGGCAATACAGAAACGAGCATCCATTCAGGTTTAATATTACTTTTTATGAATGATTCAATAATACGAACCTTTTTTAAGAGTTTACTTCTTTTTTCGCCTTTTGTTTTTGCCAATTTGGCAAGCGTATTGGAAAGATGTTTCTTCATATCAGATTCTGCAAGAAGCTGATGAAGAACTTCTGCTCCCATTCCGACATTTACGAAATCTTCAAGACCTTGATCTTTGAGGAATAGATAATCTTCTTCTTCAAGAGTATCAAAAGGACGAAGAGTCTTTACAACTTTTATAAGACGATCATATACTGCTACTCGCTGAGCTTTTAATTCAACAAATTTGTCTGAAAGACGTCTGAATTGTTCACGTTCCTTTAGATCTATTTCTTGAATCGTAAGTTCACGTTGCTCAGCATTGGTGATTTTTTTCTCGCTTGCATCTCTTTCAGCTGAATATTCAGTTTGAAGTTTTTTCTTTTCATTTTCATACCATTCTTCTTGTATTGCAACCTCTTTGGAACGAAGGTCTTCGAGTGCTTGGGCTACATCTTTTTGTCTATCTTTGTTTACATCGATGACAAGGAATAAAGCATAATACACGATACGTTCCATTGTTTGGGTAGGAATATCAAGGATTATAGAAAGCGGAGACGACGCACCTTTAAAATACCAAATATGGGCGACAGGAGTAGCAAGTTTGATATGTCCCATACGTTCACGTCGGACTACAGAAGAAGTTACTTCAACTCCGCAGCGATCACAGACAATCCCTTTATATCGGATTCTTTTGTATTTGCCGCAGTAACACTCGTAATCTTTGGTTGGTCCAAATATGCGTTCATCAAAAAGTCCATCTTTTTCCGGACGGAAAGTACGGTAGTTGATAGTTTCAGGTTTGGTTACTTCTCCATGCGACCACCCCAACATATCCTCGGGTGAAGCAAGTCGAATTTTAAGGCCAGTAAAATCTAGCATTTTAAGGTCGTCCATAGGTGTGTTGATTATTCGATATAGTCAATTGATAATCCAAGCGCATTTAGTTCTTTGACAAGAACATTAAACGATTCAGGTACATTTGATTGTGGAATGTCCAAACCTTTAATGATGGCTTCAAATGATTTTTGTCTACCACGTACGTCATCCGACTTAATGGTAAGCATTTCCTGTAGAGTGTTTGGCACACGGTGTGCTTCAAGTGCCCAAACCTCCATCTCTCCAAATCTCTGACCTCCCATTTGTGACTTTCCTCCAAGAGGCTGTTGGGTGACAAGTGAGTATGGTCCGACTGATCGTGCATGAAATTTGTCTTCCACCATGTGGATGAGTTTCATAATATATCCGATACCTACAAGTACAGGTCTCTCAAATGGTTGGCCGGTTGTGGCATCATAGAGAGTTCTTTTTCCATCTGTTGGGAGTCCAAGTTTTTCCATTTCGCTAAAGATAAAATCTTCTTTTATCTTTTCAAAAACAGGAACTGAAATATGTACGCCATTTTTCATAGCAATCCATCCCAGTATGGTCTCAAAAAGCTGCCCAAGATTCATACGAGCAAGAATGGATAGCGGAGATATAATAATATCTACTGGCGTTCCATCTTCAAGATAAGGCATATCATATTCTGGTAATACACGTGCTATGACACCTTTATTACCATGACGTCCTGCGAGTTTGTCTCCTACGGTAATTTTTCGAAGTTGAGCTACTCGCACCAGGATCCTCTTAAGAATACTTGGTTCAAGCTCGTTTGGATCTTTTTTAGCATCAATGACATCAATATTTACTACTGTTCCGCGGTCACCATAAGGCATACGCAGAGAGGTGTCCTTGACATCTTTGGCTTTTTCTCCGAAGATTGCACGAAGTAGTCTTTCTTCGGCTGTAAGTTCTCGTTCACCTTTTGGAGCAACTTTACCCACCAGGATATCTCCACCTTTTACTTCTGTACCAACAAGAACATATCCATCTTTATCAAGATTTTGGAGTACTTCTTCTCGGACATTTGGTAGATCTCGTGTGAGTTCTTCAGGTCCAAGTTTAGTATCGACCAGATCTGCTACATATTCTTCACTTGATATAGAGGTGAAAATATCTTGTTTCAATAGACGTTGAGAGATCACAAAACCGTCTTCGTAACCTAAACCTTTGAGTGATGTATAAGCTATGACAAGATTTTGTCCAAGTCCCAATTGTCCATCTTCGGTAGAAGGTCCATCGACAAGGAGTTCACCTTTTTTGAGTTTCTGTTTTGGTTCAACACGTGGTCGTTGATCAAAAGCGACATCTTTATTGGTACGATCATAGCGTTTCAAATTGTATTCGTATTTTTTACCTGATTCACCTTTAAAGACAACTTTTTGACCGTCAACATAGTCTACAGTGCCGGCTTCTGGAGCACGAATCGTACGTCCAAGTTCGGATGCTACTACTTGCTCCATGCCAGTACCCACAAGAGGTGCCTGTGGTTTAATAAGTGGTACTGCCTGACATTGCATGTGGCTTCCCATGAGGGCTCGGCTAGCATCGTCGTTTTGTAGGAATGGAATCATTGCTGCAGAAATACCAATTGCTTGACGAGGTGAAATATCAATATAATCAACCTTATCAACTGTAACTTCTGCCACATCACCCTTATATCGAGCGACAACAGCATCATCGGTAAGAATTCCGTTTGCATCAACTGTCACATTTGCTGATGTAATGTAATATTTTTCTTCATCATCAGCCTGTAAATATTCCATTTCATCTGATACACGTGCAATTATTTTATCGCCCTTCTTTTCTTTAATTACTTTCTTATATGGTGATTCTAGAAATCCATAATCATTGGCACGTGCATACAATGCCATATATGTCACAACACCGATATTTGGACCTTCAGGTGAACGGATGGGGTCAATACGTCCATATTGTGAAGCAGAAATATCACGAATAGAAAACGAGGCTCTCTGTTTTTCTATACCGCCTGGGCCGCCTACGGTGATTCTTCGCAAATTATCAAGCTCTGAAAGGGGATTCGTCTGATCAACGATAGTCGAGAGTTGACTTGTTTTATAGAAAATATTGATTGTTGCAATAAGAGGTTTATTATTTAATACTTGTGAAGGAGTAGGATTTACATCACTGGTAATTAAACTCATACGTTCTTTGACTTCTTTTTCAACACGGATCATACCAGCTCGTATACCATACATTCCAATAAGTTCACCGACTGTGCGAAGTCGTCGATTACCAAGGTGATCGATATCGTCAAATTGGCCTTGAGCTTTAGTAAGCTTAATAAGATATTTTAGTCCTTCAATAACATCTTTTTTGGTAAGCAGATGATTTTCTGGAGTATTGTCTATATTTAGGTGAAGCTTTTTATTGATTTTGTAGCGTCCGACTTTGCTAAGAGAATATCTTTTAGGATCAAAAAAAAGAGTGTTGAGCGTCTTATAAGCATTTTCCAATATGAGGGGTTCTCCGGGTTTTACTTTACGATAAAATTCAAGTACTGCTTCATCTCTGTTGGATGTTTTATCTTTCTTAAGAGTTGGGGTGATGTATCGCTCAATGAGATCGGGATCAAGATCACGAAAGTGGTTCATAAGCTCTGTATTGCTTTCACCCTCAAATAATTTAAGGAATACTGATGCCAACATTTTACGTCGCTTATTGATTTTTACTTCGAGTATGCCGTATTTGTTTATATTTATATCAATCCAGGAACCAATGTAAGGTCGAATTTCAGCATTGTAGAGAGTCATGCCTGTAGCTTTGTCAATTTCAGCTGTGAAATACATACCAGGTGAACGGACGATCTGGCTGATTACTGCACGTTCTATACCATTGATGATAAAAGTACCTTTATCAGTCATGATAGGTAGATTAAAAAAGTAAACATCCTGGGTTTTAGATTTACCTGTTTTTTTATTTTCAATGGTGAGTTTTAGATATACTGGAAGATCGTAAGTGAGTTTTTTTTGAATACAAAGATCTAAATCGTATCGAGGTTCGCCGAAAATAAGATCTTCAAAATGGAGAGTAAGTTTTTTACCTGTGTAATCTTCTATGGGGAAAAATTCTTGTACAATTTCTTTAAGGTCAGTATCGAGAAACTTTTGCCAGAATTTTTTTTGTACTTCTATGAGATTGAAGTCGTTTAAGTGAGATTCTTCCGTGCCGAGAACAATTCTTTTACTAGAACTAGAGGAGTTAGAGAGATTTGATTTGGGTGTCATTTGTTTTTTAAATTTTTACCAATAAATAAAAAGACCCCTTAGATCAGGGCGAATTGGATTACTATACTATATTGACTATTCTTTGTCAATATGAAAGTAATGTCGGAAATACGTCATATATTTGTAACTGCCTGTATGAAAGATATCATCTCTTTCGATCTTGTCATGTTTTTTGTTATTGCAATAGGTCAAAACTGCTTTTAAAATGCGCAAATGTAATTCTAAATATTTAGTCTTAAGGTATTACTGAAAGCCTATGTAAGAAACGTGAAGAGTTAAATCCCTAAAGTCTTTTGAATCGGGGATATAGTCTGAAGGCTTATATGTTTTTGCGGCATATAAAGTGATTATATTCAGTCTTTTTTTTAACTTTTTGCGTAAATTTATATGCGAAGTAGAGTATTTTTCATTGGTGAATTTCATATCGCCAGCATAGGCTCCATTAATATAAATTTTCAAATGTTGATCCCCCACAATAGATTGTCCCGATATTGCAAAACTTTTTTTATTGATGTCATTTAAGCTAAGAAAAATGCGGGTTGTTTTTCCCATCATCCAGCGTGCTTTTTCACCTGGTTCTGCAGGACTCCAGCCATCACCCATGAGGATTTCAG
>CAZMJG010000022.1:0-16164 GCA_964566675.1 uncultured Gammaproteobacteria bacterium
AGATTGTGATTGATCCTAAAATACAAAAACTTAAACTGATTGCAAAAAATCAGCTTGCTGGGTAGGTGTAGGTTCACCTTTATGTATCGCATAATAAAAAGGATATTCTGGAGGCGCTTCCCAATCAATTATTCTACGTGGATTCATTAATTCAACTAAACAATAAGTTTCTTCAGTAATACCTAGGCTTGTGCATAACTCATTAAATTCTTCCCTAGTTTCACATTCGCAGGTTGTAAGTATTTTGTCGGAGATAAGCACATATACTCTCTTTTGGTCCTTCAGTGCTTCCGCATTTAAAAGCAATGTTTGCATATATAAATACTTTTGTAAAGCAGTGTCTAAATCTGAAGGCGGTGCAAAAAATTTTTCTTCTGGTGAAGATATTTTATATTTGTCGCGCAACATACGTTCCCATAAATTAGGCTCTTTAGATACAACTCGTATATACTGTATTACATCCTTGGATATTCCTTCACTCCCAAATTCTTTTACCTCAAACATACTATTAGGACGACCTAAAGCTGCTATAATATTTTGTAATACCCCGTTGTATTTTTCCATAATTAATCCTTTTTCTGTCTTTAGTAGACTACGGAAATCATCTATTCCCGTCAATAGTGACAGTCTGGCTACGAGTTGATCATATTTACTGGGATCGACTTCCAATAATATTTGCGCAACCGCATGAGGAGGATCGTCAGCATTTATTGCTTCATCTATGAAGCTTATTCTATACCCTGTAGTGGCTTGGACGTCAATGTCAAAATACTTCTTAATCAAAGTTCTCATTCCTTCATCCATCTTTTCTTTATAGTCAGGTTGTTCAAATAACTGGGCTAACTCCTTATTCTGAAGATTCTCAAATAAGGCATCCTTGCTATGCAAAGCCAAATTATGCATAATATCATTGCTCGCTTCAAGCATCAGTACTCTTGCAATTGTTGCCATCATACGTGCGCGCACTTCTGAGAAAAAACTTACTCCTGTTTGAGTATTATCGACAATATCACCTATTTTTGTATACAGATTTACCACAATCTCATCTATATATGCTTCGATATCCGCTTCTGATATATCTGGTTTATCTATATATCGTTGATAGGCATCAAGTCGCAGACGTAATATGGAAGTTGTGGACTTCATAATGTCATCATATTGTTTTTTTGATATAAGCCTGTCGTTCACTTTTACAGCATTATTTCCGACATTTTCCTCTTCCGGGATATAGCGAAGCATTACTTTCATCAAAAGGGATTCTTGAACTTCCTTTTCCATTTCTGCTGGCAAATCTTCATACTTTGTCATTGCTACAATGGAGTTAGCAATGAGTACACCATCTACAAATTCATTACGAATAACAGACAGTAATTCATCTTTCTCCAGTTTATGTTCTTCCGGCATCTTGTCATCAACTATTGTTATGGAACAATCTTCATAAAGATCATGACCACATAACACGCTAGTGACATATGGTTTGACTCCTCTTTTCCCTTTCGATTTACCATTAATATCTACAGCCTGTAAATCCAGTCCCTTATGCATCACGCGTGTGGGATGAATTAAAGTAGGAAAGGGTATCCCATTGATATCTTTTTCATTTTTTCTCTGTGTTTTTAGATTGCCTTTCGTATCTCTTTTTTCATTGTATTGAGTCAAAACAGAAGTAAATAAATAAAATTTACAAATTTCATAAGCTTCTGCTTCGGAATATTGAGAATAAGCTTTTGTAATCACATCGTCTATAAGCTCAATCAATGTAGTATCGGGATTTTGTAATTGTTCTTCGTAAAAATTTCTAAACAGTGTAGGAAAAGAAACAAGCCGAGGATCTTCAAAATGTACAGTCTTTATAAATTCTAGCCACAAAGACTTTTCGGGCATTAAACATTCGTTATTTCCAACTTCATGGAAAACCTTTACTACTGACACCTCAGTACTATCCCCAACTTCTGTGTACATTATTATTTCTTAATATTATATCTTTTTATTATAAAGTGTATCATATAGTATAACATGTACATATAAAATGTGTATTTTCAAATATTTACTTCCTTAATGTGCCAAGAAGGCTTTTTTAGCAATACTTGATTTTTTCTTTAAATATTTTATAATTAATCTAGCACTTGATCTTATTAATTGCTAACATCTATGCAAATGAATTATCAACCTCCTCAAGAACAAGGAGATCCTTTTGAACAATTTACTATCAATATTACGAATCAGGCTAAAAAAGGAAAACTAGACCCGGTTATTGGTCGTGACACAGAAATTCGGCGTGTAATGCAAATTCTTTCACGACGTACAAAAAACAATCCAGTATTACTTGGAGATCCCGGCGTAGGAAAAACCGCTATTATAGAAGGTCTTGCCCAGAGAATTATCAGTGGTGATGTACCAGATACACTTAAGAATAAAGAACTTTTATCTTTGGATTTAGCTGCATTGCTTGCAGGAGCTGCTTATCGCGGTGAATTTGAACAAAGACTTAAAAATATTTTGAAAAAAATTACTGAAAGTGAAGGAAAATATATTCTTTTTATAGATGAACTTCATACTCTTGTTGGTGCAGGCGGTGCTCAAGGGGCAGTAGACGCCAGTAATATGCTAAAACCGGCGCTCGCACGCGGCGAACTGCGGACTATTGGTGCAACCACTATTCGTGAATACCGACAGTATATTGAAAAAGATCAAGCGTTTGAAAGACGCTTTCAGCCAGTCTATATTGATGAACCAACCAAAGAAGATTCACTGGCGATATTGCGAGGAATCAAAGAGAAATATGAAGTTCACCATGGCATCAAAATTTCAGATGATGCCCTTATTGCCGCAGTCGAACTTTCCACACGCTATATTACAGATAGATATTTGCCCGATAAGGCAATCGATCTTATCGATGAAGCGTCTTCAGCTGCAAAAATTGAAGTTGAATCCATGCCCTTATCACTGGATGAAATACGTCGACGCATCATGCAGCTTGATATAGAGCTTGCCGCTTTAAAAAAAGAGAAAGGACTGGAAACACGCAAGGAAATACTGGAAACTGAGCGTCGTCAATTACAATCCACATTTGACATATTGCAAAAAAAATGGAAAGAACAAAAAGAGCTTATTTCTCGACTTCAAAAAAGCCGAATCGATCTGGATCAATGTAGAGCCGATTTGGAAAGAGCAGAGCGAGAAGTAGACCTCAATAAAGCCGCTGAAATCAAATACGGCAAGATACCCCAAATTGAAAAAAATATCTCTGAACTTGAAAAAGAATGGAAGACTATACCTGCTGAAGATCGGATGATCCAAGAATCAGTAACCGAAGAAGATATCGCCCGCATTGTGGCACGCTGGACTAATATCCCAGTTACTCGACTTATGGCTTCAGAATCAGAAAAGCTTGTTCACCTTGAAAATGATTTACAACGACAAGTAGTCGGGCAAGATCCAGCTCTGCATAAAATCGCCAATGCCATCCGAAGATCACGAGCGGGACTTAGTGAAGAAAATCGACCTATTGGATCATTCCTCTTTTTAGGTCCGACAGGTGTCGGAAAAACAGAAACTGCCCGTGCGCTTGCGTACGCACTTTTTGATGATAGCAACGCAATGATTCGAGTCGATATGAGTGAATACCAAGAACAACATAGTGTTGCTCGACTTGTAGGAGCACCTCCTGGGTATGTTGGGTATGAGGAAGGTGGACAACTTACAGAAGCTGTACGTCGCCGGCCTTATTCGGTACTTCTTTTTGACGAAGTTGAGAAAGCACATCCGTTGGTCTTTAATACCTTTTTACAAATACTTGATGACGGCAGACTCACCGATGGAAAAGGACGCGTTGTAAATTTTAAAAATACCATTATTATTCTGACATCCAATTTAGGTAGTGATATTTATACACAGGACTTGGATAAAAAAGAACGCGAACGACAAATCAATGATCGTCTCAAAACTTTCTTTAAACCTGAATTTATCAACAGATTAGACTCCGTTGTCATATTTAATCCACTTGATGAAACAATGATGAAAACTATAGTGGACATTCAAGTTGCAGCCGCTACAAAAAGACTTGAACGACAGCATCTAAAATTTAAAATAAGCAATAAATTAAAAGATTATCTAACGAACCTTGGCTTTGATGCGGTATACGGGGCACGTCCATTAAAACGGGTAATCAATGAACTTATTATTGATGAGATTGCCTTACAAGTCATTGAGAATAAAATTAGACCAGGAGATACAGTTAGTGCTGATTTTAAAAGCGGGAAAGTACATATAACAATCGATAAACCCAACTAAAGCCAATCATTAATCAAAAAAACAAGTACCAGTGCCCCTGTTATGATCAAGGTAAAAAGCATCAGACCAGTAAAAGCCCAGGGTGACTGAGCAAAAGGAAGACCTACGTTCATGCCATACATACTCGTCACGATCATGGGGATAGTTAAAATTACGGTAATTGAGGTAAAAAAACGGATTACTCTATTGGTATTATTCGTCATAATAGTAGTATAGGCGTCACGAATATTTACTATACTGCGCAGATTCTCTTTTGAAAGCTGGATAAGCTGGTCATTACTGAGAAATAAATCGTCAATCAGTTCTTTATCCTCCTCATAAAATCTAATAATATGATGTCCGGTCAGACTATTGAGAACTGCATTCATACGGACCAGTGCGAGATGAAAATCATTCAGGACACGTTCATAATTTACAAACTGGATAATATCTTTATTTGTAATTTTTTCTAGTTCATACGCACTACTTCTTATTTGCCGACTTATTGTATGGAAGTAGGTATTATACGCATTATCTATGAGTTTAAAATGATGAAGTAATAATTTGTTTTTTTGTGTTGTATAAAATTCATAGCGTTCCAAAAAATTCTCAAGTAAAAAAAACTTTTCTCGCGTAATGGTGATAAAAACTTCTTTTGCAATAACAAAAAGTAGTGGGCTGGTAGAAACCTGATCATTCTTTTTAAAAGGATATCGGGTAAATATATAAACGATGCCATCTTCTACTTCCATACGAGGAACCTCATAGATATCCAAAGCATCGGCAAGCAATCCTTTATCAAGATGAAATACATC
The DNA here is from genome assembly GCA_964566675.1 of uncultured Gammaproteobacteria bacterium. GTDB lineage: Bacteria > Patescibacteriota > Microgenomatia > UBA1406 > GWC2-37-13 > CAZMJG01. The sequence goes on from CAZMJG010000022.1 coordinate 5,088, forward strand.
ACAAAGTTCTATTAAGTCTTGCTCTATCGGCTCTTCAATATGTATCCATGAACCAACTCTAAATTGCTCTAGTGTCTGAAGTTTTTTATCACGAAGATTTCTGTAGAAAATTTTTTTCATATTTCAGTCCTCAATTATTTTTATATCCTCCACCAATTGCAATAATTCCTGTTTAGACATCGATAAAACCTTCGAAAATGTTATACCCGCTGGAGTATTTTCATGCTGTGGCAAAATATGGATATGGGCATGCGGTACTTCTTCCCCCATGGTTACAAAACTAGTAAATGAGGATTGCGTTACTTTTTGCACAGTATAAGCTACTTTACGCGCTGTTTCCCAGTAGGCTCCAAATTCAGGGATATCATATACCCATCGATAATGCTTTTTGGGAATAAGTAACGTATGCCCTTTTACTCTTGGGAATATATCAAGAAAAGCTAAATAATGAGTATCTTCATAAACCTTGTAAGCTGGTATAGTTCCTTGTACTATTTTACAAAAAATGCAGTCTTCCATATGTATAAGTCATCTTACACCAGGTAAGTGATATTGACAAACACTTTATAAAATGTATGATAGTGTCAGATAAGATATGCTATCATTGTTTCAACGATACAATATATTATCATTTAATCTTTTTTTTATGAAAATCCATATACCTGCTGACATTCCTACAGAGGCACGCGCGATCTATGAAGAAAATTATCGAAAGATTACCAATGATTCTGGCCGCCTGATGTTATTTGCGGGAGATCAAAAGATAGAACACTTAAATGAAGATTTTTATGGTGATGGCATTTCTCCAGAAGATAATGATCCTGAGCATATGTTTCGTATTGCTTCCAAAGCTAAAATTGGCGTTTTTGCTAGCCAGCTTGGCCTTATAGCCCGATATGGCATGGATTACAAAGATGTACCCTACTTAGTAAAAGTAAATTCTAAAACAAATATTGTTGGAGTCTCACAGTCTGATCCTGTGAGTCGTGCATGGTTTGATATAGAACAAATAATGGAATTTAAAGAAAACAGTGGTTTAAATATTTTGGGAATTGGATATACGCTTTATATAGGAAGTGAAAATGAATCAGCTATGCTGACTGAAGCTGCACAAGCTATTTATGAAGCCCATCAATATGGTCTGCTCTCAGTCATATGGTGCTACCCTCGAGGTAAAGCTGTAAAGGATGAAAAATCTCCTGAGATTATTGCAGGTGCAGCTGGTACGATCGCAACTTTGGGTGCCGATTTTGTCAAGGTAAACCCACCCAAGAAAGAAGGTAGTTCTTCTGCTGAACTGCTCAAGATTGCCACACAAGCTGCAGGACGAACTAAAGTAGTATGTGCTGGTGGATCTTCTACTTCTATTGAAAGCTTTTTGAAAGGACTTCATGATCAAATACATATAGGTGGTGCCGCCGGAAATGCCACAGGACGTAATATTCACCAACGACCACTTGATGAAGCAATACGTTTTTGTAATGCTATATACGCAATTACTGTAGAAAATAAATCCGTAGAGGAAGCTCTTAAGGTATATAATGAACAATAAAACCAGGATCTATTTATAATTTTTACTATTAACTATGAAAAAACTAAGAGTTGGTATTAATGGATTTGGAAGAATTGGTCGAGCTTTTACGCGTATCGCCACGCTACGTAATGCGTTTGAGGTGGTACATATAAATACACGAAAGACGCCAAACGATATGCTTGCTTATTTACTTAAATACGACTCTGTATATCGCAAATTTGAAATGCCTATCTACGCATCTGAAACTGGTATTCAAGTCGGAGGAACTGACATTAAAACCACACAAATTGCCACACCTGAGACTATCCCATGGGAGGCTAATGATGTAGATGTTGTAGTAGATGCCACCGGTGCTTTTACTACTCGAGAAGAATTGACCAAACATATAAAAGGTTCTGTTAAAAAAGTTCTTCTTACTGCCCCATCAAAAGATGACACTACTCACGTTGTTCTTGGTGTAAATGATGATAAAGTTGATTGGAATTCAGAACAAGTCATTTCAAATGCATCTTGCACAACCAATTGTGCAGCACCAATGTTTAAAATACTAAATGATGCATTTATGGTGAAATATGGAAATCTATCAACTATACATGCATATACCCTCACACAAAGTTTGCTTGATGATGCAGGTAAAAATACCGAAAGATCAAGAGCTGCAGCTCTTAATGTCATCCCTTCTACCACCGGTGCTGCAAAAGCAGTTGTAAAAGTATTACCTGAATTAAAAGGCAAGATTGATGGTATGGCCCTACGCGTACCAGTTCCGACAGGATCTTTTACCGATATCTCTGCCGTCGTAGAATCAGAAACATCAATTGAAGCAGTAAATCAAACTTTTAAAGATGCCTCAGAGAGTACAATGAAAGGCATTATGGGATACACAGAAGATATAATCGTTTCCTCGGATATAATAGGTACCCCGTATTCATGTATTTTTGACCCACACTATACAAAAGTTATTGACGGCCATTTTGTGAAAATCTACGGTTGGTATGATAATGAATGGGGATACTCAACCAGATTAGTAGATGTTGTGGAAAAAATTGCAAGCATTATACATTCCTAATATTATGGTAGAAAAACATATACGATTTATTCAGGATGAACAAATACAAAATAAGACAATTCTATTGCGAGTAGATTTTAACGTTTCCCTAAATCCAAACAATCTTACCATTGCGGATGATGCGCGCATTCGCCAAAGTATACCAACAATAGAATTTTTGCTAAAAAATAATAATAAAATTATTATAGCCTCACATTTGGGACGTCCTAAAGAAAATAGAGATCCAAAATTCTCAATGAAAATCGTTTGTAATCAGTTACATGAATATCTTCCTAACAACCCAATACATCTAATTAACGATTTCCTCACTGAAGACAAAAAAACATTTGCGAATCAAAAACCGAATGAAATTTATGTTCTTGAAAACACACGTTATTATCCTGGAGAGAAAGAAAATGATGATGATTTTGCCCAAAAACTTGCTTCTCTTGCAGAGGTATATGTCAATGATGCATTCGGCGTATCTCATAGATCTGCGGCTTCTGTTGTAGGTATTACTAAATATTTACCTTCTTATGGTGGCATTCTACTCAAAAAAGAAATTGAAATGATTACAAAAGTCCTTAAAAATGCACAAAAGCCAGTAGTTTCAATTATGGGAGGAGCAAAAATTGATTCTAAAATACATATTATAGATAAGCTCATAAATATCTCAGATTTTATAGTTATTGGTGGCGGACTAGCTAATACCTTTTTATTTGCACAAGGGTATAATATTGGCGAGAGTTATTCACAGACAGAAAAAAAAGAAATTGCACTGCAATTAATTGCTAAAGCTCAAGCTGAAAATGTAGAGCTTATCTTACCAATGGATTGTATCATTGGAGATCCTCAAGAACTGGAAAAAGGAGGCATGGTTTATAAAATTAAAAATGTTCCTAAAAGTGGACAGATCCTTGATATTGGGCCTGAAACCTCGGCACGCATTGGAACAATTATTGCGAAAGCCAAGACCATAATATGGAATGGGCCTGTCGGTTATTTCGAAAATCCTCATTATCGACAAGGGACTGATTTTGTTTATTATGCCATTACTAATAACACTGAAGCGATATCCGTGGTTGGCGGTGGAGATACATTAGCCGCTATTTCTAAAAAAGAGTACCTAGATAAAATTACTCATATTTCTACAGGTGGCGGGGCTATGTTGGAATTTATAGAAAAAGGTACATTGCCTGGAATTGAGGCTTTAAAAAAATAATTATTATGGATAAAAATCTTGCACTTGAATTTGTACGTGTAACTGAAGCTGCCGCAATAGAAGCAGCTAGATTTATAGGTAAGGGAGATAAAATTGCAGCAGATAAAGCAGCGGTAGATGCCATGCGTAAATGGTTTAATACAATAGACTTTTCAGGCACTATTGTCATTGGGGAAGGCAGTAAAGACGAGGCTCCAGAGCTTTATACTGGAGAACGCGTTGGCAATGGTAAAGGACCAGAAATGGATATCGCAGTTGATCCTTTGGAGTGTACCGATAGTGTAGCTTATGGCAGATATAATGCACTCACCGTCATTACTACCGGACCACGAAACAGTCTCCTCATGGCACCTGATACCTATATGTGGAAAATTGCAGTAGGACCCGCAGCGAAAGATGTAATTGATTTAGATGCCCCTGTAAAAGACAATATTGAAAAAACAGCCAAGGCATTGGGAAAAGATATTGGAGAAATAACCGTATGTGTACTTGATAGACCACGACACGAACAACTAATCCACGAAATACGTAAAACTGGCGCCCGGCTCAGAATGATAAGCGACGGAGATGTTGCTGTTGCAGTGGCAACGTGTCAAAAAGAAAATCCTATTGATATGCTTATCGGAACAGGAGGTAGTACTGAAGGTGTTTTAGCAGCCGTTGCAATCAAAATCCTTGGTGGTGCAATCTATATTCGGTTCCAACCTCGCAATGAAGCAGATTCAAAAAAAATGGATGAACTGGATATAAAAAAAGATAAAATCTATACAACGGAAGATTTGGCAAAAGGAGACTTCCTATCCTTTACAGCAACTGGTGTAATTGATGGCCCTTTATTAGCTGGGGTTAATTTTACTTCAGACTATATTATTACGCATTCTGTCGTAATGAGAAGTGCCTCAAAAACTATCCGCTATCTGACAACTCATCATCATCCCGAATCTAAAAAATTTCAATAGATTATTGTATTATTTCTACCACCGTATCCGAAGGCGCCGGAGACTGAACAGTAACAATTTTTTTACTTATTTCTATTGATGGGAGTGTACTTTGGCCTATTACTTTGCCTTCTGCTAACCAATATATAGTCAATGTTTCCAGTGTATTTTGATTCCAGAATAACCGAGGTTGCTTATCGGGAAATTTGAAAATCATACCTTCAAAATTTGGAGTGGGTTTGCGTACATACATCAGCCCCTTTGTCCACCGTTCAGGCGAATCAGCTAGCACAAGTCTTCTTTTTTTTCCTTCAATAGTTATTGTTTCTATTGTGTAATCTTTCCAGAGTCCATTACCAGAATATAACAACTTTCGATCGCTATTTAGTATCAATAAGTATGCAGAACATAGAAGAGTAACCACAAGAACTATAAAAAACCAATGTTTTTTTATGAAAGTCATAGATATACTATATACTAATTATATGCACCCAGAAATACAAATACAGGAAAAACTTAACGAACAAATAAAAAACAATCCACCACCCAAACCTCATAATCTGTGGTTTGATATTGGTATGTATAGTCTCGTTATTTTTATTATTATTAGCCTTTATATATTTGCCACCCAAGGTACTTATGATCTTCGTGCTTTTAGCCGTGCCACAGCCAATGTTGGGATTATTCTAATTGGATTATCCTTCATGCTTAGTGGCCTTTGCTATTTCTGGAATTTTGCTGATCACTTTATCATATATAGAAAACAACTTGGTGTCATAGGTTTTATCTATGCCCTCATGCATACATCCGTAGTTCTATATCACGCGGGCACGACTCAGATTCTCATTCCAACATCCCTTACTCGATATGGAGATATTGCTCTCATCAGCGCCGAAATTGCAATCATTATATATGTGGGTATGACTATAATTTCTACCCAAACGGTCATTCATGAAATTGGTGGCCAACGATGGCGTCAATTATTAAGATGGGGATATCTCGGGTTAATACTTTCACTTTTACATATGTTTATAAAGGGATCTTATGAGTGGTTATCCTGGTTATCCGGTAAATCTGTAGGTATGTTCCCTGCCATTGGTTTACTTATTTTTATATTCGGTATCGCAGTAATCCTGTTACGTATCAAATTGTGGTATGCTACATACTTTAAAAAAACTTCCATTTCCCAAACGCCTCCGAGTCAAACGCAACCCGTATGATACCTCAACACGTGGCTCAATTTTTTAAAAAAGTAGATCCTATCCTCTTTAATGCTATTTCTCTTTTGAAAAGTCCAGTATATATCACACCTAAAACTGATTATTTCTCAGCATTATGCGAATCTATTATCAGCCAACAAATATCAACTAAGGCCGGTGATGCAATCTGGAATAGATTCAAATCTCTATTCCCGCAAGAGGAAGTTTCTGCCAATTTTGCAATTTCAATCCAACCCGATATATTGCGTTCCATCGGCATTTCCAGTTCTAAGGCCAGATATATCCAAGATCTTGCCACAAAAGTCACAACGGAAGAAATACAACTAAATACACTTATTTCAAAATCCGATGATGAAATTATGAAAGAACTAACTAAAGTAAAAGGTATTGGCCCGTGGACTGTTGAAATGTTTCTCATGTTTACCCTAGGACGTGAGGATATTTTTTCTACAAAAGATTTAGGCCTTAAAAGAGGTATTCAAAAACTATATAAAATTTCACATGAGCCAACAGCAACAGAATTAGAAAAAATTTCTCGAATATGGTCACCTTATCGTACGTATGCTTCATTATTATTATGGCGAAGTCTCTCTACTAAATGAAGCCTTTTTCCTTTAATGAAATATGTCCTTTGGCCGCGATGATAAGATGATCAACTATTTCAATATTGAGAATCCTTCCTGCTTCCTGTAACTGCTTAGTAATACGTATATCCTGATCTGATGGGCTCATATCTCCGGATGGATGATTATGTGCAATAATTATTGACCCTGCACAAACTCTGACGGCTGGTTCAAATACCTCCCGAGGATGTACAAGACTTGCAGTAAGGGTCCCAATAGAAATTGTCTCCTGATGTATTACCTGGTTACGTGCATTCATATAAAGTGCAATAAAATATTCTTTCTTTAAATTTTTTATAGTAGTTAAATAAGGTAGTGCGTCTGTTGGTGAAGCTATAGTAGCAAATTCCTCTGAAGTTGACTCTAAGAGTCTTTTAGAAAACTCTAATGCCGCAAGCAAAATACAGTATTTGCCGACATCTATTCCCGATACTTTATGAACTTCCTGAAACGAAAGATGGCGGATTTGCTTATTTGTATATTTTTTTAAAAAATCATCTGCAAGTTCTATAGCATTTTTCCCTTTACTACCAGTACGAAACAATATGGCTAATAACTCTTTATCTTTGAGATTAGCCACTCCTTTTTGTATTAGCTTTTCACGAGGTCTGGTATGGAGTGGCATATTTTTTATTTTCATCGCTATTTTAAAAATTTATACCATTATATAACAATAATATTTATGTTTCTAGTACTTTCATATTCTGTATTTAGGAAGTATTATCAAAACTCGGATAGGACTGATGCATCTAATAAGTGCCGTAAGCAATATTGACGATAAGCTAAAAGGAGATTACGAAGCTTTATTGTTTTATTCCCTTTTATAAAATAATTTGCCAATAGTTATGCCCATCAAAATAAGAAACGCAATAAATATAAAGCTTCCGAACATCCAAAAAGATACCGTTGTTGCTTTAAATAATATAGCAATAGGAGAGAAAGAAACGATAGCGGCTTGAGTGATAAAAGGTAGTAGAAAAGCGATGAAAAAAATTGGTGATATAAGTTTATATAAGTTTCCTATCAAACTACGTCGTGAAAGCCATACGTCTACCAAAATAAAAGATTGTATAAGAGCTAATACGCAAAATGCTGCAGTGGTTGCTAGTTCACTACTCTCATGGAGATACCACAAAAAAGTACCAATTACTAACAACGAAGATAGAGCCCCAATAGAAAAAATATATAACAAATTTCCTTTATCCAGTAGTTCAATATTCTTCTGTGGCTTATGTTTCATTGCCTGGGCATCTCGAGGTGAAAATGCGAGAGCTAGGGCCGGGATACCGTCTGTTACTAGATTGATATACAAAAACTGTATGGGATAAAAAATATGAGGAAAACCAAGGAGCATACCTATTATTAATGAAAATGCTTCCGTCACATTGCAGGACAACAAATAAGCAATGGCGTTTTTAAGATTTTTAATAATATTACGGCCTTCCTCTATCGCATCTACAATCGTTGCGAAATTATCATCAGTAATCACCATATCCGCAGTTTCACGTGCGACATCGGTCCCTACCAACCCCATAGCCACGCCGACATCAGCTTGTTTTAAGGCAATTGCATCATTCACTCCATCGCCTGTCACGGCTACAATCTCACCTTGTTGTTGATATAAACTTACAATATGATGTTTATGAAAAGGCGTAGTACGAGCAAACACTTTTACGTCCTTAAGTATTGTTAACAGCTCTTTATCTGACATAGTATCAAGTTCTTGACCTGTAAGCACCTTATCCCCTACCTCCATAATATGTGCTTCACGTGCTATTGCCTGAGCTGTTTTCTCATTATCTCCAGTAATCATGACTACTTGTATCCCAGCAGTATGAGCCCGCTCTACGGCTGCACGGATTTCAGGACGTGGAGCATCGTAAATAGCTGCCATGCCTAAAAATACTTGTTTATCAAGCCGGGTACTATGATCTTTTTTATATGAAAATGCCAGCACTCTCAAACCTTGATTTGCCCAATGCTCAAGTACATCAGTTATGCTTTTCCTTCGTTCCTCAGTAAGATCCACTTCTATGTCCCCTATTAATATTTTTTGTGACAACTGAAGTATTGATTCAGGTGCCCCTTTTGTAAAAGTTAGCTCTTCCGCATGATTTTTTACCCGTACAACCATTTTTTTTGATACACTATCGAAAGGAATTTCTTCGATAAGTTTCCATTGAGATCGTACTTCCTCTACAATATGATTTTTTTGCTGAGCAAGTAAAAGTAAAGCTCCCTCTGTTGGGTCTCCCAAAATATCAAATCCTTTTCCATTTTCATGCGGAGATAATGAAGCCGTAGAACATACTATTCCATTTAAAACAAGCAGATTAAAAACTTTATTTTTAGTAGAGATTTCTTCCAAATTTTCATGTCTATGCTCATTAAAATACAACTCCTTCACCTTCATTTTATTTGTAGTCAATGTGCCTGTCTTATCTGTAGCAATCAATGTTACACTGCCAAGAGCTTCTATTGCTGTAAGTTTACGGATAATAGCTTTTCTTTTCGCCATCTCTTTTACCCCAATAGACAAAGTAATTGTCATCACAGCCGGCAACCCTTCCGGGACAACAGCGACCGCCAGAGATATCGCCAATAAAAAAGCCGCAAAATACTCAGAACCCTCCATAGTCGCCAAAAAGAATACGAGCATTGAGGCGATAATACCAATAATACCAATAACTTTTGTGACACTTTCCAGTTTCATCATAAGAGGACTTTTTACCTCAGTCATTGTAGATAGACGACCTGCGATCTGTCCAAATTTTGTTTGCATACCAGTCGAGTTTATCTGAGCATACCCTCTTCCACGGCTCACAATAGTACCCATATATAATTCCTCATTTACGGCTTTGGATACCGCCATCGACTCTCCTGTCAAAGCAGCCTCATTTATCTCAAGATTGACAGTTTCAAGGATGATACCATCAGCCGGTATTTTCACACCCTCTTCAACAAAAATGACATCTCCGGGCACTAGATATCGACTATCCAATTCCACTTCCTGATCGTCACGGAGTACTCGTATCCGAGTGATAGTCATCTCTTTGAGTGCCGCAATTGCCTCAGACGCTTTAGCTTCCTGATAAACTCCAAACAAACCGTTTAATATAACAATTGCAAGTATTAATATCCCATCAATGGGCTCGCCAATAAAGAATGAGAGTAAAGCTGCGACCACCAGTAGGATAGTTAAAAAATTATTAAACTGTTCAAAAAGAATCGTAATAAAACGTTTCTTTTTTTGTTCCTGTATAGTATTTAAGCCGTGAATCGCAAGTAATTCTTCAGCTTTTTGTGTAGTTAATCCTCTCATATATGAAGTTTATTATACTTTTAATAATTCAGTCAGAAGAAAGAAAAGATATAAGGCCAACAATAGAAAGCCTTCTTTTCGAGATATATCATTACGACTACGAGAAAAAAAATAAAACATAAAAACACTAATTAGTATAAAAACCACAGTTATATAAAAATTGCCATTTATATGTATAACTCCTGGATTGAGAATACTAAAAAATCCAAATAGTAATGTATTCGCCGAAGCTGAGCCCACATAGTCACCTAAGGCAATATCCTTTTTTCCTGTCAGGACTGAACGAATGGCTAAAGACAGCTCCGGGATATTGGTACCTAAGGATAAACCGATAAGACTGATAAGAAATGGTGACACTTCAAATAGATTAGAAAAATACACTGTCCTATCAACAAGAAATTTACTAGTAAAATAGACAATAATTACACCTATGATTATGCGAGCAAATGAATCTACATAATTAATTTTTGGTTTATTCGTACTTCCTAGGGTGTCAAGAAGTCCCTTCTTCTTCTGTATAAAGATCATCAGAAGTAAATACAGAATCAACATAAAAACACCATCCACATTTGTTAATTTTTTATCAGCTAAAAAAAATATCGGTGAAGCTATAGTAAGGAGTGCAAAAAGCAAATTTCTTTTATCAAGTTGTTTGGATATTTTGACTCCGCCTCCCAAAATTGCAAACAATGGAATGATTAGCAGAAAAATAACAATTACACCACCCAACAAATTGCCAACAAAAATTTCTGGATCATTGATAGCTATTGCATTTAACCCCAGGGATAGCTCTGGAATCGATGTGAGTATACCCAGCATGAAAAATGATACAGTAAAGGATGAAACTTTCAGCTGTGAAGAAAAATTATCTACACCACGTACAATTAATCCGGCACCGAACCAGATACAGAGCAAAGAACAGATATAAAAAAGCAGATGGATAAAAATCATCTATAAATAATATTATTATGACAATATTGCCTAACTGAAGTTTATCAGAATTACACCAAGAAGGACATAATAAGATTTATGTATTGAACTATGAATCTTTTTTTATATAATTAGGGAATCTATGGAAATTGTCATGCAAATCGTAAACTTGTTTCTGCACTTGGATGAACATTTAGGTAATATTATTCAACAGTTTGGTGGTTTTACCTATGTTATTCT
>CAZMJG010000023.1:0-15520 GCA_964566675.1 uncultured Gammaproteobacteria bacterium
AGGATACCTGGTACGCCAAATACCTTCTGAACTTCAGACTGGTACTCCTTCTCATTATCGCCATTGTCATCATCGGACTGGTAAATTTTTTTGAAATACCTCGAAGACTAAACCCTGAAGTAGACATCCCAATCATCACAATCAGTACAGTCTTGCCTGGCGCAACACCAGAAGATATGGAGGCTCTCATTACTGTGCCTATCGAAGACAAACTTACATCTATTGAAAATGTAGACAGTATCACTTCTACCTCACGAGACAATGTCTCCGTGATCGTTTTACAGTTTCTCTCTACTGTCGAGACCAATGATGCACTTGATGAAGTACAAAAAGCAGTAGATACAGTCACCGATTTACCCGAAGACGCACAAGCTCCCGCAGTAAACAGTGTAGACTTTGAAAATCAACCTGTATGGATTTTTTCCCTTGTCTCAAAAGACACCCCTTCACTCATGAAGGCCGCAGATAATTTGCAAGAGGCGCTTGAAGACCTCAGCTCCGTCGATCGTGTCGATATGTCTGGCACGGAGCAACAGAAAATTTATGTCACAGTAGACCCAACAAAAATTACTGAATATGGCATTTCGCCCATCGTTCTTTCACAAGCTATCTCACAGTCTGTGGCTTCCTATCCAGCCGGAACCATACAAGACAGTACATCATCTTTTTCACTGGTCATTGACCCGGCAATAAATACTCTCGATGACATCCGCAATATACGCATCAAAACAGATGGAAAAGTAGTATCACTTGGCCAAATCGCATCTATTACCGAATCTTCGGAACTTGATCAAAACAAGACACTGTATGCAGACCAAAATACCTCGGCTCAACGAGCTGTGCAATTTTTTGTGTATAAAACATCGGGTGCTAATATAGACTCTACTGCTGAGGAAGCTGAAAAAGTAGTAGACACCTTCCTCAAACAATATCATAATCAGTTTAAACTCATATCTGTCACCAATACAGGAGAGCTTATCTCAGAACAATTTACCGATCTCGTAAGCGAATTTCAGACAACAATTCTGCTTATCTTTCTCATTTTGCTCATATTCCTCGGTTTGCGCCAAGCTGTGATCGCCTCCTTTACGGTGCCGCTCACATTTTTATCCGCCATTGCAATCGCTAATTATCTAGGACTTACCCTAAACTTTCTCACGTTATTTGCCTTTCTTATCGCGCTTGGCTTGCTCATCGATGATACGATCGTCGTAGTCACCGCCATGACTCGCTACTATGCCAGTGGTAAATTCACACCGGCCGAAACTGGCATACTCGTTTGGAAAGATTTTATCGTGCCTATTTGGTCAACCACCATCACCACAGTATGGTCATTTGTACCATTACTTTTGGCAACCGGCATCATTGGTGAATTTATAAAACCAATACCGCTTATCGTGACGGCCACCATGGTATCTTCTACCTCGATTGCCGTACTCATCACCATCCCGCTCATGATAGTATTCTTAGATTTTAAAGCTCCAAAAAGAGTCAAAATACTCCTTTCCATCATTGGAGTACTCGCAGTGGTCGCGCTCCTATTTACCTTACTACCTAAAACGGCATTTTTCCTACCTTTATTACTTGTTATTGCTGCAATCTCAGGGATGATTTATTTTAATCGTGATATTTATACAGCTGAATTTAAACGTCGCATAAATACCCCTCGTATGCGTACCTTCCGTGAAAAAAGTTCCATCATGATTGACCAAGGCATCATAAGTATTGAAGATATCAGTATTCGTTATATGAAAGTACTTCAAAATATACTTTCCTCTCGTAGTGCTCGCCGCGGTGTTCTCGCATTTTTGATCATATTTTCTGTTGTATCCTATGCACTTGTGCCACTAGGTTTTGTAAAAAATGAATTTTTCCCAAAAACAGATGAAGACACATTGTATGTTTCACTTGAACTGCCATCGGGCACAAATACAAGTACCACCATTGCAGAGGCCCGAACGCTTCATGAACAACTTCGTAAAATACAAGATGTCCGCTATGTAGTCGCAGAAACTGGTACAGGCATATCAAACGATGGAGGCCGCAGTAGTGATCCATCTCTCGTATTATTTACCCTCAATGTAGGAAAGCCAGAAGAACGAGAATCTACATCTATAGAAATCGCCGATGAAATTCGAAAAGATTTTGCCAATTATGAAGGTGGAAAAGTATCAGTGCAAGAACTCTCTGGAGGCCCACCTGCAGGCGCAGATCTTCAGATCAAACTCTTAGGAAATGATCTGGGAGCCCTAGATACCTATGCAAATCGAATCATTACTTACCTCCAGTCACAACCTGGCGTCACCAATGTCAATAAATCGGTAAAAGCTGGCACCAGTAAAGTGATATTTGTCCCTGATGAAAATAAAATGGCCGCAGAAGGTATAGATCGAGGTACACTAGGTTTGTGGCTTCGCAGCTACGCAAGTGGATTTACTCTCGATTCTATCCGATTTGAAGAAGAACAAGATGTTGTATTCCGACTGGATACACAGAAGGCCACACCAGAAAGCCTTTCCAGCCTATCAATACAGACGCCAAATGGAAGTGTACCACTCATTTCACTGGGCGAATTTAGGCTTGGCAGCAACCCCACACTTATCACTCACGAAGATACTCGTCGTACTATTTCGGTCACGGCATCTGTGACAAAAGGATATTCACTTACTGACATAAATAAAAATCTTGAAACATTTGCCAATAAACTCGAGCTACCTACTGGTTATCGTTGGGAAACAGGTGGAGTCAATGAAGAAAATCAGAAATCAATAAATTCAATTTTGCAAGCCATGTTGCTTTCATTTCTACTTATTCTTATCACCATGGTGATTGAATTCAATTCGTATCGTCAGGCTGCAATCGTCATGCTCACGATCCCCCTTGCCGTCTCGGGCGTATTCTATATCTTTGGCCTCACGGGTACGCCACTTTCTTTCCCAGCACTGATTGGAATACTAGCCCTCTTTGGCATAGTAGTCACCAATGCTATCGTGGTCATGGAAAAAATAAATAGTAATGTCCGTGAAGGTATGGATCTTGCACCTGCAATCGTTGATGCATCAGGAAGTCGACTCGAGCCAGTACTACTCACCTCACTGGCGACCATCTGTGGGCTACTTCCTATCACGATCGCCGACCCGCTATGGCGCGGACTCGGAGGAGCTATCATCTCAGGACTACTCTTTTCTGGTATCATAAAGCTTTTCTTTATACCGGTCATGTACTACAACTGGTTTAATGACGAAAATAAACATAAAACCTAAGAACAAAAATTCTTACTATTTTTTATATTTTCTTTATACCTTTAACTTGATCTATGGCTTTAAACGTTGTAGAATAAAAATACGACTATGAACCCTCTGAATAAAATGTATCAAAAAATAAAGAATCTACCCAATAAAAAGAACTATCTAGAGTTTGTCACTGCTCTGCTGTCGATTCCTGTACTACTTACTGTCGTATATATGAACTATCTGAGTATCCAAGAAAAACGCACCCACGATGCTCTTACTCCGACCCCGGCACCTACTCAGTCAGTAGTCACGATCATTCGAGAGCACGACTCCGAACCTGAACCAACCGCAATTCAAAATGACCCGATAATAAATGAAAAAGAATGCGAGCCCGGAATAGGTAAAATTGAAATCATCAAACCCGCAGAAGAACTAGTCGTGAGTGATAACCCACTTGAAGTAGATATTGCATATACAAAGGGTGACTACTGCAGCGTCGTATGGAGCTATCGTATAAATGGCAGTTCATGGAGCGATTATACGGATAATGATATCGTGATCTACAATCTTCCTTCAGGTCAAAAGAAACTGGAGCTTCGAGTAAAAAGTATCGTATCTGGAGAAACCCAAACTATTGAGCGAAATTTTACCTATAAAAATACCTCAGAAATACCTACTCCCACCATCGCCCCTCCTACTTCCACACCCACGCCTACAGCGTCTGTTCAGGGAGTGAGCGATCAAACTATAACGCAATGAGTTATGTTAGATATTAAGAGGTAATGAGGGTACAGCAGGCGGAGCATCATCCAGATCTAATTCCATATAATTTTTTTCCTCATCTTTGATCGAATCATTAAACTCTTGCCATTGCTGCTCATATTTTTGATTATTTTCTATATTGCGCTCGCGCTCCTGAGCCATAGCTTGAAATCCCACAAACCCGGCTAAAATGAGTATAAGCCATCCTAGGCTTGCAACAACCCATATCCAAGTAAGATTAAATGGTTTTTCAACATATGATGCACGTGCTTGTCTATACAATGTATACATATAAGTAAGACTATATATATTTAGAAAGATATTGACAGCAAACTGAAGAAATCCCGCAGCCGATTCCCCTTCTTTATGACTTGCAAAAAGTCCCCCAATAATCCCAGATACTACCAAAAACGCGAGCCATAACATGAGACAACGAAGTACAATCTTCCAAAAATTTTGCCACACGATCGCACAACTCATTTGTAGAGCGGCAATACCTTGTTTTTTTTCCAAAATCACGACATACATATACGATGAAAGAAGTACCACAACAACAATATATGGTATAAAGAAAAAGAACAGACTTCCTACCAGAAAAAACCCTGCCACCAAACCCGTAAGAAATAAAGGTTTGACATATACAAATGAATTTTTATAATGTTGCCACGGACTCTTCTCTTTTTTACCATCTTGAAGCAGTAACACCATAGCCGCGCTATACATAAGACCAAGAATGACAAGCGTTACCGTAAAAGCGATAAAGAGTAGGCCTGCAGGGATCAAAAACTGAGGTGCGAGTAATTCGGTAAGATGCTGGGGTAAAGTAGCAATGCTAAATCCAGGAGCGGCGGTCGAGAGTATACCTATTAAAAATACCACGACGAGCACAATAAACACCACAACGGCAGCTAAATAAATAAGAACATTGTATAGCCACAACAAAAGAATCCTTCCAAATTGTATCGTCAGAAGATCCCAAGCTTGCTTAAGCAGATCAGAAACAGGTGGTAATGTTGGTGTGACAGCCGGGGTTTGTAGTGTCGTATTTTGTGTAGTTTCCATAAAATATACCTATATTCAGTATATAGTATAGCCACCTCATATCAAGTGATTGCCATCACCTATTTTATAGTTTATTCATGTCATTCTCGATGATGTTTAGTTGCGAATCTACAGCTCCCACCTCTACACCCATGACTTCTTTTTCTTCCGCAGAACTATATGTTGGGATAACTACAGTCGGAGTCGCCTTCGGCTCTGTTGTGGGTACCACTATCTTGCTCTCGGCTGATGTTGCTGCAGAAAGACGGTTATAAAAGAATAATCCCATAAGGCCCAGAAGTATGACTATTAGTACTCCAATAAATAAATAGATAAGCACATTGGAATTCGATTTTTCTACACGACCTGTCTGTATAGGTGGTGTGTCCGCTCCGGGTGTGACAACAGTGTTTTGTGGCGGCATCTGAGGAGTCGAAACTGGGTTTGTAGCTACAGGTGCTGTAGGCTGAGAAGACGAGGATGCTTGAGTATTACTGTCTTTATTGATTGGATCCATGGTGCTGAAATAACTGTTAAAAGGTTACGGTGTAATTGTGATACTCGGTGTAATAGTTTGAGTCATTTTATGAAGTTGCCCGTACTGACGAGCTACCGCTACAACCGCCAGACGTGCTGCCTTTACTTTCTCATGGACGGATGTGATATCTGATTTAAATATCGCCACTGTCTTTTGTACTTCTTCTCGTATCTTGGCGGGATCAGAGATATCTATAACATACTCTTTGCCCGCCTGGGTAGTGATTGCTTCAGCTGAACTTCCGATCAAGGCACGGGCACTCGCAATGGATTTTTTCACTTCTGCTGTGTCTTTTCCCTCTGCTTCCATAGAGGCGGTTTTTACTTCTAGTCGATCGAGGATATTGCTGACTTTCGACAATACTTCTTCTAGCCGCTGAGTATGTTGAACGTTGAGCTCATTTATATGAGTATCTATATTTTCTATAACCGTCTTTTTTCGTTCATCTTTTATTGTTTGCAGCTCTTGTTTAAATTCATCTCGCTGTCCTTGAAAATTCTCGCGAGCTTCTAGTCTTTTTTTCTCCATTGTTTCTTTAAGCTCTTCTACTTTTTGTTTCATGTCGTCTCGTTTCAATTTCATCTCAGCTGTTGCCTGTCCTGGCATAGTTGTTTGTTGCATTTGAGCTCTCCTTTGCTCCATAAATGTCTTGGTTTCGCGTGTTCTTTGTTCCATCTTATTTTCAAACTGTAGAGTAGTTGTAGTTTCATCTTGGGCATAGATAGTCGGGAAGCCGATAGCTATAAGACAAAGTAGGATAAAAGCAGAGTAAGTAACCTGTTTAAACATAGTATAACTTTAGTTCAAATTGCCGTTTCTGTCAACTAAGGGTTTATAGTTTCTTCGTCCAGGATTTCGATACGATAGATACCCCGTTTATATTCAAGAGTTGGTGTGGAATACGTGTGTTTTTTCATAATTTTATGATAGTTACTGGAAGTTAACTCTATTAAAGAAGGGTGTAAGATGTTTGTGAGCATTATACTTTCTGCATCGTCACTGTTTTTTGTATGATAGGATCGAAAATACTGGCCGGCACTTCCCTACCTTGTAAATGTAAAGAAATTTTTTTACCTCCGTAAATTGAGGGCAGTATACCGACACCATTGCAGCCTAGATTGTAAAGGAGCCGTGGATTGGCTGGCTCTGGACCAATACTTCGGATACCAGATGTGGTGTACCCCATAAGACCATGCCACTTAAAAACATAATTCACTTCTTTGCCGCAGGTTTCCGGATACGTTTCTTTTAAAAAAGTATCTATATCCTGAAACGCTATTTTGGAATATGGAAAACTACTCGAATAATCGCGTATTTCTTCGTGGATTTCTTCCGGACCTCCGATACACACGAGTGATTTTTCAATCTCTTCCCACATATGATTGCGACGGGTAACGTAAAAATAAGGATCTGCGCCACTGACTTTTTCTGTGGCTGGAAAATAACTAATTGCCTTCGGAGCTTGCATATCTTTTTCCAAATAGCCAGCCATATAGCCGACAATACCCGTTATATTACTATGAAAAGCTGGATTGATATTGAGCCCCGTATGATTACTTAAATTTATATTTTCAAAACCATTTGTGCAAAGCACCACATATTCTGTTTTTATATGATGATCTTTTGTATCTAGCTGCACATAGTCTTCATACAGATGCACTTCATCCACAGGTGCATGTTCGCGTATGGCAAAACGCCCGCTATATGTCTCAAGTAAATAATCGGAGAGTTTTTCTACAAAGAGTGCGCTATTCATGGTACCTTTGCGAGATTGGAGTGCTGCAATATATTTCATATGTGTAGTCTCCAAATGTTTGAGTACCTCTGCATGAGGGATAAAACTACAAAAGTCATGATATTTTGTAGGGATATTTTCCTTTTTGATAAGTTCTTGCGCAAGCATTGCCTGCTCTACATGCAAACCCCCTGCGCATTTTTGATATTTATTTTCCAAATGTACAAGTAGTTGATCCATTGTCGTACAACCTGCATAGCCCATAAATCGGGCAAAGGGTATGCGGATACGGGTTTCTTCAAGGATTTCCTCAACCAGTTTCCATGCCCCAGTCACGGCTTTTTGTCCTTCGACAGCCATGGGAAGGCCATATTCTGTAGCTATCTCAGAAAATGGTTTTTCAAAATAGTCTACGACCTGACCAGCATTATGACCAGTTGCCCCATGTGCTATACGTGTCGCTTCAACAAGAAGCACCGTTTTTTGTGTATGCTTGAGAGTGTAGTATGCAGTCACCATCCCGGCTATTCCCCCGCCGACTATGCCCACTTCATAGGCTATATTTTCATCATGAGCATGAGGTTGTCGATCTTTGTTGAGCTCGGCCAGCCATGGGGAATGATTTTTATCCATATTGAGATTATAGAGATGAAATGCTGAAGTATCAATTTTAAGAAAGAAAACCGCACTATACTCTATAGTAGAGTAATTCAAAAAGACGTAAGTTAATATGTTTTATCTTTAATTACGGAGGAATCCAAAATCCCCATTTCTTGACAATAGTCTAATACTACATCAACCCGACGATTTACTCCGGTCGCGACATCACCTTCTACATAGCCTCGAACTTCAATCATTCGAGGATGGCCCTTGATAATTTCACGAAACCCAGCATCGATAGGACCTCTAAATTCTGGCCCTGTCCTAAATCCATCAGCTTCATATGGTATCTCAGGAGGAAGGTAGATTATTGCGTCATAGGCATCTAGTGTGTCTGCAGTTTTATCCATCCAGGATTGAATCATATCATCATCGAAAGTGTGCCCATTGGCAGCAAGAAGACCATAGTTTTGCAAATACACAGGACAACCAATTGGTGTAGAATCAATAATCGCAATATCAGATGTACGACAGGCACGGTTTTGATCCATAAATAACATATGTTCTAGTTCAATAAACTGCTCCGGTGTCAACTCTTGTATACCTTTCTTTCCAAAATAATTTCTCACATATTGACGGACATCTTCAGTGACTCCTTTCGCTCCCTCAATTCGATGAGTTAACGCATTGGTCAAAGTAGTTTTGCCTGCACTATAGGTACCAACGATGCCCAATCGAACCATCTTGTGTTTGAGAATTTCTCTAAGTTCAGGATGTAGCAATGATGAAGGATCTCGGGACATTGCTTTTAATTGTCCAATAGGCATAGCCATAATAGCAGCTACTTCACGTTCAGATAGAGAGAAATCACTTCCGTCTGTTTCGGATACAAATGTGGCTATATCTTTAGATCCTCCGTTATAGCCAGGATAATCAGGTTTAAAATGCAAAATTTTTCCCAATGGAGTAAGTTGCCATGATGAATCACGGCCGCCTAAAATTTCCTCGCTAATTTCTCGTTGCATTGCTGCCTCAAAACTTTCCGGTTCTCCATCTGCACCCAAATTCACATGTCCTCCCGCTGCAGTAACTATATGACCAGGTAAGTAGGTAGCGTGCTCACTTCTGACTTGTACCCACATTCGCTCAGGATGCATATCTGCCGCTAATGGCATGTATGCCAAATTGTGAACAACTCGATGATTGTTTTCAGGACTCGCATACAAGTCTTCCCTTCCTACTGATCCAGTAGGCAAACCTTGGTGGTCGTAAACTGGTATATATTCTTTAGTCATTTTATTAGGAATCTGCTGAATAATAATCTTGAGCAAATCTCTCGTCATTCATCCGATGCAAATCAAGATGCATGCCTTCTGCCATTTCAACAAGCTCATACAGAGGACTTTTACGGATACTTACTGGTAGATGATGCTTCTCGTCACCATATGTAACATACGGTATCCCTTGGGGGCCAAACATCATAACAGTGCCAGCTTTAACACTCTTTAATCCTCCGCCAATGGTACAGTTGGCAAATCTACCGTCCGTTAATGCATGAACCTGATTAACTACCGACAGATAATCTGCATCTGATATTTGATATCTTTCTTTATTTTGTTTTCCCCTATTTACCGGTATAAATTGATCCAGACTCCAACGATCTATAGAATCTGCATGGGGAGCTAATAATTGAACCATCGCGGGGATATCATGCATATTTGCAGCAGTTACTATAGTATTAATTTTAAGTTTATAGTCCCGTTCTCTTGACCATTCAATCAGTCTCATTACACGCTCAAAAGAATGAGCGGTTTCTCTAAATGTATCGTGTGCCTCCGCAGATGAACCATCAAGAGACAGTCCTAGTTGATGAAGTAATGGAGCAACTTGTTCAAAAACTGCCGGCCTCTGAGCTAAAAGTAATCCATTGGTATCAACTACTACTTGTAAACCCAGCTCATGGGCATAAGAAATGAGTTGTGGCGTATCTTTACGAATAAACGGATCCCCACCACCTAAAAGGAACTGGGTACTTCCAATTTGTGCTGCTTGAAATATCATTGCTTTCGCCTCGGCTGTAGATAATTTTTCTCGGTCTGTAGGCAATCCCTTACCTTCATGAGCGTTGGGTCCTTCCAGATAATCGGCAAAACAAAATCCACAAGGCATATTACAAATAGTATTGGTTTCTAAATTTACCCGAAAAGGAGCCTGCATCCCTGGAGGCACCTCTACGTTATACGGATCATACTGAAATTTAGGAATAGCTTGATCCTGCTCTATACCCGTAGACAATTCAATGATCTGATTTGGTTTTTTCCCTATAGTACCTTCCATATATTGCTTTATTTCGAACATTTTTAAAAAAATGAGTATATCATACGTATAATAAATAATCAAACAGCTTAAAGATTTCCTAAAACTTTACAATAGCTAAGCCACACAAAGAAAGAATTATTTTGCTAAGAGATACAGGAGGACGAATAATTAACTGTAAGGTTTCTATCGAGTGAATTTTGAGTTTAATATAGAATATAATGAATAATGATGGAAACTGAATCTTCGCAGCCAAAAGGAGTGAATAGACGCATAATCATAAAAGGAGCCCTCACTTTACCCTTAGTCTGTGCGGCTGCTACAATCGGTCAACGAGAGATAGAAATGAACCGCGAAGGATTTTTCACCCATGATGGAGTGAAATATCAACCCATATATGAAGTTCATTCAGACGGACCCAAAACTGAAATAGATGAAAAAACTTCAGCTTTATTTGTAGAGTTAAATACAGACATTAAGCATTATGATGCAGCTCAAAAACTTACGCAGTGGACCCAATATGATGCTCCATTAGAAAGCTTAATACTCAATGGATTTGCTTCAGAAGGACGGCAAGCAATGCTTGAGAAAGCAAAAAAACTCCAAATTCCTATCGGTATAGGAGATGTTGGTGATATTGACTGGTCTTTTTATAAAGGGAAAAATAGAGATGTACTTATAGGCGATGATAATGCCAAACAATTTTATGGCGGCGTTGCCTTAGCCGCTATTAGTGCCATACCTGAAGCTGCACGTATCTTAATTGGAGATAAACAAGCAACTCCATTATCTCGTCGTGATTTCTTGACATTTAGCATAGCAGCAGCAGGTACAGCAATAGGCACGTGGCTTGCAACTGATACAAAATATTTCGACAAACTAACCATTGCTAAGGCAGTCAACCAACAGCCTATCAATCGTTTTCTTACACGACTACATGGTATGGCTACCAACCTACATCCTGACGATCCCTTTCTTTTTACTCGCAACGTTATTATGTGTTTAAAAATTAAACAAATGGCTGCACAAGCTAAACAAGCTAATCAAAATCCAATAGTTGCTTTTAACTTGGGGGCTGGTCACTCTGGAATAGAAGATTTAATATGTCTTCCTGATAATGCTTTGAGGGAAGTAGCCTCATATATTAATAATGAATACATAAATAAATTTTCAGCTAAGTATGGTGCAGAGATAGCAACTACAAGACTTATTCAAGCTGATGATAAAGGTAAATTTCATGATTTACCTCCATTAGTGAACAATACACTTCTAGAGATACTACATTAAGTTAAATCTCCTAAGGATAAAATGGTTGGTATAATAGACCCTATGTCATCTTTAAGTATCGGAATAGTCGGACTGCCAAACGTCGGAAAATCAACTTTATTTAACGCATTGCTCAAAAAGCAGGTAGCCTATGCCGCAAACTACCCTTTTGCCACTATTGAACCAAATGTGGGGATCGTCGAAGTACCAGATCATAGACTAGACGAGCTTGCCAAGCTCGTAAACGCCGCACGCATTGTCCCGGCCACAGTCGAATTCTACGATATCGCGGGGCTTGTAGCTGGGGCTTCACAAGGCGAAGGACTTGGAAATAAATTCCTCTCTCATATTCGTGAAGTCGCCGCAATAGCGCATGTCGCACGCGTGTTTGAAGATGGCGATGTACTCCATGTCGCCAACAGCGTAGATGCAGCACGAGATATCGGTATCATAGACACAGAGCTCATACTCGCCGATCTTGCGACACTCGAGAAACAACGTGAACCCAAAGGAAAAGCATCGAAAGAAGAACTTCTCAGATGGGATGCTGTCCAGAAACTACGTACCCATTTGAATGATGGCAAACCTGCCCGCACTTGTGAGCTCTCAGATGATGAAGCCAAAGAAGCTCGCTCGCTGCAGCTCCTCACGATGAAGCCGCAGATTTTTGTCTTTAATGTCTCTGAAAAACAGCTTGAAGATAAAGCAGGTACAGAGAAAAAAATTGAGGAGATCCTGAAACAAGTTCAGAATGACAAAGAAACTACAAGCGACCAGCTACAAGCTAAAAACTACATCTATCTCAATGCTAAGCTAGAAAACGATGTACTTGCCTTTTCAGAAGAAGAACAAAAAGAATACCTAGAACAGTTTGATCTCACCGATACCGGTCTAAACAGACTCATTAAAAAAGCCTACGAAATACTTGGACTTATCTCCTATCTCACCTGTGGAGAGATCGAAGCCCGCGCCTGGACAATCGAAAAAGGCACGCTCGCTCCCGATGCGGCAGGTGCTATACACACCGATTTTATAAAGAAATTTATCAAAGCAGATATTGTCGCCTACGATAAATTTATCGAGGCAGGAGGCTGGGTAAAAGCTCGTGAAAAAGGAATTGTTCAGACTGTGGGTAAAGATTATGTGATGAAAGATGGAGATGTGACAGAGTTTAAGGTAGGGGCATAGAAGTTTTTCCCGGATAATGTCGGGTAAAAATATATGGATTAATTTCTACGGGCTTATCTACTCTCACTCCTTGCTTTTCTTCTTGTACCACATGAAACGAAAGATGAGTTTCATCATTACCCCACTGCATTGTCTGTTGAATACCGGTAAATGCAAAATCAAAATCCCTCACTCGTGTATGTAATTGCGCAATGCCTACTCGTTGTACCATCAGGTGAGGTGCTTCATTGACATCATAATATAAGGCAGGATAAATATCAGCAGTGGGTACGTCTGCAGATAAGTCTTCTACTAGTTGATTCATATTTTGATATGAAGCTCTTTTTTTTATCTCCGCTAAATCAGGAGACATGACAAGAAGTCGGCAAGCATTTCCTTTATGTATAAATCCGGAGGGATCAGTATTAGGATCATGATTATCATTAAGAAGATATAATAAATCATTAAAAGCATGATGGAAAATCGTCGCAGTAGACTTACCCTGAACAACAAAAGGTATTTGAACATTTTCCTTAAAACGAGCAAAGACTCTATGTAATTCTGACACTGTAGATAAAGATTTGTGATTATGCGCATAGATTTCTACTTGTGACATAATACCCTCGGCAAGCAGCAATTGTGCTATCAACTGCCGATCCATTTGAGCATTTTCTTTTTGTGTAAACAACTTTTTCTGTTCCATCCAAGCTATTATATCACACTATAGGCTTGTAGCTATCCTATTTATACCAAAATAAAAATACGACTAACCATAGAGAATCACAAAGTATTGCCTTCACAACGCGTTATATGATATAACTTACTATGCAACTCAAATGGAGCATGGCTATCCTTTTTAGCATCCTCTTTATTCTAGCGCTTCCCGATCGTGTACATGCAACAGTCCCTAACTCTCCCCAAGGACCTCACGTCTGGTGTCTTTCAGGGCAGGCTGCCGTAAGACTCAATTGGTTCCCCGTCAGCGGCGCAACAAGCTACCAAGTACGCCTTGACTCCGACGCCCCATCCTGGGATGGCACATGCCAGAGCCCTGATAGCTGTGCCACAACAACCACGAATGAGATTACCTTGCCTATCGTACCAGGGGAAAATTATGACTGGTGGGTACACTCAGTAAATGCAAACGGCTGGAGTCAGCCTGCCATGGCAGGAGTAGAATTTAGCTGTAATATTCCCGTTCCAAACGGATTGTATTACCAGTGCCGTCCTAATAATATCGTAGAATTTAATTGGTATGATACCAATGTCTCTCACTTGTACGAATTATCAGTAGACGCTAATCCATCTTCATGGAATGGGACTTGCGCGGCACCTGATAAATGCGTTTCAGTAACCGAAAATAAAGCTACAGTTTCTCTTGCAGGTGACAATGAATATGTATTTTGGGTACAAGCTAAAGATACCAAAGGTAACAAAAGCCCTCGAAGCCAAATCATGGAGATACGCTGCAATAATACAACACCCACTATGACTCCGATTCCATCTGCTGTTCCCACACTTCTCCCTTCAGTGACCAGCACCCCAACCCTCTCACCAACTCCTAGTGAGCCTCCAGAGACAATCACTCCAACTCAAGAAGCTACTCCGACACCCACTCTTACTCCAGAACCTACTATAAATACAAATAACTGTGCTCGTCGGCCAGAAGGTGATGCCAATTGTGATGGCACAATTACAATACAGGATTCTTTTTGCTGGGAGAAGGCTTTTACGATAAACTTTTTATCGGTTGGGACAGGCTGTAAATATACCAATTTTGATGAAGAAGATGGCACCAATATTCTCGATTATGCTATTTGGTATGTACACTGGGAGCTCTAACAAATTTATACAAATGCCAATTTTCTACTGTCCAGGTGTTTTTAGGATAATTTTTCCTAACCAAATTTAATTCGTACGAAGGATCTTTCTGTACCGTCACAAGATTGCTAGTCGAGATAACAAAGAGACAGTCATAATCTGTATATTCTTCTTTCCCCAGTATTTTAGTACCCCATATTTCCAGTAAATCTCTATACTTTTTCCCTGTTGTACCAGAGTCTGTACTTGCTATAGCTAAGACATTGCAACGGCCTTCTAAATTATCTTGTATTAAGTGCGTTATTGCTTTTGTGCGGCGTATATTGGTACTCCAATTATTTTTAAATATTTCTTCTATCCCCGCAGGTAGACTAAATGCTATAAATAATACTAAAATACTTTTTTGCAAAAATGAAAAACCTTTTTCTTCATCAGGAAAAGCTAGAAACAATAAAAATGGTATGACCGCCGGTAAAAAATAATGGTCATTCACTTGTGTCCTTATAAACATAAGCGCCACAATTTGCATGAGCACCGGAATAAGAAATATACATTTTTTATATCGTTCCCGACGATATAAAACCACTATATACACAGCAGTTACACCCATAAAGAATAATGCAGGAAACTGCTCTTGGAAAAAATAGTGAAAAAACTGATACGGCAGTTGCCATATTCGAGAGAGATAGTCTATTTGCTGAGTATCATTTAATGACTGTGTCAGCGGATTGAAATATAAAAATCTAGATATAAATAATCCGGGAGGTCTCAGTATGTCAAACAGTATAAAAGGCAACACAGAAATTGCCGCTCCCAGTAAATAAGCCAGCAACGGCTTTACTTTTTTTAAAGGCAAAAAGTATATAGCAAGACCAATTCCTATACCGATAACTGCAAAAACTGCATACCAATGATTATGTATTCCAAGGCCTTGCAAAAATCCAAAAATAATCCATGTCCACCATTTCTTTCGTACTTGAGGGATGAGAAATATACATAAAGAAAGTGTTTGCCAAAAAGGTATATAGTGAGGGTTCCACG
>CAZMJG010000024.1:0-3463 GCA_964566675.1 uncultured Gammaproteobacteria bacterium
GAAATCAATAAAGAAGCTTTAAAAAAACTTTCAAAGTCAGTCACTACTGTACGTCCTATGGTAGAAGAATTTGATTTTGGAAAGAAAAAAGTCTATCTTATTGGAGAAGGTCGACTGGTAAATCTTGCCGCGGCCGATGGACACCCTGCATCGGTGATGGATATGAGTTTTGCCGGACAAGCGCTGGCTGCTGAATTTATATGGAAAAACGCCAAAACGCTTGAAAATAAAGTATATGCGTTACCTCCTGACATCGATGCCCAGATTGCCGCTCTCAAACTGGAAAGTCGTGGTATACATATCGATACACTGACACGAGATCAAAAAAAGTACTTAAGTAGCTGGGAAGAAGGGACCTAATACAACACGAAACCGTAAGAAATGTAAATGACGGTCTGTTAAAAAAATGGTAAGATTTTTCTATGGACTTTTTAAAAGTAGTACGGCGCAAGATATCGAGTATGCCTTTTTTGAGTTTTCTGGTGCTCATATTTATCGTCTATGTCTTGGGCTTTTTCCAAAATCAATACAGTCTTATAAAAGCTTTTGAAGTATCCAAAGCTCAAGTTGTGACATCACAAGCTCAAATAAAAACCCTACAGAAAGAAATTGCCCATCACAAAGAGTATTTTATCCCGACGACCGGAAGCCTCTGCATAAAAAAAACATATGATCCTCGCTATATGACAATCAGCGCCACCAATACGGAGAGCTGGTGTAACATACGATTCTATATGGATATTCCGATAGGTGATAAAGGGTATGATGTATGGTTCCCATCGGCTTATACTGCGGATGCACGCGGCGCATATAACTCAACCTTGGTGGTCTTTCACAAAGGGAACGCTGCTTTTACTATCATGAGAGCAGATGCCACTGGTAAATCAATAAATACATATGATACATTAGAGCCTTTTTCAGAGTCGATGCTAAAAGAACCGATCACATCAAAAAAAATTATGCAAATCCACGAATCTCAGGTGTTGTATGTCACAACAAGCAATGAAGCAGGTTCTATATTTGAACACTATATTTTTGATAGTGGCGGAATCAAGGAAAAAACTGCATATATGATCAGTTTCTATACAATGTTGTCCCAAGAACAAAAGGAACAAATTCTCAATTCATTTTCTCCTCGTTTTCAGTAATCACATCATAGATTATTTGAGTAAAAAAGAATATAATGGGTTACTATGTTTAAATCTACAAAGATAATTGCAACCATTGGTCCATCCTCCGACAGTCCTGAGCGCATTGAAGAACTTATAAATGCTGGCGTAAACGTATTCCGTTTCAACTTCAAACACAGTACCGTTGAATGGCACAGTGAGCGCATAGACCGGGTAAATAAAATTGCTGCAAAAATGAAGCTTCCTATAGGCACACTTATAGACCTCCAAGGGCCTGAAATACGTATCAATATGCCCGGTGAGAAACTTGAAATAACTGAAGGTGAATTACTTGTCTTTGGTGACGAGGCCTACAAAGATAACAATAAAGGATTCTCTATCACCCATCCTCAGATTATTGAGCATTTGAAAGCTGGTCAACATATTAGCGTGGATGATGGCTATTATAGTTTTAAAGTCGTAAAAAAAGACGGTAAAACATATTTGAAATCTGAAACCACAGGTACACTTCCGACCCGTAAATCTCTCAATATCCCCGGTGCTGATTTTCCATTTCCGGTGCTTATAGACAGAGATTTTCAAGGACTTGAACTTGCCTCTCGACATGAAATAGATTTTATCGCCTTATCTTTTGTGCGTAGCGCCGATGATATGAAAACAGTGCGACGGGAAGCAAAAAAATATGGCATGACCGGTAAATTTATCGCCAAAATTGAAACTAAAAAAGCACTTGAGAACTTGGATGAGATCATCGAGGCCGCAGACGGTATCATGGTGGCACGTGGAGACCTGGGGGTAGAAATACCTATCGAGCAGGTGCCATTTTATCAGAAAATGATAATAAAAAAATGTATGATCCAGGGCAAGTTTGTGATCACAGCTACGCAAATGCTACAGACTATGATAGATAATCCTTTTCCCACTCGTGCCGAAATTTCAGATATCGCAAATGCCGTATATGATCTCACAGACTGTATCATGCTTTCGGGTGAAACAGCCAATGGTAAATATCCCTTAAAAGCTGTCGATGTGATGCGAAAAACTGCACTTTTTTATGAACCTAAAACTGATGAAGATACACCTGTCAAAATACAGTTTTCAGCCGCAGATACATCGGCCATGGTGGTAGATGCAGCATATGCGCTCTATCGTAAATATGTCACTGCGGAGCAACCCATAGCCGGTTTTATGATATTTACACAGTCTGGCAACACTGCAACTCTTCTATCTCGTTATAGACCTAAAGTACCAATCTTTACCTTTACCCCAAATGAAGGTGTTTCTGAAAGTCTATCGGTGAACTTTGGAGTTGTGCCAGTGATTTTTGGGTATCATAATTCGGATGAAGTGAATGTATTGGAGCTTAATCGTGCCGTCACATTGCTACATGAACATGAGTATATCAAGCAGCATCCGGGAAAGCTCATTGTCGTGCATGGTGAGCACTGGGGTACGGGCAGTGGTGCTACGACTATACGAATTATGTAATATGCAGTAAGATATTCTCGCCATGTGAAGAATACGGAGCTGACTGGTTGCAACAGCAACTTCAGCCCGATTTGACCTAATCTTCGTGTACAATATATCTTTATGACAAAGAATATCCGCAATTTTGCCATCATCGCGCATATCGACCATGGGAAATCTACGCTTGCCGATCGCCTGCTAGAAATGACAGGTACTATCGATAAAAATAGACATGAAGAGCAGATGCTTGATCGCAATCCGATCTCACGGGAGCGTGGTATCACTATCAAACTTGCTCCAGTTCGTATGCACTATACCTACGAAGGCACAGATTATCTGCTTCATTTGATCGATACACCCGGGCATGTGGATTTTTCATACGAAGTTGATCGTACTCTCGCCTGTGTGGAAGGCGCTATACTTCTTGTGGATGCGACACAAGGTATACAGGCGCAAACAATCGCCAATAGTTTTAAAGCTATAGATAAAAATCTCACTATCATACCGGTCATAAACAAAATAGATCTTCCCAATGCAGAAGTAGAAAAAACCAAACAAGCGCTTGTAGATTTTTTAGGAATACATGAAGATGAAATTATTGAAATCTCTGCTAAAACGGGTATGAATGTAGATCGGGTACTTCAGCGGGTGCTCACCGATATCCCCGCTCCTAGCCCCCGTATTGATAATGCAGAAAAAAAGTGTAAAGCACTCATTTTCGATTCATATTTTGACAACCATAAGGGAGTCATTGCCTTTGCGCGTATTGTCGAGGGTACTGTATTTAAAAATAAAAAAATGCGGCTTGCGATCGGCAATATCGCTTTTGAGCCGACTGAAGTGGGTATCTTCACCCCAGATCTTTC
>CAZMJG010000024.1:3563-8514 GCA_964566675.1 uncultured Gammaproteobacteria bacterium
TCGGCAATATCGCTTTTGAGCCGACTGAAGTGGGTATCTTCACCCCAGATCTTTCATCTCGGCAATCTATCTCAGAAGGTGAAATTGGCTATATCGTGACCAATCTAAAAGACATCCATTCAGTACGCGTGGGCGATACGATCGCGGAAGGAAAGGCCGATCAGATTGTGCCGCTGCCGGGATATAAAAAAGTAAAACCAATGGTCTACGCTTCTCTTTTCCCTACAGATCCGGCAGATTATGAAAATGTCAAAAAGTCGCTTGAGCAAATATATTTGAATGATTCTTCTTTAGAATTTAATGCCATATATAGCCAGGCATTGGGGGCGGGGTTTCGTGTGGGTTTTCTCGGCCTCTTGCATGCTGATGTGATACGAGAGCGCCTGGAGCGTGAATATAACTTGAATCTGGTCATCACTCCCCCACAAGTAGACTATCAGAAAGATGGCGATACATACCTGGAACCTATTGTCCGAATACTTATCATTACGCCACAATATTATGTGGGAGCGGTCATGCAACTTTGTGAAGATCATCGAGCAGTATTTAAAACCATGGATAATAAAAATCAGGTATCTATCGAATACGAAATGCCACTTGCGGAAATGATATCCAATTTTTTTGATCAACTAAAGTCTGCTACCTCAGGATATGCTTCTTTTGACTGGGAAGTGATCCGCTATCAGCTGGTGGTGGCAGATAAACTCGCAGTACTTCTCAATGGTGAAGAAGTAGAAGAATTTTCAGAAATTGTGGTGCAGGAGCGGGCGCAAGAAAAGGGCGCCGAACTCACTAAAAAACTTCGAGAACTCATACCGCGCCAGCAGTTTGAAGTAAAAGTGCAAGCGCAATATAAAGGAAAGATTATTGCCTCGGAGCGAATTTCTCCATTCCGGAAAGATGTATTGACGAAAGGCAGTAAAACTGTCGGCGGTGGCGATGTGGGGCGTAAACGAAAAGTGCTTGAGAAACAAAAAGAAGGAAAAAAGAAAATGAAAATGATTGGAAAGGTAGAAATCCCCAAGGAGGCCTTCATCAAACTGTTTAATAAAAAGTAAATTTTGTTCTACGCTTTGTTTTACTGCTCGTAATCTAAAAATTTGTAAGCTCACGAAATCGCATATGGTAATGAGCTCAGCGCTCGCGTACAAATTTTTGATTACGTCGCGAAAAAAGTTATAAAAATAATCCGAGCATTACGAGGGCTGCTGGGACGAGCATCATGAGCCATGAGGAAGCTCCTGGAGACTGTCCATCGACAGATATATCTGAAACTGGGGCGGGCATGGGAGTAAACGTCGGCACAGGAGTAAATGTAGGTGTGGCGGTTGCTGTTGGCGAAGGTGTCGGCGTATAAGTCAATGTGGGGCTTAGTGATGGGCTAATAGTTGTGCTAGGTGTGATGCTTCCTGTTATAGAAGGAGTTGTTGAAATAGATGGGGTTACGCTTGTCGTAACACGTACGGTTGGAGTGGTGGTGTGGGTTGGCACAGAGGTATTGGTCGCAATAGGAGTGGGTGTCTTGGTCACGGTTGGGGGCGGGATGGTTGGTTGCTGTACAAAAGGTGTATTGGTGGGATTTTCATCGGTGAAGCCGAACCCAAGTGTGGGGGTTGCAGCCTGATTTGCGCTTAGATCAGCGGCTACTATATCGTTTGGACAATCTAAATCTGAGTTTATCACATAACTATATTTTTGATTGGTTTCCACATCTACCTGTACGCGACCACAGCTTTCGTACCCTGGGACATTAAAACTCGCACTAAAACTGGTATCTCCTTGTCGAGACATGATCCAAGGACCTCCATCGGTGAAACCCGCACTTTCTACGCTGGTGATAAGATCCCCCGTGAGCTCATTTTGTGAAGTACATGCGTGATCTCCTGACTCTTTACACCAGTACCATGAAGTTTCATCAATGCTATACGGCAGTAGTCCGGAAGGACATCCAGTAGTATCGAGAGGATTATCGGAATCATTACATACCACCTGACAGCCAAACTCGACATTCACATCTCCATTTTCGTCGATCGCTGTGTCACTGAATATGCTACAGCTTGCACAAGGCGCATTTGAGGGCACGGTACCCCCTTCAGGGATTTCACACTGGGGTAGATTCAAACTGGCGCGAGAACCGGTGATAATTCGGTATTTTTGCACCGCAAGGGAAAAGAATAAAATTCCGCAGGTAAAAAAAAGAACTGATGCAATAATTTTTATATTAATTGTTCGCATGTATGGCTATCCTCCGGTATTGAGATAAAAATTGACATATCCCCAAAAGCTTATGCTTGCTACGAAAAAAATAATAGAAATAATCAGGATTAGATTGTATTTGTCGATTTTGAAACTAAAGGCGGATTTGGTGAGTGTTTTTACTCTGATATGATTAAACGAACTCTCGATATTTTTAATATCAATAGGAGTGTGATCACTTTTAGTCATAGATATATCCATTATTCCACGAAATCACATAAGAATCAATCAAACTTCAATCCAGGTGATATTGGGATCCTGTTTGGCGAAGGTATATTGCCTCTTGGCATACTGCATCTCACGAGTAAGCCACTCTTTCTTCATATCTTCCAAAGAGAGCTCTTTGTGTAAGTATTTGATAATTTGCTGATATCCAATTGTTTGTAATCCGGGTTCGGTGCCGGTATACCCAGATTTGAGCAATGATTCAACTTCTGCTATAGCTCCTTCTTCCAATCGTGTTTGGACTCGTTGCTTTATAATCGTATATTGTTTGCGGCGATCTATAAAATGATAACCTTCCATTGTGGTTGTTTGTGGCGTAAAGGGCGGGGCAAGTTCGTATTCAATATTGGTATTTGAAGAGGTTGTATTGCCGGCGCGGATCACTTCTATTTTGCGAATGAGACGCTGCCTATTGTGTTTTTCGCTGTTATTTAAGTCGTTATACATTGAGGGATTTTCTGCAGTAAGTATCTGCTGTAAAGTAGATGTAGACTCAAGCGCCAGCTTTTCACGAAGTTGCATGTTGGGCGGCACCGGTGTATCAAGTATATCGTAGAGCAGGTGTTTGAGATAAAAATAGGTCCCGCCAATGATAATTGGCGTCTTACCCTCCATTTGAAGATGGTTGATTGTCTCTGTTGCGAGTATACGGTAGTCAAAGGCTGAAAAGGGTTGGTTTGGATTTACAATATCGTAGAGCCACAATCTCCCACCTTGCAACAATTCGTAATACCCAATATCAAAAGAATGCGCATTTTTCCATACAGTATAGGTGCGGGTGGTTAGAGCAAGATCTTTACCGGTAATGATATTTAGTGTTTTATATATTTGTCTGGAATCACAGTTTATGAGCTCACCACCGACCTTGCGAGCAAGTTCAAGCGCGCGCCTGGTTTTGCCGGTGGCTGTTTGTCCTGTGATTATGTATATCATTAGTTTAGTCAAGAGAGAAAAGTTAAAAGTTAGTCATGTGTCATCCCGGACTTGATTCGGGATCCAGGAAATAAACCCTGGATTCCCGCGTTCGCGGGAATGACAACAATGTCTTCATAGGAATGACAATTTTCTCTTTTAATTTATTTAAACTGCTTCAATCAGATTTTTATACAAATACAACACGTCAAGTGGCCCGAGTCCTCCTGGTGTCTGAGTATAATATGAGGCGATATCTTGTACTTCTTCTTCATCATAGTCTCCCCTTAGTTTGCCATCTTCTTTTCTGAGCCCAACATTGAGAAGAATCACCCCTTGTTTTAGCATGTTGGGCTCGACTATTTTTTTACCTGTTGCCGTAATTATAATATCGGCTTCCTTAATATGATCGTTTGAGTTGTGTGTCTGAGAATGTATGACCGAGTACGTCACTCCTATTTTGTTAAAGCATTCAGCAATGGGTTTTCCACCTGTGGCTCCCCGCCCCACGATAACTATTTT
This sequence comes from uncultured Gammaproteobacteria bacterium, assembly GCA_964566675.1. GTDB lineage: Bacteria > Patescibacteriota > Microgenomatia > UBA1406 > GWC2-37-13 > CAZMJG01. The sequence goes on from CAZMJG010000024.1 coordinate 7,479, forward strand.
TTTACCCTGTAGAACTTCTCTGAAAAAAAATTTATCTTGTTCAAAATGTACAAGAATTCCACTATCTAATTTTTTATTGTGTTTTGCATAGGCGAATATATATTTGATTCCCGTCAAAACAGCCAGACTCAAGGGAAACTGAAATGGCGAATGTTCTTTATGCCCTTCAATATCTTTGTTGGATGGCACTACTTCAAATATTTGTTGTTTATCATATCCAGCTGGGAGTGGTAACTGGACTATTACTCCTGTACTTTCAGAATCAGCCATTTTTGTTTGAAGATCTTGTATAAAACTGGAGAATGGTGGAATGACGGGATAATGATTAAAATCAAATTCGATACCGAGGCGCTCGGCGAGACGGCGTTTGATGGCTACAAAGGAAAGCTGTTCTGGCGATTCACCCAGGAGGTAGGCTACGAGACAGATTTTTTTCACAACATGTGATTTCAGTTCGTGCTCGATGATATGAGCAATGTCTTTACAAGGAATCAACATTTACTTATTATAACAGGGAGAAGATAAATATTTTTGCTTACTCTTTATCTAGAACTTACGAGTTTCAGGATTTTCGCATAGGTAGATTATGTTGAATATATGGAAAGTGTTTTTGACTTATAGTATTATTTATAGTATAATAATAACATTATACTTTCAAACTATATGTCAAAATTAACCGAATTTTTAACCGGCAAAGCTAGACCTCAAAACATTATTGAACAAACAGAATTGGCTGCTGCAGAAGCATCACTAGATTATGAGAATGCATTTGTAGATATTATTACTGGGCAATGTCCACCTGAATGGGGTGATACTGTGGCTTCTCGAATTGCTGCATGGGAAATACAACTGGGCCGCCCTTTACAACCTGATGAATACCAAAAGCTACAAGAACTTATGGGAAGCTACCTATCTGATGATATTAATCGATAACTAAATAAACGTTGCGCTGACTACTTTATCGGTATTGTCTGAAAATCTCATCACGATTACACCCTTGGCTGAGCGTGAGTATGATGGTATAGATTTGAGCTCT
>CAZMJG010000024.1:8614-15307 GCA_964566675.1 uncultured Gammaproteobacteria bacterium
CATCACGATTACACCCTTGGCTGAGCGTGAGTATGATGGTATAGATTTGAGCTCTGTTTTTACAACCTGTCCGTTTTGACTGGTGATGATGACCGTGCTATCTTCTGGCTGAATCATCTCAACAAAGGCGATTTTACCCATCTTATCTCCGGCTGGTGCTATCTTTATACCTTTGCCACTGCGGTGCTGATCTCTAAAGAGCGATAGATTTACTCGTTTGCCTATACCCTTTTCACCAATGACCAAGAGATCCTTTTTCAGATCATCTTTGCCAAAGACGTCAGAGGCTACTACTTTATCACCCGCATTGAGATCGATACCTTTTACACCTTGTGAGGCTCGTCCAGTCTCGCGAACTTCTGCTTCCTTGAATAGGATGGCTTTACCTTCTTCACTGACAATCATGGCATTCATTTCACCATCAGTAAGCATGGCTTCCAGAAGCTCATCGCCATCGGTGAGATTTATGGCAATAAGTCCGTTGCTTCGGATATTTACATATTGGCTAAATTCTGTTTTCTTTACCAGACCCTTTGCGGTGACCATGAGGATATTGGCTTTTTTGGCTTTATTTACTTCTTCATCGTTGTATGAAAGCACCGAGGTGACGATCTCATTGGGTCTGAGTGAAAGAAGGTTTACAATAGCTTTTCCTTTTGAAATACGGGAACCTTGAGGTATATCCCAGACACGTGTCTTAAATACGCGTCCCATATTGCTAAAGAATAGCATATGATCATGGAGAAGGGCTGTGGTGATAAAGAATATATCGTCTGATTCTTTGGTTTCCATACCCGATACACCCTTACCTCCACGTTTTTGGATCTTGAAGGTCTCACGTGGTACCTGTTTGATATAGCCTTCTTTGGTAAGAACAACTATCACTTCTTTATTGGCAATAAGCATCTCATCGGTGATCTCACCTGGTTTGGATTTGATTACTTTTGTGCGTCGTGCATCACCATATTTTTGTTTGAGATCGAGTAATTCGGTTTTTATGACAGCAAGTATTTTAAATACATCTTTTAGCAAATCTTCAAGATATGCGATAAGCTCGCGAAGTTTGGCAAGCTCTTCTTCGATCTTTGAGCGCTCAAGACCGGTAAGTCTCTTGAGCTGCATGTCCAGAATCGCCTGTGACTGGATATCTGATAGACCAAATTTTTTCATAAGTGATGATTTGGCTGTAGGCTCATCTTTTGAGGTACGGATTATTTTGATGACTTCATCGATATTGTCTAGTGCAATAAGATAGCCTTCAAGGATATGGGCGCGGTACTTGGCCTGTTTCAACTCGTATTCAGAACGGCGAGTGACGATATCTACACGGTGATGAATATATTGTTCAAGTATTGTCTTGAGTGATAGAGTCTGAGGTACGCCATCGACGAGTGCCACCATATTGGCCGGAAAAGTGGTTTGGAGCTCTGTATGCTTGTATAAATTGTTGAGAACTTTTTTATAAATTGCATCTTTTTTGAGTTCGATGACAACCCGAATACCATGACGATCCGATTCGTCGCGGAGATCACTGATACCCATGATCTTTTTGTCGGTCACCAGATGAGCTACTTTTTGTACCAGATTTGCTTTATTTACCTGATAAGGAAGCTCAGTAATGACGATTGCATTGCGTCCTTTACCCAAATCTTCTTCTTCTACCTGACCACGGATTAAAATCTTGCCTCGCCCTGTCTGGTAGACTTGCTTGATATCTTTATCTCCATATATTGCACCAGCGGTGGGGAAATCGGGCCCTTTTATATATTCGGTGAGTTCATCGATAGATGTATCGAAAATAAGACCGTAATCTTTTTTACCTGCGATGTGTGTTTCGGCTGGTATACCATCCTCTTCAACGAGTTCAGGCTTTTTTGCAGGTGCACGTTCTTCTTCGGTGGCTATTCTGGCTTTTTCAATCATGTGCATGACAGCGTCTACAACCTCGTTTAGATTGTGAGGAGGGATTTTGGTGGCCATACCTACTGCGATACCTTCAGCTCCCATAAGAAGTAAATTGGGGAGTTTGGCCGGGAGATAATGAGGTTCTTTCAATGTACCATCGAAATTGTCGGTAAACTGAATGGTTTCTTTTTCAATATCAAACATCATCTCTTCGGCTATCTTTGTGAGTTTTGCTTCAGTGTAACGCATGGCAGCAGGAGGGTCACCGTCGATAGATCCGAAATTACCTTGTCCATTGACCAACGGATATCTCATGGAGAAATCTTGAGCCAGACGGACTAAGGCATCGTACACGGGAACATCGCCGTGAGGGTGATATTTACCAAGCACTTCTCCGACTACTTTTGCAGATTTGGAAAAACGGCTACCTGCGGTAAGTCCCATCTTGTACATTGCGTACAAAATACGACGGTGTACAGGTTTGAGTCCGTCACGGACATCGGGTAAGGCGCGGGCCACTATGACAGACATCGCATAATCTAGATATGCTTTCTTCATTTCATCGACAATTGGTGCGTTGGTTATGTGTGTCATGTTTATTTATAAATTACAAAAGTATTGGCGATTTTATCGTGCCAACCTTGTTTATTTTTGTCAAAGGCGACCCAGATAAAACCGATACCAAGTACCATACCCGATACGATATAGCCGATATATCGTATAACTCCAGTCTTTATATCTATAGCTTGTCCGTTGGTTTGTATTACTTTGATACCCATTATTTTTTTGCCAAAGGTCATACCATCATTTTTTACCCACATACCGATATGGTATCCGGCTCCTATAATGATGGTGATAGGATCGGAATCTCCAATAATCTGACGCACTATAAATCCTATTGCGGCAATGATAACCGAATCTATAAGAGCGGCAACTACACGTACCCAAAATCCAGCGTGTCTGTATGTGGTATCCATATTTTTTCTGTGTGCTGTATCGCTATGTGCAATCAGCAACTATAATGAGATCCTAGAAACAAGTTCAGGATGATAAATAATAATTATTTCATGCCTTCTTTAATCTCTTCGTAGGCTTTTTCTTTGCCAACAAAATCGCCAGTCTTGACCCATTTGCCTTTTTCAAGCAGTTTATAGGTATCAAAAAAATGTTTTATCTTCATTTTGGTTGGTTCATCGATATCGGTGATGTCTTTGACATGACTATAGAAAGGATCTACTTTTTCAATGGGTGCTGCGATAATCTTGGCATCCATACCTTCTTCGTCTTCCATCTCGAGCATGCCAATAGGTCGCACTTTGATGCCTGTACCAGGAGCCATAGTTGCGCTTGAAAGTACGATGACATCTACAGGATCTCCATCTTTACTCATTGTCCCAGCAATAAAGCCATAATTAAAAGGAAATACATTGGCTCCATGTAAAAAGCGGTCTGCCATAATAATACCAGTGTCTTTATCGAGTTCATATTTTACACCGCTTCCTTCAGGAATCTCAATAACTGCAAGTACAATCTCTGGTGCTTTATCTCCAATCTTTAAATCTGAAATATTCATAATTTTATTATTTATTAAACTGATATTGAGTCGTTTTATACGTCCAAGTTGGCCATACGGGCGTGACTGATGATAAATTTCTTTCGTGGAGGTACTTCTTCACCCATGAGCATATTGAATGTTTCATCGGCTGCTGCTGCATCATCGACAGTGATCTGTTTGAGTAAACGATCTTCGGGATTCATAGTGGTCTCCCAGAGTTCTTCGGCGTTCATTTCTCCTAGACCTTTAAAACGCTGCATATTCCAATTTTGATCCTTGTGTGCTTTCAAAAATGCATCTCGTTCTTCATCCGTGTAGAGATATTTTTTTTCTTTACCTTTTGAGGCTTTAAATAGTGGTGGTACTGCAACATACACCATACCACGCTCGACTATTGGAGTGAGATGTCTATAGAAAAAAGTGAGATAGAGTGTCTTGATGTGGGAACCGTCGATATCGGCATCGGTCATGATAATGATTTTGTGATAGCGCGTTTTATCGGGATCGAGTTGATCACCAATACCTGCGCCCACTGCAACAATAAGATCTTTAAATTTATCTGATCCAATCACTCTATCAAGTCGGTATCTCTCGGTATTTAAGATTTTTCCAAAGAGTGGAAGAATAGCCTGGGTTTTACGATCGCGGCCTGCTTTTGCACTGCCGCCTGCTGAATCTCCTTCGACAATATAGAGCTCGGATTTGGTTGGATCTCGCTCTTGACAATCTGCAAGTTTACCTGGGAGTGCAGAGCCTTCGAGAGCACCTTTTCTGAGGACTGCATCTTTGGCGGCTTTGGCGGCCAGACGGGCACGCTGTGCCAGATGGATTTTGCCAATAATTTCTTTTCCTTCTCGTGGATGTTCTTCAAAATAGACATCAAGATAATCACCGACCATTGTCTGTACCACAGACTGTACTTCGGAATTGCCAAGTTTGGTTTTAGTTTGACCTTCAAACTGGAGATCGTTTGATGGCATCTTTACATATACCACTGCGGAAAGGCCTTCTTTGATATCATTGCCTGAGAATGCTTCTCTAAATTCTTTTTCAGGTATAACTTTTTTAGCATGGGTATTTACTGATTTGGTAAGGGCGCTGCGGAAACCAGTGAGATGAGTGCCGCCTTCGACGGTATTGATGACATTTACAAATGTATGGACATTTTCGATGAGTGAATCATTGAACTGTATGGTCACTTCTACTTCGATATCGCCTTGTTGGTCTTTGAAGTAGATGGGCTCATGTAGTATCTTCTTGCCCTTATTCATATCGCGAATAAGTGACTGTATACCACCTTCAAAGTAGTAAGAAGCTTTATCTTCAACTTTTTTGTTGTGTATTTTGAATATAACCTTTGGTATAAGGTAGGCTTTTTCTTTGATCTGTTTTTTAAATTTGTTGTAGTCAATTTCGATAGTTTCTTTGAAGATCTCGGTATCTGGGATAAAAGAAACTGCTGTGCCTCGCTCAAAAGGAAGTCCAAGCATTGACTCTTTGACGGTTTTTACAGAGTAAGCAGGCACACCTCGATGGAACTCTTGACGGAAAATTTTTCCATTTTGTCGAACTTCAGCAATGAGATGTTCTGATAGCGCGTTTACCACCGATGCTCCGACTCCATGCAAACCTCCTGATACTTTATATGCACCTTGTCCAAACTTACCTCCTGCATGTAGCATGGTCATGACTAGCTCAAGAGCTGACTTGTTGTATTTGGGAACCACATCTGTTGGGATACCTCGTCCATCATCAAAAACTGTAAGATAATTGTTGGCTTCGAGGATGACATGGATATTGCGCGCATGGCCTCCAAGAGCTTCGTCGATTGCGTTGTCTACTATTTCGTTGAGAGAGTGATTGACACCGGCTTGTGAAGTGGTGCCGATGTACATGCCAGGGCGTTTGCGTACAGGTTCAAGGCCTTCTAGTACGACGATTGAGTCTGCACCGTATTGATTGTCATTCGTATTTGCCATAGTTTTCAGGTTAAAAGCTGATTATACCATATCTTATAAGCAGTAGTAAGTAGCTGTATATGGTATTTTAAGTATTCTTCAACTAAATATTTAAATAATTTCCTAGAATATACCAGATACACACTATGAATTACAAGGCCGTCTTTAGGGTGCAACACTATAATCTGCAGGTATATCGAGCAAAGCCTTTGTCACAACGGTCTTTTCATAAATTACGTTCTCCTCTTTAGCTAGCGAGCCATCAGGGTTTAGAGTAACACGCTTGGATACAAGATTTGTCTGCGGATCGATGGTAATCTTTTGAGTTGGTGTGGTAGTTGATTCCCAGGTGGTACTATCGAGTTGGCGCCAGCTTATCTTGCTAGATTCGGTATCGGCAATAATCTCAAGGGGTACGAGCCCGACGTAACGGGAACTATAATAGGTTTTAGCTTCGGGTGCGTTGGCATAGTATATGCGATAGGTCTTGGATGCGATATCCATGATGGTAACTGCCGAGGACCAGTCTAAATATATTTTGCCATCATTTTTCTCTACTCTGGCAAGTACCCCGTTGTCTACATAAACAATCATCTGATTGATGGTGATTTTATAATCCTCCTTGGCAAGTGCCTCTTTGAGTGTGGTCGCAATGCTGTTTGTTCCGGGAGGACTCGCAACGGGAGTAGCAGACACTCCTTGCTTGAGACTACGAGCCGTTTGTTCTGCAACTCCTCCGGTTTGTACCGGTGTGACATTCTGGTTCAGGTAACTATATGCAATCAGAATTATGACACCGACGATGATAAAAGCTAATATAATACCCGCAATCATGAGCCATTTTTTGGATGAAGCACCACTCCCTGAGGAGTAAACGATTGTTTCCTTGTATCCCGGTATAACCAGGGGTGAAATACCTTGTCTATCTAAAGCGGCTTTGATATCTTCTATAGGATAACTTTCATTGAGGAGGTTGGATACCAGTGTTTCGATAGTCTGATCGGGATTTTGTTCAAAATATTCGATGATATTGGTGATGTTTTGTTCGTTCATAGATATTTACTGTAACTCATATTCTACCTGAGTATAGTCGGCCGGTACAGTGAGCAAAGAAGCATCAAATACAGTAGGCTCAATAGTGATTGTGCTTTCGGACAGCTTGATATTTGTATTGTCATATTCTTCTATAGCATGTAACAGCTGCGTGTTTGGGTCAAGCTGTATTTTAAAAAGATGATTGGTATTTGTATTGTTCCCCTGCCACTGGTTTGCTTG
>CAZMJG010000025.1:0-15109 GCA_964566675.1 uncultured Gammaproteobacteria bacterium
CTGAACGAATTCAACGAGCAATAAAGAGAATATTTCCTGCGATGATGTTTATTGCCGCAGAAGATGTACTACGCGATCCTTTGCTTGATAATGAAGCTACACTTGCTCGTATACGCAAAGATTTATATGTCCCTCCAGATTCTTCTCCTGGAATTCTGAATAAATTAGGTAGCTCAGGTACAGAAACTTCTTTCAAAAAACGTGAAAAGCTGCTTAATATTATTGATTCCGTACCTCTGATTGGTGGACCTATGCTTGATACCCTAAATAGAAGTATGTGGATCAAACAACTGGAAGAAAAATTGCTCCATGTCCTTGGGAAAGAGTAAAATGTCGGAGTGGCGGGACTTGAACCCACGACCTCACGGTCCCGAACCGTGTGTTCTACCATCTGAACTACACTCCGATATGAGGCTTTTAGCATTGCTATTAGTCTATTTAGCGTATATTGTAACAGATTAACAGATGCCTACCCTTATGTAATAACGATATGTATCCTGGATCCCCGCTTTCGTGAGGATGACAAAGACAGCTATGGATTTTAGAACAAAAAATTAGTGTTTGCCAGCGCCGCCTTTGCGCTCGGATCGTACCTCTGGTGGAAGCTCCATATTAGCCTTTCTTTTCCCACCGCCTAGTATGCTTCTTCTTTGTTTTCCTTGGGGAGCTGACTGCTGCTGAGCTGCTGCAGCTGCCTCCGCTTCCTGCTTTTCTTGCTCTTGTCTCTCCATCTCTTCTTTATACTCTTTTTCCTCTTCTTCCTTTTCCCTTTTTAATCTATGCTCTTCTACTTCATTCATGAACTGAGAGTGTCGTCGCATATGCATCTGCTCTGGGGATAGCTCGGGAGTCTCATTTTTGGCTTGACCACCACCCATGCCCATAAGCTCACGGCGGACTGCGTCTATATCTGGGTTGTCTTGCTCCTGATACTTGCCTTGAAGTTTGGCAAAATCTACTGGGCTGAAATTGGGACCACCTGGCATACTTTCGGGCTTAGGAGTCGGACTTCCCCACATTTCAGCTCCCGGAATAAAAGTATTGACTATTTCTTGAGGCACCCTTTTGGACAGGTCAGAGCCAAAATCTTTGAGCTGTTCCATTGGGTTTATAACCAAAGGGTTCTTTTTGGGCTTTGTCGTAGATGACATGCAAACATTATACCTTCTTTTTTTTGTACAGTGCCTGTTGTTCCATAAGATACAGACGCTGATCAATATTTTCTATGACTGGTTTATAGTTAAGTGTCATGTTCAAGCTGCTATGTAATTTGCTGTGTTGCCTCGCATTGTCATTTCTAAATTCAGATAGGTTTTCCTTTATCTCATGTATTTCTTTATCAATAGCATCAAAGCGGTTGTCGATGTCGTCAAATCGTTGGTCGATGGTTGCAAAGCGCTTATCGATGTCATCAAATCGTTTATCCATCTCATCAAGTCTTTTTTCTATAGTATCTAGCCTTTTATGAATCTTACCGAATTCTTCATAAATTGCTAAAATTTCAGATCGAAATATACTCAGAATAGTCTCATTATTAGCTTTGATAGCTTCTGTTATGAGGGGTGTGACAGTAGAAACTATAATAATGGGTAGCTCTTCAAGCAATATATTTCGGAACTCGTCTTTATTTAGGTAGTTTGCCATGTAATCATATTAATATACAATTACATAACAATCAATATCTCAGAATATATCATATACCGAGCATGGCTTTCGCACGCTCTGTCATACGATCCATTGACCAAGGAGGGTCGAAGGTGAGGCTGATTTTTATATTCTTTTCTTCAATACCAAGACTTCCAAGTTTTGAAAAAATATCTTCTTCGATAGTATCAAAAAGTGGACACCCCATAGTGGTAAGCGTCATGAGAATAGTCACCTTTTCATCATGTAGGGTAACTTCATAAATAAGTCCTAAATCTACAATAGACATCTGAAGTTCGGGGTCCATAACGTCTTGCAGTTTTTCTTCAATTTGTTTTTTTGTATACATCGTTGTATAATTAATTTAAACAATCGCAGATTGCTTTACTCCAAAAGTCTGGTGAATGAGAGACCAAACCACTGTGTTTTTCTTACTGCTACTTGATTCTCTTAGTATATCATGTAAGATTAAATTACTGCTTTTTGTTTTGAAAATACCTGATGATACATCTGGTGTTTTTATAACAACAAGCGAGAATTGACGCTTGTTCTATTAGCAATTAGCTAGTAGCGATTGACTACTAGATTTATATATTTATTTTTATGGACAATTTTAAAGTACGCTTTGTCCCGCTGGGTGGGATTGTCGGCGTAACAAAAAACATGTACGTGTACGAGTTATATAACAATGATGAAATACAGGATATACTCATCGTTGACTGTGGTATGGGATTCCCTGACGCTAAGGAATTTGGTGTCGATTTGATCATCCCAGATATCTCATATCTGGAAGACAAACTTGATAAAGTGCGGGCAATTTTATTGACTCATGGTCACGAAGATCATATTGGAGCTTTGCCTTTCCATTTTGAAAAATTGGGAAAACCGGTGATCTATGCGAGCAAACTGACAAAAATGTTTGTGACAAATAAGTTTAAAGAATACAACTACAATGCCAATATCCAAGAAATAGAATTTCATAAGTGGTATGAATTTGGAGGAATGAAGGCCAGATTTATACATATGACTCACTCTATTCCTGATGCCACACATATCCTTTTAAAGACACCTATTGGGACCTTGTATCATGGCCCAGACTTTAAGATGGATCTTACCCCACCTTATTCTCCCGCTCCAGATTTTCATGAAATTACGCAGGCAGGACATGACGGAGTCCTCTGTCTCCTCTCTGATGCACTCGGATCGGAACGGGAAGGACTGACACTCTCTGAATCTATTGTGGGACAGACTTTTGAGGATGAAATGAGAAAGACTAAAGGCAAGTTTTTCATGACTACTTTTTCTTCAAATATTTCACGTATCAGACAATGTGTCGAAGCCGCAATAAAATTTAATCGTAAGATTTTTTTCCTTGGCCGATCAATGAAACAAAATACAACAGCGGCAGCAGATATTGGTTATTTACCAATACCTTTTTCTCTGGTTGGAAAAGATGATGAACTAAAAAAACTGCCTCCCAATAAAATTTGTGTGATAGCTGCTGGCTCGCAAGGACAGTATGACTCTGCACTTTCAAAGATTGCACGCAGGCAAAATCAATACATCAAAATCGCTCAAGGAGATAAAGTGGTCTTCTCGTCAGATCCAATTCCGGGCAATGAAGGAGAAGTGTACTCGGTGATAGAAGAATTTGCTATGCAAGGAGCTGAAGTAGTATACAGTGATATACAAGATCAGCTACATGCATCGGGCCATGGTAGCCAAGAAGATCTGAAATTTCTTGCTCGATTTACAAATCCTAAGTATTTTATCCCCATCGGCGGAACTATACGACACCAACGACAATATCAGAAGCTTATGGCAGATATGGGTTTTAAAAAAGAAACTGTTTATATGCTCAATGAAGGCGAAACGATATGGTTTATGAAAGGTGGCAAAACGGCAATAGGTGATGATGTTGAAACTAAAAACATATATGTGGATGCCTATGGTGTAGGTGATGTCGGTAATGTCGTGCTGCGCGACAGACAAACCCTCTCATCGGAAGGAATGGCAGTATGTGTGCTGGTGGTAGATGCCGATAGACAGCTCGTAACACGACCTCGTTTCTTCTCGCGGGGCTTTGTTTTTGAAAAGAAAGAGGATGACCTTTTTGATGAAGCAACACAGCTTGTGGAACGTTTTCTCAAGCCAGGTCGGGATAAAGTAGTTGATCTCAACTCATTCAAAAAAGAAGTAGGACGTGTACTAGAGGACTTTTTCTTTGAAAAAAGAGGTCGCCGGCCAATTGTCTTGGTGGATGTTATACAGTTATAAACTTATATGGCCTCACTACCTCCTAGCTTAAAACAAGTATCTCTTTTTTTGGAACGCCTCCCGGGAATCGGGGAAAAAAGTGCAAACAGACTGGCTTTTTACCTACTTCGACTGCCGGCACCTGATTTGAAACAATTTGCAGAAACAATCTCAAATTTGAAAGATAGAACGCGTAGATGTAGCGTATGTATGAATTTAGCTGAGGCGGAACGTTGTTCTATATGTAGCGACCCTATGCGAAATAAAAATAGAATTACGGTGGTCGAGGATGTCATGGATTTGCTCTCATTTGAGACAGGCAACATATATGATGGCGTTTATCATGTGCTGCATGGTCGGATCGACCCACTCAATCATATAGGGCCGGAAGATATATTTATTGATCCTTTGCTGAAACGAATTTCAGCAGAAACGGAAGAAATCCTACTTGCCACGAATCCTGATATGGAAGGCGAAGCAACTGCTATGTATATACGAAATAAGCTGCAGGATTTGCGAAATGAAGAAAACCTCGAGTTCAAAACTTCACGACTGGGATATGGTATACCGATGGGCGGCAATCTGGAGTATGCTGACTATATGACACTTCGTAAAGCAATAGAAAATAGGAGTAATTACTAGGATATGTAAGAGCTATATTACTACCGGGCAATCTTCCTTGACTTTAATATTTTGAAATATTACACTACTTTTAATTGTATGAATCATCATTATCAGCTGACAATTTCCATTACATCTGGCGTCCTTCGTTGGGAGGCGCTGGTGGATGCTGCGAAATGAGCATATATAGCAACCATCACCCGCCTCGAAAACGAGGCGTTTTTTTTTAGCCTATGAATACTTAGCGAAGACCATCAATCACCATAGATCCAGATCTAATCAATAGTTACAATCGCTCTGCAACATTGGTATTTGATTCTCTAGATATACAAAGCCCCACAGATTTCTATAATGGAGAGGGTATCAGTGACGATGTCATACAATTATTTGGCTCTTTTGTATTTACATTGCACAGATATATAGAACTCTGTAGAGAAAATTTTGGCGTAACTGGAGATATAATGTATGACCTAGCTATACATCGCGGGAGAGTTGCAGAATTGATTAAGCTCAATGTACATGGAGTAACTGAAATATCGACTTCTGTAAATAAACTGCCTCAAGATACGAGGATTGAAATTCGAGATGTTGAAAATGGTGTGCAAATAAATGGTAATGAAGGCCAAATTTATCGGAAACCTCAGCCTGTATCGCTCCGGTCTTTTGATCGGGGTGTTTCAGAAGGAACACCCTGGAGTAATGTCCCCAAAAGAAGAAAGACACCACGTGGACCAGGACGGGCTGCAAAGAAAAAAGGTATCTTATAAAAGATATTGGGTGATTGCTTTCAATTCCTGAGTAATAAGAGATGCAACGGATACTTCTTGTAATTTTTCAAACCTCTGTTCTTCCTTGAGGGCAATAGTATTGGTCGTAAAGAATTTTTCCAGTTTGGATTGCTGTAGCTTTTCTGGAGTTCCTGCAGAAAAATCATGATGTACAATGGCCGCCAGAGCTCCCGTTGCTCCTTTTTCCAGGGCAGCTTCCGCTGCATTCATGAGTGTACTCCCGGATGTGGCTACATCGTCTATGATAACAGCCATTTTACCAGTAACATCGCCATATAAGTCGAGTGCCTTACTTTGGTGAATATGCTGAAGATCTCTCTTCTTTTCAGTTACTGCAATCTGGAAAGGAACATCGCCGAAAAGATCTAATCCAAAATGTCGTGCTCTTTCTATACCGCCCTGATCAGGAGATATGACAGAGACAGTCTGGGGTGTAACTGTAATGCCTTTTGCTTCAATATATTTTTTTACTTCCTGAGCCATGAGAGGAAAAGCCGACAGATTGCGGAAAGGTATGTTGAATACCCCTTCTGTTGCTTCATCATGAAGCGTAAAAGTATATATCTTTTGAAAGCCAATTGCTTCCATGAAACGAATGACTACATTTACCGATACACACTCCCCTCCTCTGTGTTGTATATTCTGTCTTGCATATCCAAAATATGGGACGATCCCAATAACACGACGCGCTTCTTCACGGCGAAGGGCATCACACATAAGATAGAGCTCCATAAGATTTGTATCTGTAGGATTGGCCGTAGACTGGATGACGACACAGGTATCGTGCTTTACATCTTCTTCGACACGAACTCTGACTTCTGAATTTCCAAACCGTACAACTTCAGCTTTGGCAAGAGAGGTGCCCATTTGATTGGCTACTTCTTCAGATAGTGCAGGGTTTGATGTGCCAGAAAAGATTTTAAGAGACATGAGAGTTTAGCTTGTAGCTGGTAGTGATTAGCTTGTAGGTTATTGGTAATCTATGTAGTAAAACTACTAGCTACCAGCTACCTCCTACAAGCTTATATATTATTTATTCAAGTCTAATAGTTTTCGTGCTGCCATCTCTTGAGTCTTTTTAATAGCATCATTGATAGCTTGGGCTACACGATTTTCCATGACGCCATCGATTTCAACTTCAATAATCTTTTGATCACCACGGATTTTGATGATGACACCATTATTTTCTATAACCAGCTCTTCTTTTTGGAGAGCATCCTGCATTTGTTTTGCTTGCTGTTGTAATTGTTGGAGATTTCCAAGACCTTTAAGTGGATTGAACATATTTATTAGCTTGTAGCTGGTAGTGATTAGCTTGTAGGTATTGGTAATGTATGTAGTAAAACTACAAGCTACCAGCTACTGCCTACAAGCTTTTACTTCTTTAGATTATAGAACTCAACTATGGCGATCTCAAGTGGTAATCTTTCTATAGGGGTGATCTTCAGATTCTTATATGCTTCGTGTAGTAGTTTCATCAGTTTAGCAATTTCTGTAACAGTGAATCCAATATCTTCTGTCTCGACTGCAATACCTGATTTAAGAAGGAGCTGCTGCTGCAAAATTTTCAGCATATCTTCGATTGTACGTTTAATATTTCCGCCAGAGCTTGAAAATTCTTCGACCCAGGATAAGGACTCATTGAGTGGTTTTGATTTAATAAGTGTCAGCAAACTGTATTTAGAATTGACTCCTAAATACTGCTCGGCTTCCTGAATAGTATGTTTTCCTTGTAAGGTAAGCTCCTCTAAAAGTTTTGCTGCATCTCGAAACGAATTGTCACAATATTTATAGATAATATTTTTAATATCATCAGATACCTCAAGATTCTCTTTTTTAATCATGCGGTCAAGCATGTGAAAGATATCTGCTTTATTTGCCTGTCCAAATGGTATGCGAACACATCGAGAGATAATTGTGGTGGGTACTTTTTCTTCATTAGTAGTTGCCAATATGAATAATACTGTTTTCGGCGGCTCCTCAAGGGTTTTAAGCAAAGCATTGAAAGCATCGGGCGTAATCATGTGTGCCTCATCTATGATATAAACACGATATCGACCCGCCATAGGTGCAAAGGACGACTCTTTGATGAGTTTACGGATTTCTTCAATACCTCGATTTGAGGCAGCATCTTGCTCGACCACATCGGGAGATGAATTCTTGTCGATACTCGTGCAGTTTGAGCATGTATTGCATGGCTCAAAGGAAGTGCCTTTACCTGCAAAAAGATTTTCAAGACAGTTTACGGCTTTGGCCGCAATGCGGGCTGTTGATGTCTTCCCCATACCTTTTGATCCCACAAAGAGCATTGCATGTGGTATGTCTTTAGTTTTTAATAAATTGGAAATTTTTTCACGTACTTGAGTATTGTCTAGTTCTCCAATTGTTTGTGGGCGGTATTTGAGATAAAACATGTTTCTAAAGTAGTTAAAAGATAAAAGTTAAAAGTGAAAAGCTTTTCAAACTTTCAGCTTTCAGACTTTTGACTAGTTTATAATTATTTCGTAAATATATTCTGTAATCCATGCTCGATGAGCGCGTACATCATGTCATCTACTTTCTTTTCGCGCTCTGCAGCAAGAAGTACTGCTTGAGGATAACAAATGACTAATTCTCCAATAAGATCATCACCATTTTTTCTTTCATGTAAATAAGAAAATGACAGAATAGGAAGCGCAACATCTTCATCTTTATATTCTTTGGCTACTTCTTTCATCTTCCTTTTACCAACAAAAGCGATATTCAAAGTACCTGGTCGATGCCCTTCGTATTGCTCAAGCTGCGACTGTGTGTACTTTTTAATACCGCTTTTATTAATTTTGTATCGTGATGAACTGTATATGTTGATCATGCGTGATTATTTATGTGATCTTTTTTTTGACCGTTGCATTTTTTCTTTCTCTTTTCGTAGCTGTGAAGGTTTGACATAGTACATACGTGAACGAATTTCATCGACTATTTCTTCTTCGATGAAGGCACGTGTGAATTTACGAAACGCACTGTCTTTTGATTCACCTTTCTTTTTCTTAATTACAACCATGAGGAAATGGACACCCCGCTTTCAAATATATAATTACTAATTTCGAATGGATAATTGCGAATTAAAACTTAGGATTTACGAGTGAATGTACAATTCGTAATCCGTCAGGGATAATTCGAAATTGTATGTTTACCTTTAGGTATTGTATTATATTTCCTTCAGTATTTCAATCAGACGATGGAGCGACAGAGAAGATGGCCGCGAATTGGGATTTTTGGCGGAGCCATTGAGTAACATATTTTTTGAAGCGTGCAAAAACCAGGTTGCATCTGGGTCGACTTTTACTATCTGAGTATGTAGTGAGGTAAGATCGTACTTTTTACTGGGTTGTGTTTTGATACGAATAGTCGAAGTTTCAGGATCACGGCGAACAACCATCTCAAATCCTTTTTTGAGTGCGTATTTGACAGCGGCTTCATTTTTTGTTTCCATAACAAGTGTTTTGCCCCAATGGGTCGATAGGACTACTCCTTCCTTGATTTCATCTTCGGCTCTCAAATTGTTTTTTTCAGTATAGAGAATACTATCTAAAATAAGCATGACCAAAGACATAAGTTCGGTATCACTGCTACACTTACTGCGCAGTGGGTATATAAATTCGTGTAAACAAAATGCATAACGAACATCTGTGGGATCTGGGAAATGAACTTCACCAAAATTGTCTATATCCGTAATAAATGTGACCATCTGCTCAAGAGCTTCAAGATCTTTTTCTTTGATATAACCTTCTTCAGACAAATAGTCAAACACACGCTTGGTAGCACTAGATCTCTCTGAAAGCTGATGATGGTCAAATCGGCCCATACCGGTATCTACATGGAGTATCTCGGGATCTACATCTGGTGCTTTGCCCTCATAGGTTTCCCCGGCCGGTACAAAGGCGTGTTCGGCGTTATCCCATTCGGGTAGGTAGCGCTTCAGAAGCCAAGAGCTTGCAATAGCGTCTAAATCGGGCGATATGTGGGTGACGATTGTTTTCATAATAATTTTTTTACTTCAGTAATTACCTCTTCTAATGTCTTCATACTCGTTTCTTTTTCTTTTCTTAATTTAAATTCTATCTTATCTTCGGTGCGTTTGGAAACGACGAGGCGGACTGGAATGCCGATGATGTCGGCATCTGCGAATTTGGCACCAGGGCTTACATCAGCGCGATCATCCAGGAGAACTTCAAATCCTGCATCTTCTAATGCTTTATAGACTTTAGAGACATTTGATTTTATAGACTCATCTGCAAGATCAAGGCCAATAAGATGTATATGATACGGAGCTACCTGTATAGGCCATATAATACCTCGATCATCATGATGTTTTTCTATGATTGCAGCCAGGGTACGTCCCAAACCTATACCATAGCAACCCATATAAAATGGCTTTTCCTCTCCTTGTGCGTTCATATACGTGGCTCCTTTCATGAGATTGGTATAATGATAGCCAAGTTGGAAAATATTCCCAACTTCAATACCGCGGCCTTCAATAAGCGTGCCATGACCGTTTACTGACTCAAACCCGGCCTGTGCCATAGCAATATCCCCTTCTACGTCGGCTTTGTAATCGCGGTCAATATTGATATTAAATAGATCTTCGTGTTTGGCATTATTGCCACCATACGCATTCTTGATGGTGCGCATGGAGTCATCGACGACAATCAGCAGTTTGGCTGATTTTTCCATTTTCTCCTTGATGCCCACGGGCGATATAAATCCGGGTTCGGAGTGCAATTTCTCACGAATTTCCTCGGGAGTAGCAGCTCGCAGATCGGTAACACCGGCTAGCTTTTTGAGCTTAATTTCATTTACATCAAGATCACCGCGAATAACCGCAAGGACAAAGCGGCCATCTTCATCGACGTACATGACATCTTTTGTTTGCTGCCAGAGGGGAAGTCCATGTAGCTTGACCCCATCTTCCATGGTGTTTCCTCGTACTGCTTTGACGACCTGCATAGGCTTCTCTGCTTCGTCTAGATTTTTTTTCTCTTTTATAAATAGCGCTACGTCTTCATGTGCTGCATAGGTGCCATCTTCGGTGCGAAGAAAACGACTTTCGCCTGCTTCGGACTCCAGAATATACTCGTGACTGTAATCTCCCCCGATGTAACCATTGTCGGCTTCCACAGTGACTGTCTCTATGCCAAGATTTTTAAAAATTTGAGTATACGTTTGTCCCATCTTTTTGTACTCTACAGCAAAATCCTTATCATTTTCGTGAAATGAGTAAGCATCTTTCATGACAAATTCACGCACCCTCAACAATCCACCTCGGGCACGCAACTCATCGCGAAATTTATTGGAAAATTGATACAAATTGAGAGGAAGATCTTTGTAACTAAGTTTGAATTTGCGAATGAGATCGACAAACATCTCTTCAGCTGTACCTCCTGGTACAAACTCTGCTCCCCGACGATCGGTGAGTAAAGTGAGCTCGAATTTGGCTGTCTTATCGCGATTTGTTTCTTGCCAGAGAGTCAAAGGATGAAAAATAGGCGTATTCATCTCTTGACCGCCAGCGCGATCCATCTCTTTTTTAATAATATTTTTTATTTTATCGTGAACGCGTATCGCAAGAGGTAGCATATAGTAGCGACCTGAAGTAGATTCGCGGATAAATCCACCTTGATAAAGGAGTCTGGCGGAGGTGATTTTTTCGTCTTGAGATACGTTTTTAACAGGTTTTGGAAATAGTTTTGAAAATAACATACTTGAAGCTATTATAGCAGATTACACAGCTTGTAGCTGGTAGTGGGTAGCTGGTAGATTTCTTATTTCTTCTTTTTTAGTACTTCTTTATTTACATCTTTATCGATTACTCGTTCGACAGTGATGGTGTACTCTTTAAAAAGCACAATGAGGGTTGCAAGTACGGTAAGTACAGGTGAAAGTACAGCGCTTATGACCCCAAGCGTCATGGGAAACTCAATGAGCACTTTATCTTGTTCATCTTTGATGACAATACGACGAATATTGCCTTCTTTGAGAAGTTTTTTGAGTGTTTCAAGCAGTGTCTCACCAGTAACCTTGATTGTTTCTACAACTGTTTCACGTGCAGTATTTGACATACAATTTATTATACACCATTTTTATAGCCAAGTTTATCTAGTACTATCCCAACCGTTTCATTTTGTCCGGAAGAATAGGTATCTATAACAAGATGATAATACTCAGGATTAAAAAAATCATACTCCCCATAAATACGTCTCCACTCTTTAAAATTGCCTTCCTCACGCTCTTTGATATAGTGTTTGGCATCATCAATGCTCACTTTATCGCGATTGGCAACCCGATCTACTCGAAGGGCATCATTGTTGCACATGAGTAAAATACGAAGCGTATCTTGGCGATCGCGTGCCATAAAGCCACCTAACCATGCTTCGATGGCAATATGTCCTTTTTCTAAAAGTTGCTTGGTACGATCATCGAGTTTATGGTGGAATTCATCGGGCGCAAGACTGGCTACTGGTTGCACATACTCTTTGGCAAAATCGCGAAGAAGCTGCCCGCCTGAAGTAAATGTCCAACCTAAAGGCCCAAGATAAGGCTTTAAATTGTTGTGTAATGTATTTTTGCCTACGGCAACCCCGCCTGAGATGGTTATATTTTTATATTTGAGATTCATAGATTTGCTGATTTAATGCTCTTATTTATATCTGGTATTAGCCCCACAGCTTCCGGATATCCCAGATGGTAATGAGAGCCGATAAACTAAGGAGTATGATGATACCTGCTAAATTCAAATATTTTTCTAAATCTTGATTTGGTTTTTTCCCAGTGATCCATTCATAATATACAAATACCATACGTCCACCGTCGAGTGCGGGGAATGGTAATATATTGAAGACAGCAAGATTGAGTGATAGTAAAGCAGTAATTTCAAGAAGCGCATTGATGCCGTATTTTCTTGCTTCGCCTACAATTTTGGCAATACCCACAGGTCCTGAGAATTCTACATTTGTTTTTTCTGCAGTCAGAAGTCCCATGAGGATCTTGAGAAATTCTACAAGGATAGTTTTTGTCATCTTAGCTGCTTCTATCAGTCCATAAAAGGGAGCAGTGTACCAAGGATATTGTTTTGTCTTGACAATTTGATTGATAACTACGCCTAGTGAACCTTGGTCTTTGGGAGGCTTCGAACGTGGAGTAATATTGACTGAGATTGTTTCTGTTTTGCGCTTGATCTGCAAGGTAACTGGTTTATCTGCATATTTTTTTGCGGCATTCACCAGATCAGGAGTAGTCGTGAGTACGGATTCTTGTCCATTTACTATGATTTTTTCAAGAATATCTCCTTTTTGTAGCCCTACGGATTTTGCAGGAGAATTGGGCTGAACCTGCTCAATACTAATGCCGGCCGGAACCGGGGTGCCAACGGTAAAGAGATATGAAATAAGCAACCAGCCAAGGAAAAAATTCATCACGACACCCGCTGAGATGATAATAGCTTTTTGCCAAGGTTTTTTGTTTATAAATGCCCGATGTGAAGGGATTTCTGTTTCTTTCTTTTTTCCTTCCTCATGATATTCTTCACCAAAGAGTCGAACAAAGCCGCCCAAGGGAAGTAAATTGAATGAATATATGGTCTCACCTATTTTTTTGCCGATAAGTCGTGGAGGAAATCCGAAGCCAAACTCTTCGACGTAGACGCCGCTTTTTTTCGCAGCAATGAAATGTCCAAATTCATGGATCAGTACAAGAATAACAAGGATTATAAAAAACGTAATTACAGTAAGCATGAGTAATAGTTTAACAGGTTAGACTTCCATTATCTCTTTCTCTTTGTGTTCCTTGATCGTTTGCATTTCTTCATTGGATGTAGAGGTGATCTGGTCGATTTCTTTCTCACTTCGATAATGTTCATCTTCCGAGAGCTCCTTGTCATCTTCCATTCTCTTTATTTTTTTTCTTGCTTCCTCACGTGCAAAACGAACTTTATTTTTGGATTCTTCAACGAGCTGAGCCACGAGTTTCGTATATTTGATGCGCTGTTCTTGAGAAAGGGGTGGAATTCGAAGAATTATTTTACTTCCTTCAGTTTGGGGATTGATACCCAGAGGAGATGCAAGAATGGCTTTTTCAATATCGTGTGTCGTGGAGGGGTCAAAAGCCATGACCATGAGTGCTGCATTGCCCTCGTTGGTGATAGCGGCCATCTCCATAAGTTTCATTTTCATGGTGCCATTGTAAGCGTCTACCTGAATACTCTCAATCATGCCAGGATTGGCACGACCGGTACGTATACCCTTTAGTTCATCTTTTAAACCTTGGGTGATTGCCTGGATTGATTTTTTGTATTGAGCAATAATATCGTTCATATACAGTTATTATTCTCCGAGTGCCCAACGGACAAATCGGGAAACACGGATATTTTCTCCAAATTTAAGGATTGATTCCTTTATGAGATCATCGATTGTCTTTCCGGGATCACGAATATAAGGTTGTTTTATAAACTCTTCGACGTCTTGTGCGGGAACAGATGCGATTTGCATGGCTAGCTCGGCTCCCAATTTTTGAAATTCATCGTTGCCTGAGACGAAATCTGTTTCAGATTGTAGCTCAAGAAGTGATGCAATTTTTTTATTGTGATGGACATAGGAAAAAATACCACCTTGACCGGTCTCGCGATCGGCTTTATCGGCTGCTTTTTTGGCGCCCCATTCCTGAAGCTTTTTTTTGGCAGCGTTCATGTCGTTGTTGGTTTCTTCAAGAGCTTTTTTACAAAGGGAAAATGATACTCCTGATTCTGCGCGAAGTTGTTTAAGTTTATCGTAATCTAACATACATAAAAAATATACTGGTAATAAGGAAAATATACAAGGAGAAAGAGATCTTAATTATCCTTTTTTGGCTCTACTTTGTTTTTGACATATCCGCTGAGAAGATCGGTCATGATATGTTTGACGACTTCGGCAGCATCATCGTTGGCCAATACTGGATATGTGATCTGTTCAGGATTGGAATTCGTATCGATAAGAGCCACAATCGGTATTTTATATGATTTGGCTTCTTCTACTGCATTTTTTTCTTTACGTGCATCTACTATGACTATAACATCAGGTCTCTTTGGGAGGTTTAAAAGTCCACCATAGAGCTTTTCAAGCTTGACCATCTCTTTTGAAAGTTTGTTTTTTTCATGTTTGACCATAGTGGACCAATCACCAGTTGCTTCTCTTTTTTTGAGATCAGCAAGCTTGTGAACATTTTTCATGATGGTTTCGAAGTTGGTAAGCAAACCAGGAAGCCACTTGGATGTAATAAAAGCAAGTCCGTTGGCGGTACAATATTCTCTCAAAAATGCACTAGCTACTTTTTTTGTGCCAACAACGAGTACTGACTTTTCATCTTTGGCGGACTGTACAAGAAATTTTTTAGCACTATCGAGTTGTTCGACTGTTTTGGTAAGGTCGATGATAGAAGTACCATTTATTATTTTATAAACACTTTTTTTTGCTTTAGGGTGCAATCGGCTCTTTTTGTGACCAAGATGAGCACCGAGTTCAAAAAGTTCTTGTATATTCTGCATATTAGGTTGTTGATTTGCCATAAGCATTCATTGTAACAAATAAATTACAAATTGCAATAATATTCCACAGCATGTTTATCATAAGTACATGTAAACTTTGTCAGTTTGAATTTGATTCAGCATCTCGTTTAAATACGAAGATCTTTTATATATTCTCTAAACTGATTGCCGATCTCGGGGTGTTTGAGCGCCAGATCTACGACTGTCTTCATGTATTCAAGCTTATTGCCGGTATCGTAATATT
>CAZMJG010000026.1:0-15029 GCA_964566675.1 uncultured Gammaproteobacteria bacterium
ATCTCCACTCCAACCCCAGTACCCAATTATCAACAATGGGTTGATATATTCTTCAAAAATTGACATCGGAGTAATAGTTTCATATAATAGTTCTTACTCATTAGCTAATCGCCATTTGCTAAATGATAACTGCAATATTTCCGGGGTAGTGTACGGCTGCACAGGAGGCTCATAATCTCCTAGGCCAGGTTCAACTCCTGGCCCCGGAACAAGTCAGGATCATGCGCTGATTATCAGTGTGCGTCTCAAATACCCAACATGAAAGATTTTCTCCTTACCGTTGTCATACCTGTCTACCACGAAGAAAATAATATTCATCCTCTCCTAGAAAGAGTCGTGCCAATTGTTGCCCAGTTTAACTATGAGATTATTTTTGTAAATGATGGTTCAAAGGATGCTACTGTCGAGCGAGTCAAAGAGGCAGCTAAAAAAAATGCTAATGTAAAGCTTGTATCTTTTAACCGTAATTTCGGTCACCAAATGGCTCTTGTGGCAGGCTATCGCTTTGCCAAGGGAGACTGCGTAATCACGATTGATGCCGATCTTCAAGACCCGCCCGAGATTATTCCTGAGATGGTTGATGCTTGGCACAAAGGCGCACAAATAGTCTATGCCAAAAGAAAAAAAAGAGATGTTGATGATATTTTTAAGAAAAAGACTGCAGAGTATTTTTATAAATTCATGAACTTCCTGTCAGCAAGCCATATACCAGAAAATGTTGGTGATTATCGACTGCTTGACAGACAAGTTGTAGAATTTTTGAAAAGCCTTCCTGAACATTCTCCCTTCCTTCGAGGATTGGTAGCATGGAGCGGTTTTCCTGAAGCGTATGTATATTTTACTCGGGAAAAAAGACATACCGGGACAACTCATTACTCTATTCCTAAGATGATTAATTTTGCTCTCGATGGTATTACTTCTTTTTCCGCACACCCCTTGAGAATGGCCAGCTATATGGGATTTACCGCAGCAAGTGTCGGATTTTTGGGTATGATTTATGCAATTATTGGGAAGTATCTCTTAGATGTACCTTGGGTTACTGGCTGGACAGGATTGTTTGTGGGAATTATGTTTATTGGCGGTGTACAGCTAATTACCATTGGCATCATCGGAGAATATATTGGCAAAATATATATTGAAGTATTAAATCGTCCTCACTACCTGGTCCGCGAGACCGTTAATATATGAGATTAGTCAAAGTAATCACACTCTCTGTAATTCTGGCTCTAATTGTATACTCTATCTTTACAAAGATACGAACACGTAAAACTATCATCTCTCCGCTCCCAGAAGATGGGATAAAAATAATACAGCTAACCCCTACAAAGTAAAAATTTATCCCCCAATCTGAAAGATAAAGATCTTTCCTTCACCACCCAGTAGTAAGACATCAATTATACGCAGTATCAAATATGAACTTACATACACGACAAGCCCTATAATAGCCCACTTGAATGTATTTTGTGCCGATGTTACCTTCTCGGGATCACCCAGAGAAGTAAGCCATTTGAAACTACCAATTACAAACATAATAAATAAAACAATCAAAATAAGGGCATTGGTCATAAAAAGTAGGTTGGCAAATACTACTTCTAGACATTTGAGTGTAGGGACACCGTCTATCAGACATGAATCGGTCTTATCGCCATCTCCGTTGGGATCATCCCAGTTACGAATTTGCGCAAATGCTGCTTTTGGCAAAAGGAATAAAGCTAGAAAGGCTGCTATATAAATAGTACTTTTTTTAATCATAGTTTTGATACTCATATGTAAAGAATAGGGTAAATAAAGATTATTTGCAACAAAAAAGCCCGCCTTAAGGCGGGCTTTTATAATTACAATATTATAGTGATAGTTCCACACCGTTTGATGCACCGTTCTCTTTTATTTCACACTTCATTGTAAAACTATCTATGGCTGCTCCTGCAGATCCATCCGCATTAGGACAGGTACAACAGAACATTCTCTGTTCAGCAGTTCCTGTAGCTCCCGTTTCAATAAGGCCTGGAAGCGTGACAGGACATGAAAGACCTAAACACACTCTTCTCTTAAAGATCACTTGCTCCAGTGTCCATATTATCGCAAGTACTGCCACAATAAGTATCATACCTACTACAGCTGCCTGTATCCTCTCCCGTGCTGCTGTGATACTATCCTTATCCCCTCCTGAGGTCACCCATCCAAATGCCCCTATCAACATGTAAAACAAAGCAGCTATTCCCGCTATCGCAAAAAATGCTCGTATCGCAAATGTCAAAATGTCTGCAAGCGACGGTATCTTAAATCCTAATGCTCCAGCTTGTACACTCTGACACATCGGAATTCCCTTTGTATCTCGTTCGGTGACGCACTCTGCACGGTCTACTGCCAATGTCACAGTAGGTGTAAACAACATAAGTGCGAACGTACATAGTGATAAGAATGTTGAGACTATTCCTATCGTAAATATTTTATTCATAAATAATGTGGTCTATAACAGATAATTTATAATGTTATATTGGCTGTACATTTCCTTCCATATCACATTTGCCATAATAAGCATTAGCTACTTTGCCGCTCAGTTTTCCAGCGTTTTCACCAGTTTGAATTATGCATGCGCAACAATATCTCTGACCATCCCCGGTTTCAATAAGACCTGGGAGCGTGACAGGACATGAAAGACCTAGACACACTCTTCTCTTAAAGATCACTTGCTCCAGTGTCCATATTATCGCAAGCACTGCCACAATAAGTATCATACCTACTACAGCTGCCTGTATCCTCTCCCGTGCTGCTGTGATACTATCCTTATCCCCTCCTGAGGTCACCCATCCAAATGCCCCTATCAACATGTAAAACAAAGCAGCTATTCCCGCTATCGCAAAAAATGCTCGTATCGCAAATGTCAAAATGTCTGCAAGCGACGGTATCTTAAATCCCAGCGCCCCCACATCTACACTCTGACATGCTGGTACATCATTTGCATTCACAGCTGGTAGTGTACCGGAAGCTCCACATTCAGCCTGTTCCTGCGTAACTTGAGCATTTACTGATAATGGTAATACCATAAATGTCGCAAACATGAACATAGTAATCAGTACAAGAATCTTATTCATAGTTTATTTTTTTAAAGTAATAACAGGTAAATAATTAATTTTTAAATTGGCAACGCATCACCCGCAGGTGTGCATTTTTGCTTATAAGCATTTATAACGGTTTTTAATACGCCTATTTGTGTAGGATCATCGCTTACTTCTATTACGCACGCACAACAATATAATTGGTCATTGCTTGTTTCAATAAGACCTGGGAGCGTGACAGGACATGAAAGACCTAGACACACTCTTCTCTTAAAGATCACTTGCTCCAGTGTCCATATTATCGCAAGCACTGCCACAATAAGTATCATACCTACTACAGCTGCCTGTATCCTCTCCCGTGCTGCTGTGATACTATCCTTATCCCCTCCTGAGGTCACCCATCCAAATGCCCCTATCAACATGTAAAACAAAGCAGCTATTCCCGCTATCGCAAAAAATGCTCGTATCGCAAATGTCAAAATGTCTGCAAGCGACGGTATCTTAAATCCCAGTGCCCCCACATCTACACTCTGACATGCTGGTACATCCCCAGGATTAGTAGGACAAGTAGCTTGTGCAAACGTACTTGGTGTGAAGATACTGATTAATATTACGAAAGACAGAAAGGACAATAGTATTTTTTTCATATTCTTACAAGTAATTAATATAATTAATTTCATTCTATAGATATTTAGAAGTGCCTGTCAATAGCATTATTTACTGCTGACGATATTGCAGTGCTTCAGCGATATGTATTTGTTCAATTTTTTCTTGTGTAGATAAATCCGCAATTGTCTGTGCGACTTTTATTATCTTAAAGTACGATCTCGCAGAAAGTGATAATTTATTTACTGCCCTTTTCAATAATTGCTGTGCGTCCTGATCAATGATACATAATTTGCGTACATCTGAGGAATTCATTTCACTATTAAACTGCAATCTCGTTTCGGCAAAGCGTCTTTTTTGACGATCGCGAGCCAGCATAACACGTGCACGGATAGTGACACTGTCCTCGCCTGTTGTCACTCCAGAGAGCTTTTCTACCTCTACGGGTGGCACATCTAAATGGATATCAATCCTATCTAATAAAGGTCCAGACAATCTTTTTTGATATTTTCCGACAATACCTGCCGCGCAGACACAGGCTCGAGTAGGATGCCCGAAGTATCCACAAGGACATGGATTTGACGCAGCCAGTAGTAAAAACCGTGCCGGATAGGTGAGGCTTCCCGCTGCTCGAGAAATAGTAACCAAACCATCTTCAATAGGTTGCCGCATAGATTCAAGGACAGCCCGCGGGAACTCTGGAAATTCATCGAGAAACAACACCCCCCGATGTGCTAAAGATATTTCTCCCGGTACCGGGATACTACCACCACCTATTAGTCCATTTTTAGATGTTGTATGATGTGGAGACCTAAATGGTCGTATACCTTGAAAAATACTTTTTTTTAAATCACCAATAACTGAATATACTTTAGCGACTTCCAGTATTTCCTCCTTGTTCATACGTGGCAAGATGGAAGGAAATGATCGTGAAAGTAATGTTTTCCCCGCTCCTGGAGAACCTTTCAAATGGACATTATGAAATCCGGCTGCGGCGATCTCCAATGCCCGCTTAGCAAACTCCTGTCCTTGTATCTCTGAAAAGTCCTGAAAAAAATCAATAGGCTCATCCTGGTTGGTTAAAACTGATCCTTCAAATTGCTGAATAAACTTTTTACCTTGTAAATGGGCAAGCAATGTAACAAGTGATTCAACGGGGTAAATATTTAAATCCGATATCAACGCCGCCTCCGAAATATTTGCGGCAGGAATAAAGATCTTCTTAATTCCTTGATCCTTCGCCAGTAAAAGGAGTGATATTATCCCTGACACTTTGCGGACATGTCCTTCGAGCGAAAGTTCACCGACAAACATCGCATTGGAAACTGATTTTTGGTCTATTATTCCACTTGCTGCAAGTATACCTAATGCGATGGCAAGGTCAAAGGCAGAACCAGCCTTGGGTACATCTGCAGGAGCCAGATTGACTGTGATTCGCGAATCCGGCATTTCATACCCAGCATTAGTGATAGAAGTTCTCACACGATCCTTCGCTTCATCAATTGCCTTATTGGGGAGGCCCACAATTGTAAAAGTTGGGAAACCACGACCTGCTACATCAGCCTCTACTTCTACCAACACGCCATGTAATCCTACTATTGTTCCTGCATATATTCGGGCAAGCATATGTTATACCATTATACAACATAAACATTATGGCGTAACTAAAAAAAAGAATAATTACTATTTATTTGTAGCTTTTGTTTGGTAGATATACAAGGCAAGTAGCGTAGATACTGCAGTAATAAGTAGAAAGAGTATTGTACCAACGAGAATCAATGCACTACGAGATCCTCCGTCCAGATTTTGTGCATATATTGAGCTTGTTTCTACAACTTGAGGCATCCCATCCATACTATGATCATGTCATATTTTATGAGGGTTGTCAACATCTCAAAACTATACTAATATGAATAATATAGTTTGTTTATCTAACACATGAAAAAAAAATTACTTCTTATTTTATTTGGGCTTTTTTTCTTTCTAAAACCACTTCCTGTGGAGGCCAGCGACTATAATCTTTACAACTTTCCAATTACTCCTCCCATTCCCTGTAACCAACTTGAAGCAAATCCACGCATCAACTGCCCAACTAAAATGCTCCCTATTTATCAGCGATTAGGCAAACCTTGCGCTACTTCATATGCAGACTTTTTGACAGACCCAATACATAAACATTACTGGGTAGAAGATCCCGAGATCACAGCACAAGGAAAAGCAGACGAGCGAGCACGTCAATTTTTATATTGGGTTATCAGTACCGAAGTTATAGAAGACGCTCCGGTACTTCGCTCTATTTGGAATGTATCCAGTCTTATCGCCTTATTTGGAGTGGTACTCATAGCTGCCATCTTTGGAATTGGATATATCGTAAGTCAACGAACTCAATACAATTTTAATATCCGCATCTGGCCAACAGTTATCAAAATAGGGATGATGCTCCTTTATATTGCCTTCTCTGCCGCCATTGTATTTGTCCTTATACAGTTTTCAGAGCTACTAATGAAATTTTTCTATGAAAATTTAGGCGGAAACGAACTCTTTAATATCTATTTTGCAAATCCCACCGATCCGATGCTCATTGGACAATCTGAACAAAGTTATGTCAATTTTTATGGATGTCGTGATCTTAATATACGTGTCAATGAAGGTATTGATGCAGAAATAACGATGCTAAAACTCACCAATGTAACTTACTATGTAATGGGTACCATGCTCCTTTTAAGAAAAATACTCTTGTGGTTTCTTCTCTTTGTATCTCCATTTTTGGCTCTCCTCATGCCCTTTGTCTTTATCCGTAATACTGGCTGGATTTGGATTGGAGTATTTTTTCAATGGTTATTTTATGGGCCGCTCTTTACTCTTTTTCTTGGGGCGCTAGCAAAGATTTGGAAAGATGGAATTCCTTGGCAATTTGATTTTACCCGAACCAGTGTAAGTGAAAAATTTATTCCCGAAGGCTATATATATCCAACCGGGATAAACATCATATATGGAGGTCCTGCACAGCGCATAACCAGCCTTCTAAGTCGACCTATTGATGCTGCAAATAACGGGAACTACGTAGATACTTATGCTGAATATATATTAACTCTTATTATGTTGTGGGCAGTTACATTTTTCCCTTGGTGGTTACTGCGCATTTTTAGAGACTATTGTTGCGAAGGTATATTTGCAATGAAAAACATCTTGCTTGCGATGTACAATCAGATGCAACAAAATAACTCTCCCAACGGACCTATTGCTCCCAAAGGCCCCACATTGCCCTCACTTAATCTAGATATGAAGACGCCTGTAGGCACAGGTGTCAAAGTACCAAACGCGGCTCTTAATAATTTTGCTACTCTCCGTACTGGAGATATAGCTAAAAATCTTAATTTACAAGCTACGCGTATATCGGATGTAGCCAAAGCGGAAACGAATAAGCAACTCAAGCAAACGCTCACTCAAAATATTAGTTATCTTTCAAACCCCGTCAAAGCTACAACGCCAGCCGAGCGCCAACAGTACATGAAACTGCGAGCCGAATTATTTAATCGAGCAATCAAGAATGATACCGTAGCCCGTACGATGCTTGCATCAACCTCAACCTCTCAAATTGAAAAAACACGCCTATTTAAAGAAGTTTTGACTACCGTTCCTCAGACCATCAAAGTAACCGTCGCACAAGTGGCTGCAAGCGAGACAAAACAAACACAACAGATGGTAAAGAATATCGCAAATACGTATACAACAAGCGTCTCCAATAATAATTCTGCAATCCAAAATATCGCCAATACATCCAAGACTTCAACAGAAACTGTCAAAAATATCCTGCAGAGTTATTCAAAACAAACAGATCAACCTATTACGAATATAATAAAAAATATTGCACAGGAAACAAAAACATCCGAGTCAACAGTGAAAAATGTATTAAATCAAAGCGGCAATATTGGTATTCAGGCAAAAATCATTGCACAGACTTCAAATATACAAAAACTGACCTCACAACAAACTACTAAAATCCTTAACTCTATCAAAAATAGTGTCAGTAATACAAATCAGTCTCTAAACAATGTATATAATTCAGCTCTTGAAAAAATTACTAAAGAGACAAATATAAATCAATCGAATGTAAAAAATTATGTTTCGGAAGTATACAATTCTCTGACACAGAACGAACAGAACCTTCAACAGATATCGAATCAAACTAGTGCATCACAAGAACAAGTCAAAAGTATTGTCAATTCATATTCAACAAAAATTTCTAGTGTCGCTGAAGCACCTCAAACCATAGTAAACCAAATTGCCAAGGAGACAAATATCGCAAGATCTACCGTAGAGAATGTCATTAACACGGCCAATACCATGATAAAGAATTCCAATATAGCGACTTCGAAAGCCTCAGAACAGAATATTTCTACAGCACAAGCACAAACAATAGTGCAAACAGTTACTGCCCCAGATATTACAAACCAACAACAATATACGAGCACAGTCACAGCCTATAAATCATCAGAAACGCCTATAGTGAAAGTTATGGCACAAGATGCCAGTACTTCGGAGACCTCTTCAAAACAAGCGGTTGTAAATATTATGAATTCATTTGTACAAAACGAAACTCTCATCAATAATCTGTCAGCTCAGACTGGTCTAAAAACGCAGCAGATTTCAAATATTATGACAACCTATGCAAATAATGTAGATCAACCTCCAGCAAAAATTATAGAAAAAATCAGTCAGTCGGCGGGCGTTCAAAAAGAGAATGTGCGTAGTACGCTCGAAACTATTACCAATACGGCATTAGCCTCAAGTTCAGTAGTACAAGAAGTAGCACAGCAGGCTGGTATAAAAGAAGAAGAGGTAGCAAATGTGATCCAAACCCAAATGCAAGTGGCAGCGGCTCCAGAACAACATATTGAAAAGACCATCCAGATTCCTCAGTCTATCTCTCTTGAAGATTACGAAGATGTAAAAACAATGTGGATGAATCACTATGAAGAAGGAGATGTCCCTGTTTCTGAGAATATTCAAAATAGATCCGAGTGGCTCGATCATGAAATTGTATTTATCACCAACACACTCAATAAGATGTTATCTACAGATGAGAAGTTGAGGCAGGAAGGACTTGATGAACTGGGCTATCTGTTGCCTATATTCTTAATCAATAATATGAAGGGGGAAGAACTTATTGTCTATCTTAAGGCAAAATTGGAGGCAGCAAAAAGCACAAAGAAGATTATTGAACACGAAAATAAAGCAGCTTCTAAGGTAGCTGCCAAGGAAGAGGAAGAGGAAATATTTGTAGATCTCAAGAAAGAAGAACAGAACAATAAATATATGTCTTTTGATGAAGATGAAGAGAACAAAAAGACACCCCAAAGTATCGAAGATAGAGCACGTGCAGCAGATGCTAAACTCGCCAATTTAGAATCCTCTTCAGATTATACGGAAGATGATAGTGGAAGCTCGCTCACTGATACTTTTAAAACGGCAAAAATTCAAACCTTCCGCATAGCAGATATCGTAAAATCAGAAGCAAAACTACTTTTTAGCCCAACTAAACCTGACTATCAAAAGCCAAGTGAGGAAGATCGAAAAAGAATTTTGGTCAGTATGCCACAGCCTGTAAATATTTCTGTGAATCAAATTGTAGCGCAAGAATCTAAAAAATCAGAAGACCAAGTCAAGACGATAACAGCCACCTATACAGATAGTATTTCCAATAATGATACGGCAATCAAAAATATTTCGCAGTCTGTAAATATTTCTGAGAAAGCAGTTCGGACAGTCCTTACAAGCTATTCAAAACATATCAGCGAACCACGAGATTCAATAATAAAAAACATTTCACAGGAAACAAATATTGCAGAAGATTCTATACGAAATGTACTTGTGCAAGTCGAGAATATCAATACTCAAGGTTCTATTATCACACAAACTTTTAGTACTAGGAATGTTTCAAATGAACAAGGAAATAAAATTTTGAGCGTAATGCATAATGCTATCACAACAGGAGAATCTTTAACGAATGCAGCAACTACACCTTTCGTAACCCTTATTTCACAGAATACTGAGACATCTGAGCGAACTTCCAAAGAGATTATACATAATATACTGCTCTCTTTTATCCAAAATGAACAACTTATTACGATCTTGTCTCAGAAAACCGGATTACAAAAACCTCAAATACTCAACTTAGTTAATTCATATCTCCAAAATATTGACCAACCTATGACCGTAATGATGCAACGGATTACGCAGTCTTCGGGTATTGCAAAAAACAACATAGATAAAACTCTCACCCAAATTATTGATTTGTTGCAAACATCCAACACTATCATCCGAGAAGTTGCAGAAAAGGAAGGAATAAAAGAAGAAGAAGTCGCCAATGTAATACAGACTCAAATGCAAGTGGCGGCAGAACCAGAAAAAAACATTGAAAAGACAATTCAAATACCTCAATCTATTTCTCTGGAGGATTATGAAGAAGTCAAAAAAATGTGGATGGAGCATTATGAAAATGGTGACATACCGGTAGCCGATCCGATTAAGAACCGCCTCGACTGGATACGACAGGATATAATCTTTATTACGAATGTACTAAATAAGCTTCTTTCTACTGATGAAAAACTGCGACAAGAAGGAGTTGATGAAGTCTCTTACCTCTTACCAATTTTCTTAGTAAATAATCTCACAGGAGAAGAATTAATTGTATATCTTAAAGCAAAACTTGAAGCTGCAAAGACTATTCTTGCCATTCTTGAAAGAGAAGAAAAGCTCCGTGATGAAATGAATAAACAAAACGGTGCAGAAGAAGAATTAGTAGAGATAAAACAGATGGCTACTCCTCAAGATAAAGTAATGGCCGCAGAAATGGAAACTCCTGATAATCAGCCCAACAGCTCCATTGAAGATAAAGTAAAAGCAGTACAGGAAAAATTATCTACCCTTGAACAAACAGCAGGAACAACACAGACTCTTGATAGCATTAAAGAAAAACTTGAAGACGGCGCTGAAAAACCAGACATCAACTGATACAATACTCACATGGATTATTTGAAAGCTCTACAATACATCGCCCACGTTGACAGCAATGACACTGTTTTAGGAAAAGTTGAACGATGGGAAGCACATGAAAAAGGTATCCTCCACCGAGCCTTTACTCTTAGTATCATGTTTGAAGACACACTTGTTCTTCAGCATCGCAAGCACCCTGTATTTGATGGAATTTATGATGTTTCTATTTCTTCCCATCCTCTTTACGTAGATGATACACTCCAAGATCCACTCGATGCCATCTATCGCACACTGGCTCGAGAGTGGCATATAGAGCAGCCTCAATTAGTCGGTCCGCCTGAGTATAAAGGTAAAATTTATTATCAAGCAGCAGATCCTTATAGCAGATATCAAGAGCATGAAATTTGTTATATATATACTTGTGAACTAAAAAAGATCATCATGCCCAATTTTGAAACGGCCTATGGTTTTTCACTGCAGACACCAAAACAGTTAAGAAATCCAAAAAATCCCCTCACTCCATTACTTGCACCTTGGGTAAAAAAAATGATTGAAGATAATTTATTATAATTTGTTAAAGTCTCCCTGGGACTTTTCTAAAGCATTATCATAAAGGGAGATTAAATCCTTCAAATCTTGTGAAACTATCTCATATTTCATTCCATCAACCTGCCTTACCGGCATAATCTTTGTGCTTGTGCTTGAGATAAACATGCTTTCGTATTCTCCTATTTTAGCAAAAGGGATATCAACATAATCAATACTATATGATGATTGTTTTATTACCTTTTCTAATGTGAGCATTGTTACTCCGACTAAAATGTTTTTTTTATAAGGGCTATATATATTCTTTCCTTGCATAACATATACATTAGTACGTGTCCCTTCTCGAATATTCTTGTTCTTATCATATAAAAGAGCATCATAATGGCCATTCTCCTGCGCTTTTTTAAACATATAATAACTGGGTAACATATTTAAAGTCTTTGCCTGAGGCATCCACCTTTCATGTTCAAAAGAAGTCAACGAGATTCCTTCTCGATACCATTTACGATCAGGATAAAAAGGGGCAGATGGAATGATAAATAGCTCAGTCTGATCTGCTGTTTTACCACCATATAGCAATATCTTGATATTACAAGAAGTCTCCTGAGTCCGAGAAATAAGGTCATGAATTGCCTCTTCAATCATTAAGGGAGTAATTGTATGTTCAAGGTTTACTTGTTGAGCAGAATGAAACAGACGTTCTATATGCTGCGGAAGAAAATATAAAATATTATTTCGTAATTTTATAGTTTCATATACTCCAAATCCATACGCGACTTCCGTATGCTCTATAGAGACAGTCGCTTCCTGATATGGGATAATCTTCCCATTCCGACAGACGTATGAAAATTTCATGTATTTATTATACCGTATCTTTTTTTTGCAGCCATAAAGCCTTACGCATATACAAAAACATAATATATCCGTATATTGCAATAAGAGAAACAATCAAAGTATTTACGGTGACCGCTGATAAAATAATAGCCAATAAAGGTTCCCATCGAATAGCTGACCAATTATGATACAAATTCACCATGTGTATAAATGAAAGAACTATATATAGTACCCTCAATCGTTTATCTACAACAGCAAAAGGTATCAAGAAAAATAAAGCTTGTTGTATATGACGTTCATGCATTCTGGTAAAGAAAAGATATACAGTAAATGCAGTTACCAGAGAAGTAAAATATAAACTTTTCGAAGAAAGCGCACGTTTTGTATATTTCCAGAAAATGGGTAATAATAAAAAAATACCACATACATATCCCCAATACCTATAAGATAATCCCCACCCTTTGGTGCTATCTGGAATATCTTTCCATTGTGTAATAAGTGCCCAAAAATTAAAGGCATGATTGCTTGCAAAAGGTATTCCTGAGGCCGTCAATATACGAGTAAAATAAGTTATAAAAGGATATAACAGAATATTTCCTTGTGTATAGAACGGTATAAATGCCAAACAGAATATGATCAAGCACAGTACAATACTCACCAAAAAATCCTGAACTGAATATTTCTTGAGATATGCTATGGTGAGTATTGGCAAAAAAACAAAGCTGGTTTGCTTAAAAAGCAATGCAAAAGTAAAAATAATAAAAGGCATATACTTCTTTTCACCGTACAGCAACAAATAGTATGACAATACTACAAAAAAAAGAGATATAGATTCTATTTGTCCCCACAATGCACTGGTATACCACACAAAAGGGTTAAATAAATAGAATACAACTGCATACAGTCCATCGAGATGATTATTTTTGTATTTCACAACCATTTTATATAATAACAAGGCAACTCCGATATCAGCAGCAATTGAAGGGATTTTCATAAATCCAGCAATAGCCTCTCGTGAATCAAACCATGTGACAATCGCAGATGGGAATAGTGGTAAGAGAATATTTAATTGCCACAATAAAAATTTACAAAACGTATAAAATTCGTAACATAATACAAACACATAAATACTTAATGGAGGATAATTGGGATAAATAGTATTAAAATGGTCGATAGTCGGCCTTTCATAAAAGCCATGGATTCCGCGTTCGATGACTTCTTTTCCCCACGTTATATGGCTATTAACATCCCAACTATAGGCGACAAATATAAAAACGACTCTTAACAGTAGTCCACTTATTATTAGTGTTACTAAAGGATGTTTTAAATGCAGTAAAAATTTTGTCATATACTGCCTTTATTTTATCAATAATCATCAGAAAGTTTCACACTCCCTTGAGTATTGAGGTATTATATATACCATATGATTTTGCAATCACTTCTAAACTCAGTGCGATACTTATTCCGTCATAAAATCCTTTTACTAATGATGATGATTGCCTGGATACTTACGCTCATGCCATTTGTCTTTGATGGACGAAATGGATGTACACATGGTGAATGCGGGATGATCATCGGGACCAATTATCGCGATGGCTTGTGGTTTCTTGCGGTAGCAAATACCGCTTTTAAGACATGGCCATTTCAAATGCCTGTATATGCTGGCGCAACCTTACAAGGGTATCATTATTTGCCCAATCTTGTGGCTTATATCATTTCATTTATAGGTATCCCTATTACTTTAACTTACTATATACTTATTCCCCTTTTTTATATCAGCTCCATGACGACTGTGGCAATACTATTCGCACGCAAACTACGCGATACTCCCCTGTTTGTGGGATTATTCCTGTTTTGTACTTTTTTTGGGATGCATTTATCACTGATCACCTCTCTTTATCACACTGGAAAAATTCAAAATACGGTACTCATCAATACATTTCAGGCGACTCGATTACTAGAGAGTCCACATGCCGCCTTAGCTTTATTGATGCTATTTATTATTCTCCTCATAATCTATACCAAAGGGATAATCACGTTAAAACAATCTTTACTGATCAGTTGTCTCCTTTTTCTAGCGTTTGGCACTAAATTTTATGTTGCTTTTACTATATTGCTGATCGTAGGCTTTAATGAAATTTGGATACTTATACAATATAGACAGTGGAAAAACTTCATACGAAATTGCTTTTTCTTTCTACTAAGTACGGGCATGGCAGTTATCTTGTTTTATAATCCTTTCAATACTACAAAGACAGGATCAATATTCATTTTTTCACCATTTGCAACCGTTCATCATCTTATCGAGACACCGACACTATTTCATCTACCCAATATGGTTCTAGCCCGCTACTTCCTCTATGAGCATGGTTGGTCACCTCGTCTATTTGGAATAGAATTATTTTCTACATTTCTTTTTGCATTATTCTATTTTGGAACTCGATTTATTGGATTTATTCAGATACTAAAGTTATATCTTGTTAAAAAAGCAGATAGGATGACAGTGATAATGTCACTTGTCATAATGATTTTGATTACCTGTGCCGTGTTATTTATACAAAAAGGCGACTGGTACAATCCGATACAATTTGCAGTACCAGCTGCTTTTCTACTCAATATTTTTACAGCTCAACTCCTCCATGATATATTTAAAAAACAAAAAACTATAGGGATACTAGTGATCATACTTTTTGTATCTTTGACGCTCCCAGCCAATTTTGTAAACGCTGGATACTTACAAAATCCAGCAAGACTCGTTATCCCTGAAAAAGAAATGGAAGCGCTTACTTTTTTACGAAATCAACCCAACGGATCTGTTTTCGTACCTATAGAGGAAAATGCTGAATCTGATACCGCCTATGTATCTGCTTTTACCTCCAAACCCACCTACATAAATTTTACCAATGTACTACAAAACGCAGATATACTCTACGAAAAAAGATTGTCACAAGTTTCTGATTTGAAAACCGCAGATATTGCTAACAT
>CAZMJG010000027.1:0-14515 GCA_964566675.1 uncultured Gammaproteobacteria bacterium
CCGTGAATATATACGCTACAATCCACTGAAATGGCCTACAGATGAAGAAAATCCTGCTTTACATATATATTAAGAATTTCTTATGGGCGACAAATATTTTTTTATCTCCGTGAAATCAAAGCCTGAGATATTCCATATCCATGTTTTATTGTCTATTGTTTGAAAGGTAATACCACTAGTATTTCCTGTTCTACTACCTCCAAAATTAATGGAATTATATACTTTATAACTTATTATCTCTGAAAAATACAGTCGTTTCGATTGCATAGGAAACACACGAACATTTTCAATACTATCATGCGTTATTATTATTTTTCTCATTACGAAATGAAATAAAATATATACAAGTGAAATAGTAATAGGTATGCCAACTACAAGAGCATTGTGTACACTCAAAGCGTTTTTATATATGGCTATAAATAATTGTGCTTGTAGGCCAAACAGAAGTACAAAAATGGCTGTATATTGCAATAAGTAAGATTGTGAAGGGTATAAGATTACTTTAAAAGAATCTTTTAACATACGTGGTTTATCATTCTTGTTCATTAATGGCACGTTTTATGACTTCACGAGGCTTGGAGCCTTCGGAAGGTCCTACGTAACCGGCTTCTTCCAGCTCGTCTAAAATACGCGCAGCTCGTGCATAGCCGACTCGTAACTTTCTTTGCAGTAATGACGCTGATGCTTTATCTGTTTGGCTAATAAGCTGCATGGCATCATTGAAAAACTCATCCCGACCATCTGCTCCTGCCGATCCTGGCATAGCGCCATTTATTTTGGGTGAGGTATTTTCTGTAATTTCCTCAGTGTAATGGACCACGGGCACTTGGGACTTGAGGAAGTTCATGACATCTTTCACCTCTGTTTCGGTAATGAAAGGTCCTTGTATACGGCGTGGCTTGGCTTGATCTGGTGGCAAATAGAACATGTCTCCCCTGCCCAAAAGTTTTTCTGCACCAGGTGTGTCTATAATAACCCGTGAATCTATCATAGATGATACATTGAATGAGATTCTGCTTGGAATATTGGCCTTCATAAGACCTGTGATAACATCTACCGAAGGACGCTGAGTCGCTAGAACTAAATGGATACCGACAGCGCGGGCTTTCTGAGCGATACGAGTGATCATGTCTTCTACTTCGTTGGCTGCATACATCATGAGGTCTGCAAGTTCATCGATGATAAAAATGATATAGGGCTTTTGTTGTATGCCTTCAAGCTTATTAAATCCTTCAAGGTTGCGAACTCCGGCCTGAGCCAGCTCCTTATAGCGCGCCTCCATCTCTGCAACCGACCACCGAAGCGCAGATACCACTTTTGCCGGATCTGTAATAACATCAGTAAGAAGATGTGGAGCTCCATTGTACTGGACCATTTCAACTTGTTTGGGATCGACGAGAATCATACGCAGCTCATCGGGACGGGTTCTCATCATGAGGGTGGTAATCCAGGCATTGAGCATGACCGATTTACCCGATCCTGTCGTACCAGCCACCAGGACGTGAGGCATATCAGCAAGAGTTGCCGTGATAGGCAAACCAGCCACATCTAGACCAAGTGGTACTTGCAAGGTCCCTTCTCTCTCGGCAAGCTTGGAGGACTCCATCAGCTGCTTGAGTGTCACGATTTGAGGTTTCTTGTTTGGGATTTCAATACCCACGAGTGATCGACCGGGAATAGGTGCTTCAATACGTACCTGCCCTGTAGGAGCAGCCAGTGCAAGCGCTAAATCATTGCCTAATGAGGTGATTTTAGAAAGCTTCGTGCCCATGGTTATTTCAATTGCATACTGAGTGACGGTTGGCCCAAAATTTACCTCGGCAACACGGGTTCGTATACCAAAACTTTCC
This sequence comes from uncultured Gammaproteobacteria bacterium, assembly GCA_964566675.1. GTDB lineage: Bacteria > Patescibacteriota > Microgenomatia > UBA1406 > GWC2-37-13 > CAZMJG01. The sequence goes on from CAZMJG010000027.1 coordinate 1,851, forward strand.
AACGTTTTTTCGATGGTATGGGCATTGAACTTCACATCGCCGCGATCGGCATCTTTTTGCTTTACTTCATGTAGTAATGTGACCGGTGGATACACCCAGGTTGACGAATCACCAGGCATTACAGGTTTGATAGATATACTGTTTTCAGATTGTCCGGCCGATCCTGAAGTTGCAGATTTTACAGGTGCATGAACAGGTACTGGTGTCGCCGGGACCGGCTTGTTTATAGCTGTATCTCTGATAAAACCATCATCATGGGGATCGGCTGACTTGGATGCAAGCTCAGGCATTTTGATCGATGGCTTTTTTGCAAAGATCTTCTTCATTACTTCTATAAACGGTGAGGCTACTTTAAGAAACGCAAGCACTATAACATCTATGGATGTATCTAAAAACAAAATAAGTCCAATAATAGTGCCAATCAGTAAAATCGAAAGTGCTCCTAAAGCTGTAAAATCAATAGTGAGATTGTCGAATATAGACTGTCCTACAGAGCCAGAGCGCAAGATTCCAATGAGCGATATGAAAACGACAAATGACCCTATCGTGACATTGAGTTTGACAAATTTGAGCTTTTTAGAATTGAAGAAATGACCGGCAACCAGCATGACAATAAAAGGTGCAAATATGGAAAGGCCTCCAAAAATGTGTATCAGCTGTGAATTGACCTGCTGCAATACTGCTCCTTGCGAAGAGCCTGTAAACATATGGAGAAATGAGGCCAGCATAATAAGCCCTATTATAATGAGGAAAAATCCTAGTATATTGAGTATAGTTTTGCCGTTTAATCGCAGTCCAAAACGTGATTTCTTTTTTCGACCCATAGTTAAAGGAGTTAAAAGTGAAAAGTTAAAAGTTAAGAGTGTACGCTTTAGACTATTCTCTCTTATCTGTTAACTTTTAACTAGATAAAAATGTCACGTAATCATCTTAACACTTTTGAAGAGTGTTGTAAATAAGTATGCTTATTCTTCAGACCTATGTCCTCGTGCAAAGCTAATGAAAAGTACTCCAGCTACAATGAGCGGAATAAAAACGCTCAAGGTAACTATCACGATGGTACTCAGCGGAAAATGCCTGGTGGCAGATACATATGTCATAGCCAGTAGCAAACCAGAAAACAACATGAGTAATCCTCCTGCATAAGGCCACTTATATGCGATGTAAGATAATGCTGCTAATATAACTAGCTGTCCGACATGTACCAGACCTGACATATCTCCTTCTGTCATCTCGCCAAATGCAAAAATAGTAAAAAATAGAGCAGGTAAGATACATATAGCCAGAGCAGCTCTTCTCATCCATGTATCGTGGGTTAGTAAATGTAATTGGTATATCATATGTGCATAGTATGACTCCAAAGCGGTATTATATCAGTGATATTGATTACAATTACACACAATTACATAACAAATATATAAAATTATCCCATAAAAAGAGACGAGCTTGGGTTTCCCCTCACTCGTCTCTTTCGTAAATAACACTAAGTTTTAGTCCATTTCAATCTTCATTTCTGCTTCAGTTGGTGGAAAATTTTTGTCTTCCTTTTCATTGATCAGTTGAAGATTTATGCGTCCTTGGCTGTCTACTTCATAGACTTTTACTTTTACTTTCTGTCCAAGACTGACAACATCCTCTGGTCGTCGTACAAAACCGGCTCCCATTTTGGATACATGGACCAGTCCATCTTTTCCGGGAAGGATTTCGACAAATGCTCCAAATGGCATCATACGAACAACTTCTCCTTCAAATGTCTCACCTGGCTGTACCTGACGAGTCATGTTGTGGATCACTTTTACTGCTTCTTCAACTTTTTCTTTATTGACGCCTGCAATAACAACTGATCCATCTTCTTCGATATTGATTTCACATTCATACTTGGCGCTCAACGAACGAATCATCTTGCCGCCTGGGCCTATAACTTCTCCAATTTTGTCTGTTGGAATGGTAAGCTGCAATATCTTAGGTGCATATTGTGAAACATGAGTTCGTGGTGTCGATAATGCACCATTCATCACATCAAGAATCTGCATACGGGCATCTTTTGCGCCTGCTAGAATCTCAGTTATCATCTTGTCTGTAAGACCAGTATTTTTGACATCAAGCTGAATTGCGGTGATACCTTCGGTCGTACCGGTGACTTTAAAGTCCATTTCGCCTGAGAAATCTTCAATACCCATGATATCGGTAAGAACAATATATTCATCATCTGAACGTGTCATGATACCCATAGCAATACCGGCCACTGGCCTTTTGATAGGTACACCAGCATCCATAAGGGCAAGGGAAGATCCGCAAGTTGAAGCCATTGAAGTGGAACCGTTTGAGGAAAGCACTTCAGAGACTACACGAATTGTATAAGGAAAATCTTTTTCATCTGGGAGTACAGGTTCTATCGCCTTCTCAGCCAATGCACCATGACCAATCTCTCGACGAGATACAGAGCCAATACGTCCGGTTTCACCTACTGAGTATGGTGGGAAAGAATAATGGTGGATATATCTTTTGATTTCCTGACCTTCAGGACCTTCGATAAGCTGTTCTAGGCTTGGAGCTCCCAATGTAGCTACCGACAGCACTTGAGTATCGCCTCGTTGAAAAAGACCGGTACCATGAGTTCTTTTTAAGATAGAAACCTCTGCTGAAAGTGAGCGTATCTGATCTAATTTTCTCCCATCAACACGTATTTTTGTATCAAGGGTATTGTCACGAATCATTTGTTTGACCAAATAATCGATAGCAGCTGCAATCAGCTTTTGATCAGCCTCTTCACCCATTTTGGCGGTGACTGCCTTCATAAGCTCTGGAAGCTTGGCGCTTTCGCCTGATTCTTTTGCGGCTTTATCTTTTACGAGCTCCTGTAATTCGGATTTAAAATCACTTTTGAGGATTTCAGCTACCTTTTTATCAATTATTTCATCTGTGGATTCTTCTTTTTTCATGCCAATCTCGGCTCTGAGAGATTCGATAAAATCGATTATCTTTATATTTTCTTCTTTTATCTTCTTTAATCCTTGTTCGACGATTTCTTCAGATACTTCTTGTGCTGCAGTTTCGATCATGAGCACCTTTTCACGAGTACTTGATGCCACAAGATCAAGACAACAATATTTTTCTTCTTTTTCATCTGGATTCACGATGAACGAGCCGCCTTCAGTTTCGGCTGGGATATAGCCCATACGCAGAGTACTGATTGGACCATTCCATGGGATTGGAGAAACATGAAGAGCTGCAGAAGTAGCAATTGCAGCCACTATTTCAGGTGAATTGACATTGTCTACTGAGAAAAGGGTGATGATAATCTGAACATCTCGCTTATAATTTTTGGGGAATAACGGACGGATGGAACGATCGATAAGACGACCTTTGAGTATTGCTTCATCTGTTGGGCGTCCTTCTCGCTTGACCCATTTGGAGCCTTTGATGATACCACCGGCATACAAACGTTCGACATATTCTACTTGGAGCGGAAAATAGTCAAGATCATCGCGTTTTTTGCCAGCAGTGATTGCTACCATGACGGATGTCTCACCTAAGGTTGCGTATACGGATGTTGTGGCTTGTTGGGCAAGTTTACCAAATTGTAATGTAAGGGTTTGTCCATCTATTTGGATGGATTTTTCTAATACTTTCATATAGAAAGAGTATATACGAAGAGTTAGGGTTTACGAAGTATATTAGTGTCATGCTGAACTTGTTTCAGCATCTTTCCTGGGTGAAGCTAGGATATGAAGAAGATTCTGAAATAAATTCAGGATGACATAACACGGACACTTCGTGTTAACTCATTCGCTAAAATTATTAATTATTTTTTAAGACCTACCTTTTTCAAGAGCTCTTTATAGCGTGCTTCGTCAAGTTTTTGCAGATAGTTAAGGATACGACGACGTTTTGCAATAACTTTAAGGAGTCCACGACGTGAGTGATTATCTTTTTTATTTCCATCAAGATGATTACTCAGTTTTTGAATCTTGAATGATAAAAGTGCAATTTGCACTTCGGGTGAACCAGTATCGCCATTTTTCTGTGCGAACTGCTCAATTATTTCTTGTTTGTTTTCTGGTAGTTGTACTTGTGCCATAATTCATGTGATTATAATAGATAATAACAAAAGTTTCAAGGGTTTGTATGAATTTACAAAGAATTGCGCGTAAAACACCTTTCTCTATACCATTCATAACGTTTATGCTCATAGCCATACTTACTTTTTTGTATGTATGGTTTATCCCTCCATTTAATATGTTAGTTATTATACCTTTTATTTTTTTACTTACCAGTGCAATCTATATTGGTACTGGATTTTTCCTCAGAAAGAAATATCAGTTGCTATGTACGGTCTTTGTCGGAACTTTTTTAATACTAAATAGCCTCATAGGTTTTGATCTTATAAATACAATACTTCTTTTATCATTTATAATAGCAGTATCATTTCTGTTTAAATAACCTATGAAAAAGGCATTCATAACAACCTCTATCCCCTATGTAAATGGCAAGCCCCATATTGGACATGCTCTTGAGCTTGTACAAACAGATACGTTGGTCCGCGCGTTTCGTGCTGCCGGATACGACGCCTATTTTCTCACTGGGACGGATGAAAACGCACAAAAAAATGTAGAATCTGCAGAAAAAGCAGGTGTACCTACCCAACAACTGGTCGATGAAAATTCGAAACGCTTTCAAGATCTGGCTACACCGCTACACCTTTCTTTTGATCAATTTATTCGCACTACTTCGGAAAAACATATAAAAGGCGCGCAGAATTTCTGGAAACTATGTGAAAAGGATATATATAAAAAGACATATACTGGTCTGTACTGTGTTGGCTGTGAGGCATTTTACAAGGATGGAGAATTTCCAGATAATATTTGCCCCAACCACAATCGCAAACTTGAAGAGATATCTGAAGAAAATTACTTTTTTGCGCTTTCTCGGTACCAGGAACATATCCTTGATATCATTGTCCATAATAAAATAGAAATTGCCCCCGAGAGCAGAAAAAATGAAATCGTAAACTTTATAAAGAAAGGTCTTGAGGATTTTTCTATATCTCGACCGGCTACTCGTATGAAGAACTGGGGAATACCAGTACCAGGTGACGAAAATCAACGGATGTATGTATGGTTTGACGCTCTGACCAACTACATAACGGCACTTGATTTTTTCACGGAGGGCGATCTTTATAAAAAATACTGGTTAGATAATGATCTAAAGATACATATCATCGGCAAAGATATCATTAAGTTTCACGCTATTTACTGGATTGGTATGCTTTTATCCGCTAATTTGCCTCTACCTAACAAAGAGTTTGTACATGGCTTTATCTCGGTAAAAGGCCAAAAGATGAGTAAGAGTCTTGGGAATGTGATTGATCCTTTTGAGATGGTAAAAATCTATGGCACAGATGCGGTGCGCTACTACTTGCTTCGAGAAATCCCTTCTCTTTCGGACGGAGATTTTTCAGAAGATCGGATGAAACAGCTGTATGAATCTGATCTCGCCAATGAATTAGGAAATTTACTTTCGCGCCTCACAACGATCGCCGCAAAAGATGGCATAACGATACAGCCGCTCAGCAATTCAGCAATTCAGCAATATAATGATAAGTTAACTGAATTATTAATAAACTTTAGATTTCATGAAGTCCTGGAGAAAATGTGGGAACAAATTCGTGCCATTAATAAGGATATTAATGTGAAAGAACCATGGAAATTGGCAGCAGATGATCGTAAAGAGATGCTTCGGGGATGGCTAAATACGTTGAACCATATAAGTATCAATCTACAGCCTCTTCTGCCAGAAACAGCTAAAAAAATACAGACTGCTACAACAGGAAAAATTGAAAAAATCCAACCACTTTTCCCTCGCATTGCCTAAGATCTTACTGAATACAGCATGCTAAATAGTATCGGTTGCAGCAATTTATATATAATGTTTTCATATCTATATGAAAGATGTATAATTACTTGATTGAATCTTATGGAATCATCTATGGCTAACTCGGTAAAGGAAAAAATTGAAAAATCGCATACACTCAAATTCTATATTTTCTCTTCTGTTGGAATACTGATTTTACTAGGCCTCTTGGGAGGCAGTGCTTTTATGTATTTTTTTATATTTAATAATCTTCCTTCGCCCTACTCTTTAAAAGACTATAAAGCAATACCGCTGTCTTCTCATATTTATGATCGAAACGGAAAGCTACTGTATGAAGTGTATCGTGAGGAAAATAGAACACCAGTACACGTAGATGAGCTCCCAGATTATGTGACACAGGCAACTGTCGCCATCGAGGATAAAGATTTTTATAAACACGGCGGCGTATCTATAGTCTCAGGTATTTTACGGGCGGCCAAAGACTCATTTCAAACTAATAGTGTCCAGGGTGGCTCAACTATCACTCAGCAACTGGTCAAGGGCGCGCTTCTTAGCCCCGAAAGGACAATACGTAGAAAAGTGCGGGAGATCGTGCTTGCTGTCTGGGTAGAAAGAATTTTTTCAAAAAAAGAAATTTTAGAAATGTACCTCAATCAGGTACCATATGGCGGATCGTCCTATGGCGTAGAACAAGCAGCCAGAACTTATTTTGGAAAACATGCTAAGGACCTAAAGCTACATGAGGCAGCGCTCCTTGCTGGCTTACCACAAGCTCCTAGTGCATATTCTCCTCACTATAACCCGGAGCTTGCCAAAAAAAGACGAGACAGTGTGTTGCGAAGTATGGAACAACAAGGATATATCACGTCGCAACAACATGTTCAAGCCGCCAAGCAACCAATAGTAGTAAATCCACCTAAAATTGATATACAAGCGCCTCATTTTGTATTTGAGGTAAAGAAGCTGCTTGAATCTGAATACGGATTGTCACAGCTTGAAGAAGGCGGGCTTACGGTGACAACTACTCTCGATTTGGAAACACAAAGAGAGGCGGAAAGAATACTCGCGGAGGAAGTCGATCGAATTAGAAACCTGAATGTCACCAACGGTGCAGTACTGGTGACTCGTCCGCCAACCGGCGAAGTACTTGCCATGGTCGGATCTGTCGACTATTTTGCAACAGCTTCAGGAGCATTTAATGTAGCAACAGCCAATACACGCCAACCCGGAAGCTCTATCAAACCTATAAATTATGCGATTGGTATCGATCGAAAGATTGTCACTGCTTCTACTATGTTCCTAGATGTGGCAACTTGTTTTAATAATCCCGGACAACCACAAGGGTACTGTCCCAAAAACTATGATGGTAAATTTCACGGTCCTGTACAGCTTCGCTATGCCCTGGCCAACTCGTATAATATCCCAGCAGTGAAAATGTTGGCATACAATGGTGTAGAAAATTTCATTGCCTCCTCATCGGCTTTTCTGATCACTTCATTTAAAAATCCTAAAAATTATGGCCTTTCCCTCACGCTCGGTGGTGGTGAAGTACCTATGACTGAGATGGCTCAAGCCTACTCGGCTCTGGCCAATCGTGGCATACCTCGAAAGCTAAACTATGTGTTAAAGGTGGAAGATAGAAATGGAAAAGTGTTGTATGAATTTAAAGATCCAAATTATAAACACGAAATCAAAAAGTCACTGTCACTTCCCAATTATTTGGCAATGGATGGCAAGCGGGCAATATCTGAAGATGCGGCTTTTATAGTGTCTCATATATTGCAGGATAACGGGGCACGTACTTCGGCATTTGGACCCAATTCCGAACTGGTCGTACCCAGTAAATCTGTTTCTGTAAAAACAGGTACTACCGATGACCTTCGAGATAACTGGACGATTGGGTATACACCCAACTTCCTTGTTGCAGTCTGGGTCGGCAACAATGATTTTACGCCAATGAACCAGGGTGTAGCCTCGGGCTTGACCGGCGCCTCTCCTGTATGGAATGGTGTCATATCATATTTATTGAAAGATCAACCAAACTTACCACCGGTAAAACCAGCAGGAGTCATGGGCGCACAAGTATGTAGCGATACCGGTGTCCTTGCTTCAAAGCAAGGTGAAGGATTTAATTGCCCAACTCGATTTGAATACCTCATTGAAGGGACAAACTCTAAAGCTTCTATTGCAAAAGAGCAGGTACCTGTAAATAAGGATACGGATCAATATTTACCAGATCCAGGTAACCCTGCCGTAGAAATGAAGGAGAAAACGGTAATAAAAGATATGTTTAGCCAGTATTGTCTGGAATGTAATCATGATGGCGAAAAAGCTATAATTGTGAATCCTCAAGGTAAACCACAATAATTATGCAAATGACTTGGTTTGAAAAACTCATTCTCAGAATCTTTTTACCTACTTTTTCCGAATCAGATATTATTGGGCTTCTCTACCCCATTTTGATAGCCATAGTTCTGAATGGTTCTTTACTTTTAAATTTTATCCTTGAAGGACTTATACCCCGAGAGATAAGTTTTGACGAAATTGTTGAAATCGTCAGATTTCTCATCGTACTAGTCGTTGTGGCTATATTTGTGTACACAACTATTCACCTGACGATCAAACATGCATTTTCCGACGAGCAGGTCAAATATAGGGAAAAATCCTTTCTTATTTTCGTCTATTACCTATGTGTGTTCTCCCTTACCTTGCTATCGTTTATGTATTATGTACCAGTTGCACGTTTAGACCCATATTTAAATGAAAATCAATACTTGTTCAATGTTTTTTTACACTTTTTCATATTGGGAAGAGTGTTTATCGGGTGGTTGCTTTTGAATGCTTTGGAAAAGAAATATCCAGCTATACACCGAAGTCGTATGGATGATACTCAAATTCTGCGGTATGAGCTTGTCATTTTACTTTTTATAGAAACTATATTATTTTTTGTATTGTACAGACAAAATTCGGGACTCACTACCATATTTTTGAGTTGGACATATGCAACTCTTTTCTATAAAGCGATTTCAGCAGTATTTAAACACCTGTATAATAGTATGACTATCTATAATCATGACTAAACCACTGCGCTTTGTCCATATTAGTGACACACATATCGGAACAACAAAAGATTTCTTGATCTATGAGACAAATCCTTATGAGGCAACTAAAAAATTAATCTCCGCAATCAAACAGTTACCGTTTGTACCTGATTTCTTGCTACACACAGGCGATGTTGCCGCATTACGAGGGGAAGAAGAATCTTATATCCTTGCTGCTGAGCTTTTCAAAGAGGTACATATTCCTTGTTATTTTGTAACAGGTAACCATGACATTTCAGAAACGATGAATAAGCATATGGTATATGGTGAAAGAAAGTTACTTTCCGATCCAACGGAAAATATATATCTTTTTGAAAAGGAAGATATAGAGTTTCTGGTGCTTGATGCGAAAGGCCCCGATGCTATAGATCCCCATGGCCAACTATCGAGTAATCAGATGAAAATATTCAAAAATTATATAGAGCACGTACAAAAGCCATTTGCAATACTGCTTCACTTTCCGCCTATTTCCCTAGATTCTGTTTGGCTCGATCGGGATATGCTTTTGCTTGAAGGACAAACATTTCATGAGATGCTGTTACCTAAAAAGCATCTTCTGAGGGGTGTTTTTTTTGGACATATTCACCGAGGGATGAGTATATATAAAAATGGCATATTATATTCCTCGGTTGGCAGTAGCTTTCTGCAATTTTTTACATGGCCTCAGCAAGAAAAACCCGACTTTCAGTATGACAATGTAGGCTTTTATAATGTAGTCACTATCGCAGAGAATTCTACCATTGTTAAACAACAGTATTATCCATTTTAAAAATAATATGATAGCTCTCATTCAGCGTGTTACAAAAAGTTTAGTAACAATTGATGCCAAAGTCTTCTCGGGTATTGGACATGGGTACACAATTTTGCTTGGAATACTTGCAGATGATACTGACGAAGATATAAAAAAAATAATTCCTAAAATTGTGCATCTTCGTATCATGGATGATGAAAATGGCAAAATGAATCGCTCTATTCTGGACACAAGAGGTGAAATACTCGTCGTATCACAATTTACTCTGTGTGCCGATGTAACCCAAGGGCGAAGACCTTCGTATACCCAGGCAATGAAGCCTGAGGAGGCAAAAAAAATATACAATATATTTGTTGAGGAACTCAAAAAAACGGGTGTACCGGTAAAAACTGGGGAATTTGGCGCCATGATGGAGGTGGAGATATATAACGATGGGCCGGTGACAATACTGATAGATAGCAAGAATCTATAAATCTACAAAATGGATGGAATATTTCTCACAATATGCTCTGTGACTGCAATAGTTTCTTTAATATCCTGTAATGAAGAACTACTTTGAGCGGTATGCTGATCGGCAACCGGTATATTTATTTGAATAAATGGATACCCCGATGCTGCATAAAATAATGACTGCGTACCTCCTTCGTCTCCTGCTGGGATCTCGTATTGCAAAGATATTTTCTGACTTTTAGCTAAACGCTCTACAAATTCACGTAGATAATCTGGTAATACCCACTCCTGCCCCATCAGTTGCAAAGCTGGACCTTTTCCTATTTCGGGTATACTCCAGTAGTCAATATTATCGTCAATATAGGGTCGCCCATATGCAGAATCTATATCAATGCAAAAATCGGGATTGAACTTTCTGACTGCATTCATCACCGCATTCATACCTTGCTCTTCCCCGGCGGCAAAACAAAAAATGAGTCGTATATCGTCCAGATTCTGTTGAGAAAATAATTGTATAAGTGATATGAGTGCCACGACCCCCACTTTATTATCAAGAGACGTAGCACATACGATATCATCATTACATACATAAGTTTTACTAAAGGTGGCAATTGCTCCGGTGCAGATTGTTTTACTTTTTTCTGTTTTCACAGAGAGATTGGAAAAGGTAGCAGGCTCAACTTCAGACAATACAAGCCCCTGATCTATTTTTTGTGAACCTGTACCCGCAAACTGATATATGTCAATTCGAGTGTTCCTCACACTCTCCGGGTCGATACTCCCAATAGGATTCAGATATATTTTTCCTTCATTTTTAATAAAAAAACCAACCTCGTCCATATGGGCACTTATAAAGATAGTTTTCGATCCTTGTCCTATTTCATACACCAAATTATTTCCTATCCTCAGACCTTTTTTGCCTATAAGTGACTGTATTTTTTCTGCCATACCCAGAGACCATTCATACCCTGAGGGAGCTGGTGTATAAACTAATTCCTTTAAATTTTTTTTAAAATCTAGGGTTTTACTCATGGATATAAAATACCTTTATAAAAATCATACACTGTGCCAAAGTCGGATGGGTTTTGACATGAGGCAGGAACGGGATCCTGCGTACAATAGAATACTGGTTGCAAACTGGCTCGCTCTAATTGTGCCCTAGCCATCGCATATGGATGATAATAATCAGTGCCACCTTCTCCACATGCCTGTGTCTCATTGCGTTCACCATAGATGGTAGGAACAATACTTCCAAAATTCAATAGATATGCTAATTCTTTTGCAGGTAATAGATAATCTGAAGATTGTAATTCGTCCGGACTGACTTGGGTATTGGATTTTGTGTCTATGTACATACCATTTGTATAGACTATTGTTTTCAAATCAACACCACGTTCTGTCTGATTTCCATAACGTAGATAGGGAACTTCATCTTGAAAAAACCCTATTTCAGATAAAAAAGCACTGAATTTATCTAAGTCTGCTATGCCACTTTTTAGAAAATCATTATAGATCGTACTATCGATAGGCAAAGCCGATGTACGAGGGATTTGGGGCGATACACGACTCATACATTGCGCGTTCAGTTGATCTATAAATGCAATCAGTGTACCTTCGGATCCATCATACGCTCGTTGAATATCTGAGGTAATCGCCTGCATAACTTCATCCATCGATTCACGTACTATTTTAACGCGCTGCGTATAGACACCTCTTTGATCGTGTAATCTCTTGATTAGCTGTGCTATTTTATCTGGGTTTACTGCGATATCTTTGTATGCTTGTCCACGAGCCTCTTTTCCAACTAAAGCTGCTGCTTCGTTGGTAGTTGTATTTTTAGGTAATACTAAATACGCCGAGCTGGTGATTCCTCTATCTTTAAAATCTTTGGAAGCTAATATTACTTGTTCAGGGAGCACAGGTTCGTAGCCCTGATTTGCAAGGCCCTGGGCTATAGCATCAGTAATTTGGAGTGATTGCCTATAATTGTCTGCACGTCCGCCGTATGCCGAAGAAACCGGACTCGGATGAAAAAAAGGCCCAACAATCACGTGCCTTGAGGTAAACCACTCCGGATTTAATCCCATTTCATTTGCGTGTCCCGCAAGGGCTGATCTGTTGGCTGCGTAGCCGCTCACAATTGTATCTATTTCCTCTGGACCAGGTATTTCTGTTGGCAAACTAGGAAATTCTCTTTGATACTCTAGGCTATATACTTTTTCTGGGGTCATAAATGCCACTAACATATTAACGTGTTAACATGATAACATATGAATATAAAAAATCAAGTATTACTGTTTGTTGCATGTTTTATCTACAAATATCTATAAAATGAGCTTACTAACAGTTATACCCGTAACTTTCACATGGACGGAGGGTATAATATGCTATGCCAGCACTTACAAAAAGTACACAAACAGAATTTCAGAAAACGGAAGCCTATAAACCTCGGACACCGGAGGAAAAAATGCTTATAAAGGCACTTGCCC
>CAZMJG010000028.1:0-14184 GCA_964566675.1 uncultured Gammaproteobacteria bacterium
TGTATAAAACATAATCTTCTAAAGAAGGATAATATTATGTAATATCTTTCTATTTTATTTATATCTTATCCTTTTAGATATTAATAATATATTTTATATGAGAAATCTAAACGAATTATTTCGTCCAAATCTACAAACTAATTATCTTTCTGTTGTCTATAAGGGGGAAACAATGCATTTATATGATCATGTGGATTTTAAGAAGGGTGACAGACTGGCTATTAAAATTCTTTCAACTAACTCTCCTCACAAACAAATCATAGGATTAATGGTAATTGAACCAAAATATAAAAAGCTATTACAGTTAAATGGTATAAAAAATGCTGGTTTTCATCTATCGAAAGACACCTTTCCTAAAGATGGTGCAGAAGTAGAAGTACTAAATGATATTAAATTATCTATTGGTAATGCTTGGCAAGAGGCTGATTCTTCAATTATTTGGAGAGCATGTCAGAATGCAGCCATGAAAATAAAAGTTAACGGTAACACAAGGACATATTATTGTAATGATGGTGATCATGATGAAGATTTTGATGACTTAATTTTCGAAATTAAAGTTAATTCAAGGAATGATAAATAAAAGTGATATGAAATATTATTTCCATGATCTATTTAATAAGCAAGGTATTAAAGCCGTCTATAAAGGGCAAACGCTTTATTTATATCATCATATAGAGTTACGGTCACGAGATATCCTTAAAATAGATTTTATATCTTCAAATTCACCCTATAAACAAGCCATAACTATAAGCGTTATAGAACCTAAACGCAAAAAATATTTAGAGCTGGAAGGAGATAGGAGTGAGTCCTTTAACTTATGGGAGATGAATTTTCCTCAAACAGGAGCATATATTACTGCTTTAAGAGATATTAAAGTAGCAGTTTGGAATGCTTGGGAAACAGTGGATGAGAATGGAAAAACTAGAGTATGGAGCGCAATGCAAAATGCTGCTATGAAAATAGAATCAAAGGGAAATAAACATGTTTACTACTGTAATGATGGGCAAGACGATGAGGATTTTGATGACTTAGTATTTGAGATTACAGTTATTCCTAAGGAATAAATGCAATTGCTTTCAAAAAATCCTTTTCCAATAGGTTTTCTACTTATATAAAAAAGCTCCCGCGCTATATTTCAAATACCTATATGTGATAGAGGATAAAAGAGAAATCATGACCAGACAACACCTTGCTGAATGTAGGAAATTCGCTTGGCCCATGTGAAAATATAGTCTATTACTTGATTCGATGTATTTTCCGATATGTCCACCAAATATTGTTGTAACAGCCTAATTTAGTGATTGTCGGATAAGTTTCTTTACGTGAATTAAAAAGTCTTCTTGTAGTTTATCGAGATCCTTTATTTTTTCTTTAGCCTCTTTATTAAATCTAAATGTAAATTCTGGTTTGTTGTTAATTATTGCTTTTATTGGTAATCCGAGCAGAATATTTATTCGTGTGTGCCATTTTAGTGTTTCATCAGGAAAAATATCTTTAATTGGCTTATCATACTCAGAAGGAATCATATAGAAAATAACATTATTATGTCCTTCTATTTCTTGAGCAAATGGCAGAAATTCTAGATCTACGCCTGGAATATCATTCTTCCACTGAAATCCCTGATCCTCTGCGACAACGGTGACGTGCATCTCCTTCACGCTTTTAGCCTTCATCACCAATTGAACTGCTGTCTTTACGGATATACCTCTATAAATTTCATCATCAATAAAAAGTACCTGTTCTATTTTTTCAATTCCTTCCAGTTGTCTTTTTACTTCCTCTAGGAAAATGTCGTTATTAAATAATTCCTGTTCGTGTTGATCTACAAAGCGGAGGAGAGGTAATGTCAAAATAGAAGGTACAGCTATATGTAGCTCTTTTAAGATGAAGGCAGTAAACGTAGTCATTACCAAGCCGGTATTGCCTGTGCCGATAATCAAATCATATTCTCTTTTTTCATCGACAAAAAGCTTCTTGACTACATTTACTAACTGTTTAAAATTATGTTCTCCAATTGCAAGATAATTAAAGTTCGACATAGCACTATTATAGTTCAATTACCATATTGTGATAAGGAAATACGGTTTTATATTGATCTGTTCATAAGTATTGAAGTCGATTACTCCAATGAAAGATATAGCTTTCTATTTGATTCCAACTATTTCGGGCTAAGTCCACCATTTTTATTCGTTGACCAATGGATTAGTGGTTTTCACTTCTGGTTGAGGAAAAGGGAGTGATGGCAGAGGATTAGGGTCAACTCGTTGTCTCCCATGCTGCTAAATTGATTTTTTCCATCTTCTCTGCCACTATTACTTTGTTTAAGACTTCAAGACGGACTTTTTTAGGATTTAAAATTTGTTGGGCTTCTTGCAAAATCTGTTGTTCAAGCCCTTGATAGCTAATGCGTACTTGTCCTCCAATCGTAATATACTTTGTACTCTCATTTAATAGTTCTAGCCAAATAGATTTTTTTCTTGAAACATTCCTATCCTCAAATGGTATTATCATCGAATTTGGAAGCCATATCTGATCGAAATATGTATCCAGATTCCATTGTTTAAACATATCAAATTGTAGATGTTTGAAACCTACCGGGAGCTGTTTGGGGAATATATCAGCGAGAACAAATTTATCAGCAGCTACTCCATAATGTTTGACTAAGAATCTTTCTAAGTAAGCGGCTCCAGCACCCACACTTAATATAGAACAAGTCTTATTGCGTAAAGAATGAGCTAGCTGATTATTTATCAAGCCTGTTTTAAAGTGATGACTAGGGCGAAAATATCCATACCGAATACCATCTTTTTGTATAGGGCTATGTATGAAGCTATTTTCACCTTTAAATTCGATAAAATCTTGCTCTTCCAGTGTCTGCATCTCTTCGATACTTAAATCATGGTATGTGGGAGCCTCCATATTTAGAGGTTTGTCGTTATCCCTGCGTAAAGGTGCTAATGATTTTGGCAAATAATCCGTGAATTCCATAGATTAGTATCAGTGTCCCACTGCTATAGATTTTCCTGTTTCAATATTTTTTGTATTTGGTAATGGGAGAGTCAGTAAAAGCGCCAGCACTATAAAGCCTGCTCCTAAAAGTAGGGTAGTATGTGTCGCATCTACGGTAGCTGCCTGGCTGATAGTTGTGATTTCATCACTAATTACCGCTGGTAACTGAGTTGTAGATTGACCAGAATCTCCGCCAAATTCAATACTTGAGCTTTGTTTACTTACTGTTTCGCTGATCATACTTTTTTGATTTTCCGGTATCACAGTACTTTTCATCACACCAGCCGATAAATTACTAGATAATAAGGATATGAGCACGGCGCCAAATATTGCAGCTCCAAGAGTCTGTCCTACCGTCCGAAATGTACCATTCACCCCAGATACTTCACCGGCTTCATGTACCGATACTGCGGAAATAGCCAGGTTACTCAGCTGTGACATCATAAAACCCATACCTATCCCAAATAGTATGAAACCAGGCGCCATAGCCCACTGAGTAGCAGCCACTTGTATCCCAAAGCGAAGGGCAATAAATCCTAGAGCATTCAAAAGTAGTCCTATTTGCACGATACGTTTTGGTGAAATATATTTGCTCAGCATGGCAGACGCGGGGGCTGCAACGAGTAGTGATAAAGACATAGGTAGCATCGCGACTCCTGTATCCAGAGCATTTAAATGTTTTACTGCTTGCAAGAACACAGGAATTGAAAAGGATAGACCAGCCTGACTCAAAGCGAGAATACTGGTGATACCCACAGCAAGCGTAAACTGTGAATTTTTAAAAAGAGCAAGTGACACAAGAGGTGTATCACCCTTCGTGCTAATAATATGTTCCCACCAAGCAAATAGAGCTAAAATCAGCGTTCCAAGAAGCAGTGCAATAGGTACAAGTGAAATATCTCCTTGTTTAAACGTAATACCTAAAAATGTTATTGTTTCTTTCATAGTGAGCCAGCCGTAATCAGAGGCTTTTATAAATCCAAATACTAAGGAAAAAAGTCCCAAGGCTGATAATACCACTCCTACCATATCAAGTGTTGGTCTTTCTTCTTTATCCTGCGCTTCAGAAATGAACAATGAACCAAGCAAAAGCAAAGCAACTACTCCAACATTAATTCGAAATGCCCATCGCCACGAGCTATAAGTAGTCAGCCAACCTCCGACGACTGGGCCTAGTGCTGCTGCACCTCCAGCTATCGCACCCCAAACACCAAATCCAATTTGCCGATCTTGCCCTTTATAATTTGAAACGATAAGAGACATAGTCGCAGGCATCATGAGAGCCGCACCAATACCTTCAATGATCGCTTCACCGGCAATTAAAGTTGCTACATTGGTACTGATAGAAGCAATGAAGGAGCCAAGGGCGAAAATGACAGCGCCAAGCATAAACATTTTCTTTCTTCCAAATAAATCTCCCAGCCGGCCACCTGTGATAGTGAATGCAGCAAGGACGAGTGAATAGGCGGTGATTACCCATTGGATGCTTTGGATATCTGTATTGAGTTCATTGATAATTGTTCTCAGTGATACATTTAGAATAGTTGTATCAAGAATGATTATCGTGATACCTAAACTAAGTACAATAAGTGGTAGCCATTTTTTCATAGTTATTTTGTTTTCAATACATTAATTAGAGTGGTATGTATACGTATTAGTTCTTGTAAGTCCTTAGAGGGAATTTTGGCAAAAAGTTTGCTCATTTTGTCAATAAATTTTCTTCGCAGATTTGTAGCTGCTTCTTGACCTTTGGCTGTAATGGTAAGCTGCACAACTCGTCGGTCTGTTGTGTCGTGAATACGAGTAAGCAATCCCATTTTTTCTAGTCTTTCGACAAGCTGTGTAGCTGAAGATTTGGACAAATGTAAATGCCTTGCAATATCACCAACAGTGCTTTTTGCAGTTGTAGCTAAATACTTTAATGCAGAATATTGCATCAGAGTAGCGGTGCGCTCTTCAGCCGATTCTATCGAATGTTGAAGAAGCAATTTTTTTAGCTGGCTCATGCTGTCAAATAATGTTTCTATAGTTTGGGTTTTATTCATAGTGTGAAATGTTTATGTGTTAATAAGTTTAACACGTAAACCAAAATGTGTCAAGTTACCCATGGAATAAGTATTTAATATTATTGAGTAAAATTAAAGGGAGGTGTCGGTGTGAGATAGGCTGGGTTAGCCGGATAAAATGAAGTAGTAACTGTATTATTACTTTCAAGTAATTCGGTTATAGTATTAGTAGAATCTGCTGTCACTTCAATCACGTATTCCACTCCATACTCCCATCGGTTACAAAAATAATTATTTGCGAGAGTGTTATTTCCATTAAATTGAATAGTAGTCGTTTGATTTGCTGCGAGTGCAAAATTTGAATAGGATTGATCTAAATGGCATAAATATACCCACTGATTATTCACCGAAGTTCGTGATTTTATTGCAGCATGTATATTGAGTGTTGTAGGAGAAAGAGCTGTGGCTGAGGAATTGGAAATTTGAATAGTCAGACTATTGATATTACCTCCTCCAATTGGTCGCGGTGGATCGGTATAAATATTCTGTGGTATTAAGTCCGGAGCTCGTTGTTGAGGATTTACTGTTGGGGTTGGTGTGGGGGTATGGGTCGGTGATGGCGTGACTGTGGGCATAGGACTTGCAGGTATGACACCATATTTTGCTAGTAGTACCGCCCGAGAAGCATAGATACGCCCATATCCAAGCATATTCATATATTTGGGGTTTTGATTATCTATTCGTTCGGAGGTGGCGGCAAAAATATTTTTAATCTGTTGATAAGTTAAATTAGGTTTTACTCCAAGCATCATTCCTATCACTCCACTCACATGAGGCGCAGCCATAGAAGTGCCACTCATTTTGATATATGACGAGGTATTTGCAGAGAGGGAATATATATCTACTCCAGGAGCTGTAAAATCTATGGATGTATCTGTTGGCCCATAATTTGAAAAGCCAGCCTTGACATCGTCATTATCTGTTGCCGCAATAGAAAAAACAAGATTTTTTTCTGTATATCGTGCTGGATAAGTAACCAGACTACTTCCATTATTGCCTGCAGCAGCAACAGAAATCACTCCACGATTATTCAAATCTGATAGCAATTCTGAAATATATTGAGAAGATGTCCCTCCATAACTATGGTTTATGACACGTACTTCAGGGTGCGCAATCACATACGCAAGAGCGCTGATGATACTAGATTCTCGAAAATAAATAGTATCATTATTTGCGACTTTTAAAGCCATAACTTTACAGTTTATGCAGCTGCCTGCAATACCAGTATTATTATTGATTTCACCGGCAATAATCCCAGCAACATGGGAGCCGTGTCCGAGTTTATCAAGCGCATTTGTGTATTCGGGTCCGAAATAGCCATAGATATCATCAACAAGGCCATTTTTATCATCATCTATATTATTGAGGGTTTCATTCGGATTTTTCCACATCCGGTTTTTAATATCAGGATGGTTGTAGTCTATACCCGAATCAATGACTGCCACAACGACAGGTTGTGCAGATATTGCGGTATCCCAAGCCTCAGGCAAACCAATGAGTTTTGTATTTGGTTGTTCATTAAATAGTGGATCATTGGGCGTAGAGGTGGCTAAATAAGTCTTATCTAGAGAGGCGTTTTCTATTTTGCTGAATTTCTGCAATTTAGTAATAACTGAACTATGTACTTGATCAGTAGCTTTAGTGACTGATTTTTCTTTATCGCTACGAGATAGAGCAGTGTATTGGCTTAATAGGGCTTTTGACTGGACAAGATAAATATTCTTATACAGTTGTTTAATGTTTGCATCAGCTAACCCGGTAACAGAACGAATTTCTGCGAGTGTGGGAATAGTGCTTTTTGATTTGTATAGTATATTTCCTGGTATATACGGAGGAGTGATAGGATTTGCTGCGCGAGCATTTATAGCTTGTTCTTGTTGGATCGATTTATTTATACGTATCCACAAAAAAGCACCCACCAGAAAAAAAATAAAAAGAAAAAAAAGTATTACATATTGTCTTTTTATTTTTGTCATAATTTGTAGTATATGTCTTTACTATATCATATATAGATTATTTTCTGGAAAAATCTGTAAAAATTAGCACTTAACACTTATGTGTGCTACAATAGTATTATGAACAATATCTATAAAGTCATCAAATTAGCCAAGCCATATCATGTATATGTCTTCTGGATTTCAGCCATCATCCTTGTCATGACGGCTTTAGAACTTACCACACCTTTTTTATCCAAGCTTATTGTGGATCAAATTGAGGCTCAACTAAAAACTAGTACGGGAGATTTACAAAGAATGTATGTGCTTATCGGAATATTATTTATCTCGAGTGTTGTTGCTGCGGGTCTTGAATCTGTAAATCAACGTCTTGGTGACTATACAACTGCACGTATCGGTAAATTTTTGACAGAAAATTTTTATAAAAAAATATTTACATTACCACAGTCATATTTTGATTCTCAAGTCTCTGGCAAGATTATAAGCCAACTGAATCGCGGCATTATTTCTCTTCAGGATTTTTTAGGAGCAGCAACTAATTTTATTGTACCGGCGCTTATCCGTAGTGTTTTTATTATCGTTGTACTTGCGTTCTATAATATATCAGTTGCGGCTTTGGTTCTGCTAATTTTTCCTTTTTATATTTTTATTAGTCGATATTCGACTCGAAAATGGGGTGAGCGTGAGGTTGAAAAAAATCAAATAGAAGATGTCACACGCGGGCGTATTCAAGAGGTTATTGGAAATATCCGTTTGGTAAAAAGTGCCAATACTCAGCTATCAGAATGGCGTTTTGTTTCTGAGCGTCTTGGTAAAAGCGTATCAATCTATGATAAGCAATCGGCTATGTATCATATCCTCAATTTTTTAAGGAATTTTGGCTTGGAGCTAGGACTGGGAATTATTGGTCTTATTGTTTTTCGAAATACTTATTTAGGTATTTTGTCAATCGGTGAAATGGTCCTTATTATTCAATATTTGAATCAAATCCGACGTCCTCTTTTTGCGATGAGTTTTATACTAGAACGAATTCAAAAAGCGGAATCCGGATCTAAAGAATATTTTGAAGTGATGGATCTCCATTCAGTAGAACAGCTCCCACAGGAACAAAAAGATCCGATTTTTAAGCACCCATCAGTACGATTTGATCATGTTTCATTTGAATATGATGGAAGCGGCAAAGTGCTTAAAGATGTAAGTTTTGATTTATCTAAAAAAGAAACGGTTGCCCTTGTTGGTCATAGTGGAGCGGGGAAATCGACACTTATACATCTCATTCTCAAGTTTTATGAAGCGACAGATGGCACTATTTCTATAGGTGATAAAAAATATTCAGATCTGACTCATGATGAGGTGCGGTCCCATATATCTCTCGTTTTTCAAGAAAATGAATTATTTTCCACTACCGTACGAGAAAATGTGGCGTACGGTAAAGCGAATGTTACAGATGAGGATGTAATAAAAGCACTAAAAAAAGCCAATGCTTATGATTTTGTGATGAAATTTAAAAACCAGCTTGATGAACAAATAGGCGAGCGAGGGGTCAAACTTTCGGGAGGACAAAAACAACGCATTCAGATAGCAAGAGCGATACTAGCCGATTCACCCATATTGATATTGGATGAAGCAACAAGTTCACTAGATGCAAAGAGCGAGAAACTTGTACAAGATGCACTGGAAATCTTGATGAAAGATAGACTGGTGATTATTATTGCACACCGTTTCTCTACAATCCAAAACGCTGATCGTATTCTCGTGCTTGAAGATGGGCGCATAGTCGATTCTGGGGCACCTGGAGATCTGGCAAAGAGAAAAGGAATTTATTCAGAATTACTTGAGTATCAGATAGCCGGCAATCAGAAACTGCTTGAAAAGTATGAATTATCTTAAGAGCGTTGTCTTATGGAATAATACTCCACAATGTTTGATGGAGTGCACGTAGACTTGCAGTTACGTCTGCAGATTCTATGACTGTTGCCACAGGATCTTCATTATCGAGTTTTATTATAGCCATTTTATCATCAAATATGAGGTAATCGGCAAATTCTATACCCTTAAAAAGGTTGGGGTTGGGTAAAATTTTGGTGTAATATCTATCAAAAGGTTGAAGAGCTATGTTACGTGACGTCTGTGAGTCAACGAGGAGATCCCACATATGTCGTTTTGGATTTTTCTTAAATGCCGAGATCCATAAATGTGAAGTTTCAGGAAACACATAATAATATCTTTCCAAATCAGCAAAAGAATATACCGCATCTGCCTTTAAAATCTCTTTGTATACTTGAAAAACCGCCACTTTACCTTCATAAAAGCGCACATCAAAATGTTCCTGAGGACCATGAGGATCTTTAATTTTCTTGATTTCATCTAGAATAGGATTGAACGTGTTCTTTAGCTCTCTTAACTGGATTTCTTGTCGTTCAATGAGGTACTCCAGTCTTTCAGGAGGCTCTAATATGATTTCTCGGCGACGAGAACCCACTTTGACCTGAGATGCCAATCCTTTGGCTATAAGCATCTCGATACTGTCATGAGCTGTAATACGATTTATATCTGCTATTTCTGCTATTTCCTTTACGGTACCCTTTTTCAATTTGAGCAGTCCTTCATATACTTTTGCCTCATACTGAGTAAGCCCCATATTTTGTAAAAAGTTTACAATACGTGTATTTACCATAAATTTTCATTTTTTGAATAACAGATATGTATCATTGAAAAGCTAAATTGCCACTTTTATGTAGTTGCATATATACTGTCGACGATAAGCGACATTATTTTATCAAAAAAAAGGTTTTTAATACAATCCAAAAATATTTTTTTTAAATCATATGTAGGCGTAGCTCTACTATGTCGTCGCCTTTCGACTACATATTTGACATATAACGCACAAGGCTATACAATCAGGATGTTTATAAATTGTATTTTTTTATTATGATAAATCAACTCGCACACAATCAACAACAATTTGTACATAAAATTTTTAATTATATTTTTGAAGAAAAATATAGTAATGCAGAAACAGAAGTGGTGCATATTTGCAAAAAGATAATTGAAAGCACTCATACTATTAAAGATAGAAGTTCTTATCTGCTGATGATAGATGTGTTGTATTCAGAGTTCAATGAATACTATGAGTCCTGGATGAATGAGCAACATAAGGATAATAACACAGTAATAGAGGAAGCAAAAGCAAATATTTTCATAGAACATTGTAGTGATCCCATAAAAATGGAAGATTTGTTGTGGGAAACTGCCAATGTGCTGACCTCAGAAACCACGTATGTAAATGCTTAATAGGTAGATTTTAAGATTCCTTCAGGATGAGCATATATATGTCCACGTGTAGAGAGAGAAAGTAATTCCGTAAAGTTAGGAAACGTATGATTATATATCATACTTTTCGTACTAAATTCTTTTGTGGGATCAACTTCAATAGGATATCCATTTTCGGTAAAATAAAGTAAAGATGAAAATTCTTCAATAATATAATCTGCCAGTGTGTCTTGAACTTGGATTACCTCTAAAGGTGATAAGGAACGCTCCTTTTGTAATAGTTCTATTTTATTCCCAATGCTATGCATTATGAGCTGATATAAATCTTTTTTAAATTCAGCATTTGTTTTTACAAAGGTATGAGTAGTCTCAAGAATCTTTTTGAAAGATGAGTTTTGAGAATAATCCCTAAAACAAAGGATTTTTACATTGCTTACTCCTATTTTTCTGACTACTTTTTCAAATGCTCTACGTTTTTCATCTCCAATAGTTCGAGCTTTTTTGCGAGCCTCCTCGTATTCCATGCTCTCAAAAACCATAAAGTTATAGGTATCAGGCTCATCCAACAAAATGACGATGAACTCTTTAAATATATGAGATCCCCAATGCAAAAAGTATTCCATCGTTGTCTTACTAAAAAATTTATGTCCAACACTTATTCCCATAAATCCGGCATATTTGCCAGGGTTTTGTATTGCATCGCTGCCCAAATCGGTAGTAGATTCAATAACCATAGCTGGAAGGATGGATGGCGGGAGATGTGGGTTCATAGGGTGCTTTTATATGATAGCATACGACAGTCTATGAACGCAGATAAAGTTCAGCCTCATAGCTGCCTAATAGTTATCTATTATAATATATTTTTATAAAAATACTCTCTCAATATGTATAAAGGAGGAGAATTTATAGAATAAAAATTGTTTATAATAAATAATGCTTCTTTCTAGAGTTTTAGTGGTGGGAGCCGGTATATCTACTGCATTTGTCGTGTTTTTATATACGCATAAGCAGCCTGAGGTACTGGGAGTATCATATAGCCCCCCCTTTATAGTAACCCATACTCCGACACCAACCAGCACCCCAACACCGACTTTTACTCCCACCCCAACATCCACTCCGTCTCCAACATTAACACCTACTCCTACGTTTACACCCACCCCCACCGCAACACCGAGTCCGATGCCCCAGACACAATATGAAGAATATTTTGATACATACAGCCATCAATATAGTATCGATAAAAATATCATGAAGAAGATTGCCTATTGTGAATCGGGAATGGGGTCTGGGGCTCAAAATGGGCCGTATGGAGGGATGTTTCAGTATACCGAGGAGACATGGAAATCTATACGTACACAAATGGGTCAAGATACAAACTCGGCTTTACGTTTTGGAGTAAAAGAATCTATCGAAACTGCTGCTTTTCAAATCTCGCGGTATGGAACTACAGCCTGGAAAGGATGCCTATAATGTCGGTGTTGGAGTAGGTGTTTCGGTCAGTGTTGGTGTTGGGGTATTTGTTGCAGCAGTTGTGGGTGTAGGAGAAGGTGTGGCTGTCACGGCTGGTGTATTTGTAGGAGTTGGTGTTTTTGTCGGTGTGTTGGTCGGCGCTGGTGTGTTGGTCGCGGTAGGTTGTGGAGTGGAGGTTGCTTTGCTCGTAGGTGTCGCTGTCAATTTTTTTGTCGGTGACGGGGTTTCTTTTTCTGTAGGAGTAACTGGTTTAGATGTCGGTCTTTTTTTTGCTTCTCTCGTAGGTAAGGGAGTTGGTTTGTCGGGCGATTTCACTTTTTGTGCACGACTCATATTGATTGTAAAAAATGAAGCAGCAATAATAACAAACAATATTACGCCAATAATGACAGATTCATTTTTATGAGTATTTATATACTCTTGTATGTCAGATATATATTTTTGCATTGAAATATATTATAGCAGAATGATACACTTATGAGATATTGACGAGTAAACAATCGTTTACTACAATAAATCTTATTGATTACTATTTAGACACTGACACATATGGATTCCGAGATACTGCCGCCAATTAAAAAGTTTTACCGCATAAACAGACGTTTACCTTCCTATTCTGAAATGCTTAAACTCTTTAAAGTGGCATCAAAAAAGACAATATATACGTATATTCAAAAACTTATCGATGAAGGTTTTTTAAAAAAAGAAAATAAAAAATTAGCTCCGACTAAAATGTTTTTTGCCCTCCCTGTGCTTGGTATGATTCAGGCAGGCTATCCTATTATTGCCGAACAGAATAAAAGCTATCTCACTCTAGATGAATACTTGATTGAAAATCCAGATGCCTCTTTTTTGTTGAAGGTACATGGAGATTCTATGATTAATGCGGGTATTTTTGAAGGCGATTTAGTGGTTATAGAACAAAAAAGGAGTATTCGGGCAGGAGATATCGTCTTAGCTGAAATTGATCGCGAATGGACGTTAAAAGTATATAAGCAGGATGTAAAGAAAAAAACCGCCTTCTTAGAAGCTGCCAATCCTAAATATCCGCCATTTTACCCAAAGCAAGAACTCAAGATACATGGAGTAGTGAAGGCAGTAGTGAGAAAAGTTAATTAATGATTTCGATTGTCTCCTGCCATGTCTGATCATTACCCGCAGTTATTGGATACTGACCTATACTGATAAAGTAAAATTTATTAGGGTGTTTTTCTTCATACATAAAATATCGTAATCCATTCGTTTGAGCATAGTCTTTCGAGCAATACTCAGAATCTTCAAAAAAAGTATCCTTTACATCTGGATTGCTTAGAGGAAATATTATTTCTGCTTTTGTAATATTATTTTCTTTCCGAGTTGTAACCATACAACGGCTCGGATCTTTATCTTTCAGTATTTGTGTACGAATCGCATTTTCCAAGCTTTCTACTGAGGATTTATTGAATTTTTCTATAAATTGTCCTTGCGTCGCGGGCAGAGAAGATGGATAAACATAGATCCTATTACCTTGTTCAAGTACTTTTATAGTTTCATCTCCTAGGTCAGGATTGCTTAAAAAGTGAAAGCGTATACCTAAAGCTTCAGATGAGTATATCTCAGCAGAACCAGCTGAAGTTTTTGTAGGCATTGCGCCTGTGCTGGAGGGTTGTGTTGGCATCAAAGACACAGGAGCAGGCGTCGGTGAAATTTCTTCTAGGGTGGCGGGTATTAAGAGTGGCCGAATAAAATACCACACAATGCTAGCCAGTATCAGGATAAAAATAAGAACACTTGAAATAATAGCTACTTTTTTGGCATTTTTAGCTGATGCGGGTATATCATCTTCCATACTCTCATTATAGCTATTTATTTCTTTTTATCGAGTGTATCCAGTTTGAGACCCTTAATGAAAAAATAGACAACAGAGGCAATTACTACGAAATCGATAACTGTGCTTAAGAAATGTCCATACATTATTTTTGCTCCCACAATTTTAAAATGAGCAGCTTCAAGCCCTTTCGTACTGCCGAGCGCTAGTCCTAATAGCGGATTGATTATATCGTTAACAATGGCTGTTACGACCTTTGATACAGATCCTCCTAATATAAAACCGACTGCTAATCCAATGACGCCTTGTTCGCGTACAAATTCTATAAATCCTTTCATAAATAAAAGAGAAATAGTAACGTATGCATTATACAATAATTGGGTAAGAATTGTAAGAATACAAGCCGCAAATCACCTAGATTTTTTTAAAGAATATATTATTACAGTTTTATTATTGAAAATTTCATTTAACTGAGCCGAATTTTTTATACGATTATAAAAATCTATATTTTGTTTGCGATTAAGGGCGAGGTACATATAGTCAGCATCGATGTTAGCAATATCTGCGGTTTTCAAATCAGAAACTTGTGACAATCTTTTTTCGT
>CAZMJG010000029.1:0-13700 GCA_964566675.1 uncultured Gammaproteobacteria bacterium
ACAAACTGGATTACATTGTGAAAAACAAGCTTTATTTGTCTCCCAAAAGCCATTTGCAGGAGATCACTCAGGCTCAGTTTAAGACATTGCCGGGCTATGAAATCATAGAATCTACGGGCCCAGAACATAAAAAGAGTTTTACTGTTGCGGTCTCAATAAACAATAATAAGCTAGCGGAAGCAACTGGTAAGTCAAAAAAGCAGGCAGAGGAGCTTGCTGCTCAAATTGCACTAGAAAAATTGCTTAAATAACGATATAATAATGTTTTTCTAAGATTACGACAAAAAGCGAAGTAATCAAAATTTTATACGCGAGCACTTAGCCCATACTTAACAGGCGGTTTGCGAGCTTATAAAATTTTCGGTTACGAGCGTTTTATAGACAATATATTTATTAATAATTTTTTTTGTTGGTATGGCAGCTACAATACGATTGATGAGATTTGGAAAACCCAAAACACCTTTTTACCGGATCGTTGTTCTTGATAAAAGAAAAAAACGCGATGGTTCTTATATTGAAAAGATTGGCCAATATGACCCACTCAAAGAACCACGACAAATGATATTGTCAAAAGCACGCTTTGAATATTGGAAATCTGTCGGAGCTCAGCTTTCAGAAGGCATGGCAAAGCTTCTTAAGGATCCCAAAAAGATCACCTTTCAGGACTAACTACATCTGAGACTGGATATTGTGGATTCGCTCCACATCTTTTGGCGTAAGTTGTTCTTGTGATATACTGCTGCCTACTGTATAGGGCCCATGGTAAAAATTGAACAAAAATACATTTACAGACTCACCAGTCGAAGATAGATCTGCCTTTTCTATGGTGATCAATCTTCCCCCCGCATATTTGTAGTCAGCTAAAAGTTTCTCCAGCGCTTCTTGCGTCGCTACAATCTCGACTCGAAGACTGAGTTTGGAGACATTGGTCGACTCTAGGTCTATAGTATATGATTTTATTGTCACACCAGTCTTCACCGCTAGTCGCTCGAGTGCCGTGACTACTGCGAAATAACTTTCTTCATCTGGGATGAGTTCTTCAAGGGTACTATTGTATAAATCTACATCTTTGGCCACCAGACTGCGATTTTTACTGATAAATTCGACCGAAGATTTATAGCGTTCAACATCACTGTTGAGCAAAGACAACCTATCCCATGAACCATAGATCACATATCCGCCATATCCTGCCACCGATAAAAGGAGTAGCACAAAAAAATAGATACCCAACACATGGTAGGCTATGCGATAACGAAAAATGGTTTTGAAAAAATCTGGTTTAAGTTGCATCAGTTACCTTTTTAAATGTACCTTCAAATTCAAGGATATATTGATCGGTGGTCTGAGCACCTATAGAAAATTCCCTTAGTTTTAACGTGTTAAAATAATCGGGCAATTTTTCAGATTCTAGCCGTGACATAAAGGCCACCGCATTTTCATAGTTGTTAAAACTGAGACTAAATTGCACCAGTTGTTCATTATTTAAACTAAATTCTGAAATAGTAGTATCTATGCGTATTTCACTTATAAATGTATCGAGTAAACCATAGTAATATGAAATATTGGCATCTGTAGCTAGATTTTGTTTGAGAAGGCCATACTTAAACGCAAAATAATTTATTTTGCTATCAAATACCTGATTCTGGATAATAAAAGTATTGTATTTTTTCTTAATGGCATCTTTTGCAGAAATCTGCTGCATGATATAAAAATAAGCTGCGATTTCCAAAACAATCAGGGTAGTCAAACCATATAGGAGATATGTACCCAAGCGCTTGGCTTTATTTAGATATAGAACGTATTTATTTTGCTTGATTTGTTGCGTAAATAGATCGATATATCGTTTCATCTGATATGCCCGGCAATAACTGATATAAATGAAGACAGAGACGTAGAAAACGACTGACTGACCGGATTTTGTGCCACAATACTGGATATATTAAATGATTGTGTGGGAATATTGAGTTTATTTTGAATAGCTTCATTTATCCCCGCGACTTGACTGTTGAGATTGTATAAATAAATATTTTTAATAACGGCATTATATTTTTCTTTGGCAAGAAGCATGGTCTTTTCGATCTCGGTGAGAAGCTCACTCACAATCGGATAAATAATGGGATAAATATTAATAGTACCTCCGGGCTTGAGTCCAATATTTTGCATAGCATCCAGGGATTGCTTGTCTTTTATATTGAGATTTACCGAAAGATCACGCAGCAAAATATCTAGGCCTATATGAGTTGCCCGAGTGATTTGAAAGTAGGGAAATGGAGGATTGAGAAAATAGATTGAACTTCCCCCAAAACCAAAGTTGATGATCAGAGTGGGTTCTTTGGCAAAAGGGTATACTTCCGCCACAAATCGTCCCATGGCGCTCAGCTCATTTTCAAGGGTATAAGGCTCAAGACCGGCAAGGGTGATCGTATTTGACAAATGGTCAACCACTTTTTTAGGTGCCGCAACAAATAAAATAAGCAATTTATTATCGGGAAGTTTAGAAATGATGTCTAGATCTATATACACTTCTTCAATAGGTAAGGGGACAAATTCATCCGCTTGTAGATGGATCGCATTTACCAGCTCTTCTTCCTTCAGATCGGGCATGACGAGTAGCTGAGAATACGTTTTTGCGTCTGGCAATATGACATGTGCTCGCTTATCTTGTAGACCCAGCTGCGAATACAGATTGGATAGTATTTTGGCTTGATCTGCCGACGTACGGTCGGTCGGATTGGAATAAAAATTGGGAGCCGTCTGATCATAGCCAAGAGACAGGAGCTCGATGACACCTTTTTGATACGAAAGACTGGCAAAACGGGTAAATTGTTCGTTTATCTCAACGGCAAAAGAAGACTGCATATACTCAAGATTAGCAGAAATAGCTAAGAAAAATCAATTGAGAACGATATCAACGAAGCATAATTTTCGTTTGATACTGTAGCGATGTTGTCCCCTCGGCCTGTGTGGGTGTATTATCTACAAATTCGACTGTATAGGTAAACCCAACCAGGACTACATTTTTACCTGGTTGAGATAATGAAGTCATAACATTGCGCCTAAAGCACTGAATCTGGAAATTGGATACTCGTACCTTTGAATCATGTAAGCTAGTGTTGGTAAGACCTCCCGTATCCTGGATAAAAAAAGTACTATTGGCAAGGTAAAAATTGAATGAAGGGCCATTGGCTACCGCAGTTTTGAGAAATACGAAATCGTTGCCATTGGCTGTACTTTCTACCGCGCCTGTATAGTTGGTGCAGCGCAAAGTACCGGTGGCATTACGGATACCCAACGCCTCCCGGGTAATTTTTTCCTTCATAAAGGACATAATCCGATCACCTTGGCGCTTGGTTTCGATTATACGATATATTTTTACTTGTTGATTGAGTAGGGTATAAATGATTGAAAATACAGCGGGTAAAACAATAGACAATATAGAAATGACAATAAGCATTTCCATGATGGTGTATCCTTTTCTTTGAGAAATGAGTCGTGTCATAGGATTACCAATTGGTATAAACTGTTTGTATTGTTTCGTCAAATTGCTGTAGTGAGCCATTGGCGGAGGATTCATTCCAGGAAACCTCTATAATAGCCGTGATCTGCGTAGGTGTGGACTGAGTAAGTGTCAAGCGCCGCCTGAATATACGGGGATTATTGGCCCCTACGCCCGTAAACGGACATGTGCCGGTTGCAAAATCGGTAAAACTGGTATTTAGATTGAGCTGATTGTTGGCGCAGAGTGTGGAGCCCACCCGACCAGATAAACCCAACCAATCTGCTTCACGTTCACCATTGAGCCACTCTTTTAACTCTTCAGCATAAAATACTGCCCGAGCTCGGTGTATATTTACTCTCATTCGAAACAGCGAACTAATTACCAAACTCACGGCAGCTACAAATACCAGATTGAGGATGGTAACAAAGACCATGATTTCTATGATAGAAAATCCCTTTTGAAAATGTTGTTTGATTTTTTTTAACATGGCTGATCGGAAATTACACCGGCGGCATTGATAAGAACTTCATGGCAACCATTGTTACGGGTGCTAGTAAATCTGATCACACGGGGACTTCCAACGAGGGTACCATAAGGAGATTGGAAATCTATATTCATATTTGCTCCACCGCTAAAACGAGAAAGATCAAGTTTATAGGTATTGAGTGCCGGTATATTGAGACCTGTGCAAAGTCGGTAGAGATTGTACGTTGAGGTAGAAGGGCGTACTTCTACTCTGTAGCCGGCGAAGGTGGTACAGTTGAGGGTATTGCCAATATCGCGATCGATAGTTTTCTGACGTGCATCGGACAGGACATCTTTGAATGCCTGGACATCTTTGTCGAGGCCTTTTTGCGCATTAAAACGCGTATAAGATATCGTGCCACCGCCCAGCATCAATAATATGATGGTAATGACAAAAAGAACCTCAAGGAGGGTATATCCGTACTTCATATACTCATGATACTATATTCTGTTTTGAAAAATCAGTTCATACTATTTGGAGAGACGATATATGCCTGACTATTTACCTCTAAGGTTGTTTGCAGTGTATAACTCGTACAAAAAGTTGAGGTATTGTTGCAGCCTGCCGGTGTTGGTGTATAGACATAGATATTACCACGGGGATCAAGGGGTATGCTCTGCAAAAGCCCCGATGTGACCAGTACCGAGCTTACCCCGGAGCCATATTGGTTGGCAGATGGGTACACGCCTTCGGTAGAATTGCTACGATAAAGCTCAAGCGCCGACCGAAGCTGTTGTAAGTCTATACGTCGTCGAGAATCACGCGATTTTTGTGAGTAATTGACATATCCGAAGCTACTCATCGAAATCAAGATACCGATGAGGCCGATGACTACGATTATTTCCAAGATGGTAAAGCCAGCTTTAAATCGAAAACTTCTCATATTAGTATGATACATGATTTATATATTCATGTCCGCTGCTTACGAACAAAAAGACACCATGAATCGATGGCAAGCTGTGGATTGAGATTGTTGGTTTGCAGTAAGGCGGAAAGCTCGAGTGCATGGGATGCGATGCGAGAGGCCCTTATATCTCCAGTGAGGATGCGGGAATGCAAAATAGATAGGATATTGCTAAAAAGTTTCTTGGCATCTTCTATCGTCGCAGCCTGCAATACGTCGGTGTTGAGAAATGCCATACTATTATCCTGAAGGAGTGAGTCTATTGCAGAAGAAAGAGCGCTATCATACGCAGCAACAGCATTTGAGGAAAGATTTTCGAGTTGACAACGTGAAATGATGGTCGGGAGAATGGTCCCGATATGGGTCGTGCATACTATAAACTGATTATGTTCGGTTTGATCCTCAAGGGTTTTAAGGAGCGCGTTTTGAGCTTCTGTTTTTGCCGTCTGAAAATCATAGAGGATAATGACCCTTTTTGTAGTTGAGACAATGAGCTCTTTTTTTAGCTGTCGAATTTGCTCAATGCTGATGGTTTTACCTCCCTCAGGAAATAATCTATATACGCTTGTAGGTGCAATCTGCGTTTGTTCGAGAAAGCGCAAGATATAATTTTCAAGCTGAACTGGATCAACAGAAACAACCAATTTTGGCACCATATAAAGCTGTATAAAAATAAGTAACAGATCGTGTCTTCTATTGCATTTTAGCATAAATCTCCCTATATTGAGAGTATGGGAATAGCGCCTAAACTTTTTTTAAGTAAGCTCATCGAAAAGAATCTCCTCGATCAGGAACGCGCGAATCAGTATGAGATTGATGCTCTCAAAAAGGAAATTGCAATAGATCACTATATGCTCCAATACACGGAGATTCCTTCTGAAGAGATCCTCAAAACAAAAGCAGAGCTCCTCAGCGTACCCTATGTCAATATTGCGACCACTGCCGTAGACCCTCAGGCACTCAACTATATATCAGAACAAATTGCTATACGTCACAATATCATGCCTTATATGTATGATGAAGGAAATCATCGACTATATGTGGCTTCGGCAGACCCGCTCAATGTTTCACTTCTGGATTTTTTGGAAATGAAAACGGGACTACAGATCACGATGGTACTTGCCTCGGAAGGAGATATCGCCAAGACGATCAGTGTGGCATATAGTAAAAATCTTTCCCCAGAAGTACGAGAGGCGATAAAGGAAGTCGTACCTACACAGGCAAAGAAAGCTGAAGTCAGAACCACCGCCGACTTTAACAATGCCCCTATTGCTAAAATCGTAAATACAGTACTTGAATTTGCGATAAAGAGCCGGGCTTCAGACGTACATATTGAGCCGATGGATATTAAGACCCGCGTGAGATACCGCATTGACGGCATATTGCAAGAAAAGATTTCATTACCCATCACGATCCATGATTCGCTTGTATCCCGTATCAAAATCTTATCTGAAATGAAAATTGACGAGAAAAGGGTCCCACAAGATGGACGTTTTACGTATCAGTATGAGAGCAATGCCATAGATTTGCGCGTCTCTACACTGCCAACTGTCAATGGCGAAAAAATAGTAATGCGTTTACTGCGAAAGACAGGCGGTCTTCCACCTCTCAAGACTCTTGGTCTCCATGGCACCCAACTCCAAATTTTTGAAGATGGCATTTCTAAATCCTACGGTATCGTGCTCGTCACTGGCCCAACAGGATCGGGTAAAACAACCACACTGTACTCCGTGCTTAGTCGACTCAATACAAAGCTTGTAAACATCGTCACCCTCGAAGACCCAGTCGAATACCAGATCGAGGGAATCAACCAAGTACAAATAAATCCGCAGGCAGGACTGAGCTTTGCGACAGGTTTGAAATCATTTTTGCGACAAGATCCCAATATCATTCTGGTGGGAGAAATCCGAGACACGGAGACTACCCAGCTTGCCGTACAGGCCGCGCTCACTGGACATTTAGTTTTCTCTACTCTCCACACAAGCAGCGCTGCGACGACTATACCTCGTCTTATCGACTTGGGAGGTGAGCCTTTTCTGATAGCTTCTGTACTCAATCTGATTATTGCCCAACGTATCGTACGGCAAGTTTGCCCAAACTGTAAAGAATATATTGATCCTCCACAAGAAGTCCAAGAATCAATCAAGCAAGAGCTTGGCCCCTTGCTACCAAAAGTTTATATGGATGGACAACCTATACGACTAGCGCGAGGTCGCAAATGTGATGAATGTAACCAATCGGGATATATTGGCCGCATCGGTATATTTGAAGTCTTGCGTGTTACGCCTTCTATCAACAAACTTATTTTAAAATCAGCCTCTGCGCAGGAGATTGAGCTTGAAGCGCAAAATGAAGGCATGATTCTCATGAAACAGGATGGATATCTTAAGGTACTTGAAGGACTTACCACGATAGAGGAAGTCATACGCGTCACAGAGCTTTAATTATTAACAATTCAGATAATTATCATGGATTTACAGGAACTATTTACACTTACAGTCGAAAAAAAAGCATCTGATCTACATATTATTTCGGGATACGCCCCTTCCATTCGGGTACACGACAAACTGGTGCAACTCAAATCTATAGAGCCAATCAGTGCCGAAAAAGCCAAAACGATGCTGTTTTCCATTTTGGAAAGCGGGCAAAAAGAAGAACTGCTAGCAAATAAAGAAATTGACTTTGGATATGAATGGAAAGATTTTCGATTTAGAGTAAATTATTATTTTACTCGAGGTGCCTTATCTGCTTCTTTCCGGGTCATTCCAGCGCGTATCATGACTGTCGAGGAGCTCAATTTGCCACTGAATATGCATAATTTCGCTCAAATGAAAGATGGTCTGGTACTTCTGACTGGGCCGACAGGAGAGGGCAAATCGACCACGATCGCATCCATCATAAATGAGATAAATATCGGTCAAGAAAAACATATCATCACCATAGAAGATCCTGTTGAATTTATCTATCCCCAGGGAAAAGCAGTAGTTTCCCAAAGAGAGCTTCACTCCGATACGCATTCCTGGACTAAAGCACTACGCTCGGTACTCCGTGAGGATCCTGATGTAGTACTGATTGGAGAAATGCGTGATTTTGATACTATTCAGGCGGCACTTACAATAGCTGAAACAGGTCATCTTGTGTTCTCGACTTTACATACAAGCAATACACCTGAAGCCATCAACCGTATTGTCGATGTTTTCCCTGGAGAACAACAGACGCAGATCAGATCACAGTTGGCATCTGTACTCAAAGCCGTGATTACTCAACGTCTGATACCCAATGTCGCCGGGACTGGACGTATCCCAGCGCTTGAAATTCTCCTCAATATACCCGCAGTAAGTGCACTGATTCGTGAAGGAAAGATATATATGCTGGACAATATATTGGAGACGGGTGAGGAGCACGAAATCATCCTCTTTGAAAAATACTTGGCACATTTATATAAGCAAAATCTCATATCTCGGGAGACAGCCTTTGCCTATGCGCAGCGTCAAACAGAGATCAAAAAATTTATTGTTTAACAATCATGTTATTTACCTATAAAGCACTTATCGATAATAAAATCACTCGCGGAGAAATGGAAGCGGGGAGTGTATCGGAAGTAACTGAATATCTCAAAAACAATGGGTTTTTTCCGGTTGAAATAAATGAAAAGAAGAAGTCCGAATATTCACTTATTTCGCAGATTGTAGATCGTGTCTCTTTTTCTGATATCACCTATATGACTCGCCAATTTGCTATCATGCTAGATGCAGGTTTGACGCTTATTGATGCGCTGGAGATACTTGTAAAGCAAACTCAGAAGGCTCCTTTTAAAAAGATGCTCCAAGATATTGATCGTACCATACGAGACGGTAAAAATTTTTCAGATGCTCTCAAGAAACACCCAGCTTATTTTTCGAATTTTTATATTGCTCTGGTAAAATCGGGAGAAGCTTCAGGAAAACTTGATATGATATTATTGAAGCTTGCCGACCATATGGAGCGGCAAAGAGAATTTCGAGCCAAAATACGAAATGCTCTCATTTACCCAAGCGTAATCGTATCGGCTATGTTTATCATGAT
The DNA here is from genome assembly GCA_964566675.1 of uncultured Gammaproteobacteria bacterium. Taxonomy (GTDB): domain Bacteria; phylum Patescibacteriota; class Microgenomatia; order UBA1406; family GWC2-37-13; genus CAZMJG01. Next base: position 8,995 of record CAZMJG010000029.1, read on the forward strand.
TTTTGTTATGTTTGCGTTTGTTATGCCGCAACTTCTTGAGCTGTATGAAAATTTCCAGGTAGATCTGCCTGCGTCTACTCGTATAGTCATGGCTATATCGGATGTCGCATCTACGTACTGGTATATCTTTGTTATAGCGACCGTAGCAGCCGCGTTCTCATTAAAAAAATTTTTATCTACTGAAAAAGGCAAACGCATACTTGACGAACAAACACTAAGGATGCCGGTACTTGGTAATGTAGTAAAAACCGCCTCCCTAGTAGATGCTACTCGTACTTTGTCTATTCTCATTTCTTCTGGTGTTCCGATACTTGAGGGTTTTGCCATCGTTACCGATGTAAACGACAACAGGGTTTATAAAGAAGCCTTTGCACGGCTGACCAAGCAGGTAGAAAAGGGATCTAGTATAGGTACTGCTATGGCCAATGAGCATGTTTTTCCTCCGTCTCTCATACAGATGACTATTGTTGGAGAACAGACGGGACATCTAGATGAAACATTATTAAAAATATCAGAATATTATCAAAACGAGTCAGAAAGCGCTATAAAGGGCATGCTTACTCTTATTGAGCCATCTATTTTAGTCATTTTAGGTATCACGGTAGGTCTGATCGTTTTTGCAGTGTTATCGCCTATATTTAGCCTCACAAACTCTATACAGTAATATTTTATATCTTGATTTTCTTACAGCAAACGTATATGCTCATATTAAGAAGTATTAATTATTATTTTTTTTAAATACATATGCAAAATTTTACTAAAAAGGCATTTACCTTGGTAGAGCTCCTTATCGTCATCGGCATTATTGGTATTTTGGCAGTTACTCTTATGGTTTCACTAAATCCCGTAGAAGCACAGCGTAAAGCGCGCGATGGCCAACGACTAAAAGATGTCTCCACGCTTCAATCTATTTTAGAGCAAGCAGTAAACGACGGCGTAGCTATTTGTGGTACCATCTGCCGAAGCAACAGCACCGCAACACCCACTGCGACACAGTATTCCTGCAATACCAACAACTGGTTGGGCAATGTAAATGTGTGTAATTATGCGCGAACTATACCCGGAGATCCACAGAATGGAAGGACTGCCAGTTGTTCAAATGGTACGGGAGCCCGACAAACAAACTGCACTATGGCTTACTATGTGATGGTAAATGGAGCAGATTATGAAATCAATGTACGACAAGAATCTACCACCAATGCCACCAAAATAGGAAATGATGGTGGTAATAACGACTATCTTATCGAGATGTTTACTGGCTCCAACAATCTTATTGGCACAGCACAAAATCCGTAATTACTTTTATTTATTAAAAAAGCGGGAGCATGACTCCCGCTTTTTTATAAATTAGACACCACCATGTTATCACGTAAAGCCTTCACTCTCCTTGAGCTTTTAATAGTCATCGGCATTATTGGTATTTTGGCAGTCATTTTTATGGTCACACTAAATCCGCAGGAAGCTCAACGTAAATCACGGGATGCCAAGCGTGTAAAAGATATCCAGACACTGCAAGGTATTTTAGATCAGGCATTTAATGACGGTGTCATTGTATGTACAAATCTTTGCAGAAGTAGTGGCACCACTAGCACTCAATTTCGATGTGATACAAGCTGGCTCGGTACCGATCTATGTGCATATGCCAACAGTATACCCGCCGACCCACTAAATAACAGGACAGCAAGCTGTACAAACCACCGAGGATCTGTTCAAAGAAATTGTGCGATGGCATACTATGTACGTATGGATACCACAGGCTATGAAATCAATGTGAGGCAAGAGTCGCCTACAAACGCATTCAAGATAGCCGGAGATGGAGGAAATAATAACTATTTATACGAAGTAAGTACCTCTGCCAGAAGTCTTATTGGGACAAGCAGAAATCCATAATTACACCTGGCCACCTAGTTGCTGAGCCTCTCGGTAGTCGGGCTTTAGTTCAAAGATATGCTTCAGGGTGGTACGAGCCTTTTCCTTCCACACCTCACCAACTCTTGCATCTTTGGCTTCCTGACCTGCGGTGACATAGAGTACCGCCAGAGCATACATGGTCTGGACATCGGTCGGCGCAAGAGTCAGGGCTTTTTCCATCGATTCAACGGCCTGTTTCATATCTTTTTCATCATGACTAATCTGGTAAAAAAGATAATTATTTCGAGACTGCGTTTTCCAATAGAGCATATTGTAGGGAGCTTCAGATAAGGCTTTATAATTTGAAAATTTGGCAAGCTCCGCAAAATCTTTTGAGCGTGCTTTATCATCAAAAGAATATTGAAAAGCCAGATAGGCGAGTACACCAGACAATTTGTCTTCATACACATGTTCATTGCGAAGTTTCAAGGCATCATACAAATGGATCATGGCATTGCCATAGTCACTTGTTGCCATATAATTTTTTGCCTTACTATACAAGGTATCCGCGTGGTAGTAATTGCGTACGTAGCCCAGCCCCCAAATCCCCACTATAGCTGCGATCGCTATGATGCTCTTGCTCATGAGTGACAGCTCCGAAGTTGCTTTTTCCTCTATCTCAGTAGCCTGTTTCGCCATACCAGATGATATGAGCAAAGTTGCCGGGATAATATAGAAAAACAGCTGAGTTGTAGATGTAGAGAAACCAAAGAAATTGGTCACCAATATGGTGATATAGGCGAGGAAAAGATACAGTGGACTTGCAGACAAAAAGGCCGCATCATCTTTTCCCATATTTTTTTTATATAGAAGATAAAATATACCGCTTGTCGTGACGATGATTAAAAGATAGCCTCCCAACCCAACAAAACCAGTGGTAGCAAAATAATTGAGATATTCGTTGTGAGCCTTGTTGTATATAAAATCCCATTCAGATGTACGATTGTGTTCAGTCGGTCTGGTAAAGTAATAGGAGTAAGCAAAAGTCTCGACTCCTGTACCAAAATACGGATAACGAAGTCCAAGCTCGATTGCCCCTTGCCATACAATTTTGCGGATATCAAACGACTCAGTGACATTGAGATCATCGGGGGAGGGTGAGTGGAGCTGAGATACGATATTTTGAGGGTTAAACAAGAGAAGCATGATACTCAAAACTGCCAATGCAAGACCCGTATACAGAGGCTTGAATCGGCGCGCGATAAAGAGCGCGCCGCCTAGTAGGAGGGCAAGTCCAAATGCAAGCAGCGCCGAGCGTGACTTTGTAAAATATAAAGAAAGTATATTTAATACAAGATATGCTCCAAAACCATAGATTGGTATCGAATTCCATTTGTCGCGTATATATTCTTTTACAAAAAAATAAAGGCCAATAAAAAACATTACACACAGGTAGGCTCCCAACCAATTGGGTTGTCCTAAAGTCGCAAACATACGCTCAGCCGGGCGAAACTGATCGGTCCAACAAGTGTTGGTGAGACTACCGGTAAAGAGTAAACATGAAAAATCAAAGCCAATCTTGGCAAGCAGTCCCCACAAGATCACAATAGTCGAGCTTGCGAGGTTTACCAATAAAAAGCGATCAAGTAATTTTTTGGTAAAAACTTGCACAAAAACGAAAAATAATACAATATAGGCGATGAGCGAGACAATGCCACCATTCCACCGACCGTAGTAACCAAATACCGATGTGTGGGGATCTATGGAAAAGTAGGCTGAAATCATCTGGGTGATCAAAAATGCAAGTAAAACCAGAAGGATATATGGTTTGTACACCCAGGGTCGCCTTTCCAACACATAACTCATGACCCACATTGTACCAATGACAACTGCGCTGGCATAGATGAGCATCATTTTATTGAACTCAAATATCTCTGAAGTATGAGAATTCATCACAAGCGGCGTAAAAAAGAAGAGTCCAAAAAACAAATAGTGTACAATAGTGGTTACCATTGAGTAATACTTTTTCATATGATATCCATTATAAAGAATTTACCGCGAATACAGTTTCCATTTTTTTCTTCATTTAAGGTATATTTTGATTTAGGTACCACCAATACCCGTATAGCTATAAAAAATAAAGGTATTGTGATGCGTGAGCCTACCTTCCTCGGGTATAACTCCAAAATCAAAGAGTATATTTTTTATGGGACTGAAGCAAAAACGATTTTGGGCAAAACGCCAGACTTTATCCATATTGTGCGTCCGATTGTAAACAGCATTTTATATGATTTCGATGCATCGGTCGCTCATTTGAACTATTGTATAAATAAAGCAGTCCGACCTTATTTATCCGAGTACAAATTTCTCAAACCACCAATTACAGGCATATCAAGTGCCCCCACTATTGCGACTGAAATCGAACAAAAAGCGCTCGAAGAGGCTCTCGAGAAATCAGAATGTAACGAAGTGACTGTGATAGAAAAGGCACTTGCGACAGCAGCAGGCTGCGGCTATGATATTTTTTCGCATGAACCACGGTTTGTGATAGATATGGGAGGCGGACTTATGGAGCTGAGCATCATCAGCGGAGGTGGTATAGTGGCACAGCGTTCACTCAAAACAGCTGGGGAGAATATGAATAAACTCATCGCCAATTATATTTATCTGAAGCATGGCCTCATACTTGGCGAGATGACATGCGAGGATTTAAAAATACAGCTTCTTAATTTTACAGATGAAGATAAATCTATAAACGTTCGCGGCAAGTCGCTCGAAACCGGGTTGCCCAAGTCTACTAAAATCAAGTCATCAGATGTAAAGGAGGCGCTTATCAGCCAATTCAATCATGTAGT
>CAZMJG010000030.1:0-13633 GCA_964566675.1 uncultured Gammaproteobacteria bacterium
GGCTGGCCATTGAGATCATTCCAACGAGTATGGACTTCTATACCACTTGTCCTATCTTGCGATACCGTCACTGAAACATCTTCTTTAGGCAGTTCGCCTGGTGGCGAAACATAAATACAAGCAGTTTGCTCATTATTACAGTAAAAAGACCCATTTGTGGTGGTGGTGGGGATAGTATCTGTGATGACTGCGCCATTTTGAACGACCACACTATCGCTAAATGTTGTTTCAATTTGAAGCCCTTCGGTAGAACGTATATGCGTATGATAGGTAAGTGTTTCTGTTTCGCGCAGTGCATTATCTACCTCCACCCCAGTTCCATGCGTATTTACTTGAAGCAATCCATTGGTGGTGTTGTCGGGCACGAAAGGAACTATATGAAGAGATGTGTCTTTTAAATAGGTTTCAACTTGAGCTGGGTTTATACCAGGTTGAAGCTCAATGAGCTGAGCTGCGGCTCCCGAAACTGCTGGAGCCGCCATAGACGTGCCACTTATAGTAGCTTCACCATGTTCGTTTAGATGACTCGCAGATACTATGCGATATGCTGGAGCGAGCAGGTCAATTTCTTCTCCATAATTTGAATTTACATAAAATCCCAAAGAATTTGGATCTCCATACCAAGCTACCCCACCGACTGCAATCACTCCGTCAGCAGATGCAGGCGTGTATTTTGCGACATCATTAAAATCATTACCAGCTGCGGCTACCACCGTAAAACCAGCTTCAACAAGCTGTTCAACAGCTTGATTGAAGCCTGTTCCAGTCATACCCAAACTCAAGTTTACGACAGTAGTAGTTGGTACCATTGAGCGGCCGATTTCTCCAAGCGCACGCAATACACCGCCACCCGTTCCCTCGTTCTGGCAGTCCAGCACTCTCCAAGAGACAATATCTGCTTCCGTTGCAACTTTGGCAGCAATACCTGCAACATGGGTGCCATGACCATGACAGTCAGCCTCATTGCCATCATCAAATACCGTATATCGTGCCGTGAGACGGTTTGTTCCATCGGGCCGTAAAAAATAATCATGAGGATTTACCCCTGAATCCACGATCACGATAGTCGTACCCTCTCCCGATGCCGGAGCATTATACATGCCATCGAGCAACAATGGACTTGCATCATCAAGCATATCCCGATTCCATGGAGCGGGAGATTCTATGACTTCATCATATCCCTGCACGATACCATCCTGCTGTATAGATGCCACTGAAGGATCTCCTTGTATACTTTTGATCTGCCCTTCAGTAAGTTCTGCTGCAAACCCATGCAGAGTTTCAAATGTATAGTCTGGGTGAATACTGTATTGTGCTATAAATTGCTGTATCTGCTCGGGAGTCGCGTCCCTCAGGGACACGATATACTGATTGGGGATTCCTACACCGGCTGGAAGCATTTGCACGATCGCTTGCGGTGTGTCTGCTATCTGTGGTTGTTGGGCTACAGCTTTTTCTTTTGCGCCAAAAAAAGCAACACTCCCCAATGCAAGTAGTCCCACAGCCTGGATTCCGACCTTTCTTATTACTTCTTTAAAATTTCTCTTTTGTTCTTTACTCATGCTGTTTATCGTCTTATCACCGGTAAAAATGAATAATTTCCAAAATGTAAACGTTGTTCATTCTCCCCAATCTGTCCAGTTCCATCGATCCAAGTTGTTTGTACGGGGATTTGTTTGCCCGGTGACGATGAAGCTTGTATAGTAAGCTTAGCCTTTGGAGACTCACCTTCAGCAGATTTATAAATGCATGTTGGTTCGATATTATTACAATAAAACCTGCCATCAGTAGTTGTGACTGGCGCAGTATCGGTGATGACGACATCACCTTGCAGGCTGATCGGTGATGAAAAATGAGTTTCAATTGTCAGAGGGGCTGTATCGGTAATATTTGTGTGATAGGTGAGTGTATATGCCCCATTTTGCAACGCGCTTCGCTCGACTCCAGTCTGTAAAGCATCGACTTGTACGACGTTATTTGTCGTATCTGGGGGTGCATCAGAAACGAGAGGCAACGATGTATCTTTGATATATGTCTGCACTTGCGCAGGTGAAGCATCAGGATTGTATTGTTTAAACACGGCGGCTGCGCCACTTACATAGGCAGTAGCTTGTGATGTCCCTCCGGTGATAGTGGTGCCAGTTGGATTTTCAAAGGAAGTAGATTCTATAGGGAATCCTGGAGCCAGCACATCAATACAAGGTCCCGTATTTGATTTTTCGTAAAAAGCAACAGTTTCAGGGTTATCGTAAGGCCATTTGATAGCTCCGACTGTGATAGCCGAAGGCTCTCGTGCCGGACTTATAGTACACGCATTTTTGCCGCCATTCCCAGCAGCCGTAACTACCGTAAATCCTTGTTTGGTAAGTGCGATTACTCCAGCATTTAGTATGCCACCCGGCATCTCGCCACTAAAATTGACTACAGTATGAGCGGGATCAAAAGAGTTGGCAATCGTATCAAAAGCCTCATACACATCACCCGCTCCACCAGTATTTGCACAATCAAAGACCTTTAACGACGCGATACTAGCCTCCTTTGCCACACCCCACGTTTGCCCCGCTACAATGCCGGCAATATGAGTGCCATGGGCATTACAATCTTCAGGGCCTTGTCCATCTACAAAATTATATCGTGATGTGATTCTACTTTGCCCATTTTCATCTTTAAAATCATCATGATCATTCACCCCCGAATCAACTATCGCCACTGTCACGCCTCGTCCTGTCGCGGTATAGGTAAATGCCTGATCAAATGGTTTATCTGCCGTCCCGCCGCTCATGACATCAAGCGACCACTGTGGATTGGGCTGCACCTCATCGGCACCCGCAGCCTGCACTATAGCGTCCTGCTGGATATACGCCACTGAGGGATCTGCCTGCAGAGCAGCTACCTGCGCGTCAGTCAACTCGGCATTAAAGCCGTTTAATACTGACTCATAGACATGGTCTGGCTCAACTGACAGATCATCAACTTGCGATTGTATGTCTTCACCTTCTTTCAAAACCACAATATAGTTGCCAGGTATCGCAGAACCTTCTGCCGCCATATACAAGGCAGCTTTCGCTTCAGGATCTGGATTTTCTGTTTGCGACGATACTGGTACTGCCGAAGCCGGTAATATGAGTAAGGCTGCAAACACCGCCAGACCCACTGCTCGCAAGGCAACTTTTTTTCGAATTTCGGGATAAGGAATATACTTTTTTATTTCCATGACAAGCTATTATATCAAATACACATTCATTACATACTATTAGTCCTGTTATAATAGCTACATGGACGCTCTTAAAGTAGATAATCTCACTAAAAAATTTAAAGATTTCATCGCCGTCAACGATATTTCTTTTTCCCTGAAAAAAGGTGAAATTCTGGGCTTACTTGGCCCCAATGGCGCAGGCAAAACCACCACAATTCAGATGTTGCTTGGCGTGCTTACCCCAAGTTCTGGGTCGATTTCCTACTTTGGTAAAAATTTGCAGACTCACCGGGAGCATATTTTGGAAAAGGTAAATTTTTCAACGACGTATACCAACCTTCCCTGGAGTCTCACCGTCAAAGAAAACCTTACATATATCGCCTATTTTTATACGATCCCCGATCGCAAAAAAAGACTTGCCGATCTCATCGATACATTCCGACTCTCAGAGCTCCTCAATCAGCGCATGAGCGAGCTGTCGGCCGGGCAACTCACACGGGTAAATTTGGCGAAGGCCTTTATCAACGATCCTGAAGTCTTGCTCCTCGATGAGCCTACAGCCAGCCTCGACCCCGAAATTGCCAAGTATATTCGTAGTTTTATACTGGAAAAAAGAGCCTCGCATCAGCTTTCGGTCATATTTACCAGTCACAACATGTCTGAGGTTGAAGAAGTATGCGATCGGATTCTGTTTATAAACAATGGCTCGATTGTGGCCGACGATACGCCCGAGAATCTCATGAAGACCATAGATACGGTTCGTATTCGCCTGGTCATAGATAAAGCTCATGAAAAAATCCTCAAACAGTTTAGCGATGCCGCAGAGTACAAGATTGTGTTTCATGATCATGAAACGATCATCGATATGAAGGAAAAAGATTTAGCGTCTTTGTTTGCGTATATGGGTCAACATGCCATACATTTTCACGAGGTGAGTATCGATAAACCCGATTTGGAAGATTATTTTCTTCTTATTGCAAGTAAAAATAAAAACAAAGACCTATGAACACCCGTCGTATTTATGCCATGCTTCTGCGGCATGTATTCCAGTTTCGCCGTAGTTATGATCGTATTTTTGATTCTTTTTATTGGATTGCGCTTGATCTTATGATTTGGGGTATTACGGGTCTCTTCTTGGCCAAGGTGTCACCCAACAATGAGCAGTTTGTGTTTATGATCATCTCGGGTGTTATCCTCTGGAATGTCACGTATCGCACGCAAATAGATATCAATGTCAGTCTTCTTGAGGAGTTGTGGAATAAAAATCTTATCAATTTGTTTGTGTCGCCGCTTGCGTTTCGGGAGTGGATTTTTTCTCTGGTGTTGCTGGGTATGGCCAAGGCGGTACTCACGCTTGTTTTTGGCGCTTTCATCGCCTACGATGTCTATCATGTAAATATTATTGAGCTTTATTCTTATCATTTACTGGTGTTTATTGCGCTTCTTATGATGTCTGGTTGGTGGATTGGTTTTTTCATTTCGAGTTTGCTCCTGCAGTATGGCACTCGAATCCAGACGCTGGGTTGGTCATTTGTGTGGCTGCTTGGGCCGTTTGCTTCTATTTATTATCCGCAAGATACATTGCCTGGCTGGGCTCAAGCTATCTCCAAAGCAGTCCCGATGAGTTATGTTTTTGAGCAAAGTAGAAATTTGTTATTCAATCATCGTATTGATTACGGGCAGCTTGGCGTAGCGTTGCTTCTGAATACGCTCTACACGATTATCACGATTGGCCTTATTCGTCGTAGCTTCAATAAGGTTTTGGAAAAGGGTTTAGTAAAAGTGATTTGATCCGCCGGGGTAGATTGTCATTGCGAGGAGCAGTGCGACGTGGCAATCTCCTTGCATTTTTTTAAAATGTGCCATTTAGCGGCATTTAGAGCCCCAGCAACCATAACAAAACATGGTGGTACCATGATTTAGCCGGCTCTAGAGCCCCCTTATCCATCTGTGGTTCAATTTTTAGAGCCTTGTAACAAGGCCAATCCACCTCTATCCATAAGCTACCGTATTACCTCTACATCTCCGGCTGTCCGTATCTTCAGCGTATTTCCTTCAGTATCATACATCCCTGTCACGAGCACTCGTTGCCCGATATATTGGACGAGTGATATGCGTGTAGTGGCAATGATGATCGTCAACATGCCATCTCTATCCTCTAGCACATAGCGAGTAGGTGTTTCTGTGTCGCTCGTATATATTCCTTTCAGTGTCCCGAGCTTTGTGATGAGTACTGGTGCTGGTGTAGCGGTGGGCAACACGATGATAGCAGGTGTTGGTTGTGGTTGAGCCATCACATTTCGGAGTCCGGCAGTCATCCCCCAGTCGTAGAAGAGTTTAGATGAGGTGAGCATACTTATTCCCACGACAAAAAGGGTTATCATCACCACGAGTGGTAGCTTGAGTTGTATGGAGAATGTTGTATTTTGTTTACGACGTATCTGGTCGATCCAGTGGAGTAGTTTTTTGAATGGGTTCTGTACGCTCACAGTGACGAGTGGTTTGTCGATATCGCTGTCTGCTGGTGCTTCTTTTGTTTCAGTTTTTATTTTTACGAAGGTTCCGTCTGGTCCGCGAAGTCGCTCTGTACCGATCTTTTTTTGGACATTGGTATCTTCAGGCATACTTAAGTATTAGTGGGTTTCCTTACAAAATGCAAGGGGTATTTGATGTGGCTTATTTCCCCCCCTTATCCTAAGAGGGGGCAGGGGGAGTTACGAACGAAAAACATTGGTCATCCCCGACTCCCTTGTCATCCCCGTCCCGATGATCATCGGGATAAACTCCGGTGGGAATTTCATCATGAGTCATCCTGAGCAGAGCGAAGGATCCATGACGTCATTGCGAGGAGTGTAACGACGTGGCAGTCTCCTTGTCATCCCGAATTTGTTTCAGGATCTACCTGAATTATTTGCTTCATACAACGATTTTAATCCGTAGTTATGAAATTTATCTGCATAATATATACATATTTGATTTGCTAATTGTTTTATCTCCGGATGTTCTTTTCCTGTCTTAAAAAGTAAGGTAATAATGTTTTTAATATCTTCCCACTCATAATCAGGTGGTACACCTTTATTATTTTTGAGCATTTCATAAAAAAGTGTACCCGTATAGAAAGCAACTTCTTTATTATTCGTTTTTTTTATAAGACCATTAAGATACTCCAAAAAGTAAGGACCATTAAAATCATCAGTTACATAAGGTGCGGACAGAGATAAAATGTCATAATATTCTTTATCAAGTGTATCTAGGTAAACCATAAGTTTAGATAATTCACTTAACGCCTTTTTATCTGCCGTAGTAAATCGTTTAATTTCTTTAAAGTAAGTTGTGGTATATTCCCAAAACTGCAATATTTTATTTTTACCTATTTCTTTTTCTGATTCCTTCATATCTGAAGCAGAGTCCACCAAATATTCACGCTGATGCCAAAAAAATTCGGCCAGATCATGTATATTTTCGGCAATCTGCTTGGGTGACTGTTTAAATAAACTTTCTATAAAGGTATCATGTCCTATATTGTCATAACCACGCATGTAACCCACAGCTATATGTTGCAATAATCTTTCATGAGTATATTTTTCCAAGGAAGGAAGGGCCAACGCTCGCTTATATGTTAAAGATAATGTTCTATAGAGCTTTTCATGTACTTGCCCTGAAAAGACATACCCTGCTATAAATGATTTGAATATTTTATTTTCCACTAGTTTGTAAATTTTTTCTGCGTGGCCGAGTGTCCATGGGCTATCTATATAATGTATGTTGTGCATATACTGGCCAAGCAGTGTATAGGCTTCGGGTCTTTTATCAGTAAGTGCTTTATCAAAAGCCTTTTGTAATCGACTGCTCCATTTTGATTGTTTTTTTTCCTGTTTTTTATCACTCAGGCGCGCTTCCCGTAATCCCAAATATATCAGTGCCTCCAGTGCCTTTCCATGAGCTGAATTGGCTGCATGATGTATAGGTTCTTCATAGTCTGTAGCCTCTCGTTGTGATCTTTTCAGCAAAAATATAAGTATTTCTTCGATATTGGGATGCAATGTTTCGGGGAATGCCCACGAATCAGTTCTACATCCTTCCTGTATTAGCGTTGCAATTTCATATACTACCCATTTGTAGTCACTATTATGGTGTTTTCGTACTTTTTTGGAAGTTTTCCAGATTATCTCGTCAGATAAAAGCTCTAATGTAAAAGTTGCTATATCAATCCACATAGTTTCTTTTTGAGTTACCCAAGGTATGTCTTTTTTCTTCCAGGATTCTGTTATTCCTCTATATAATCTAGATAATAAGGCGTAATTTTTTACTTTAAATGGCCTGAGATTATTCGTAAATTTGGCTGGTTTTATTTGAATCGCATTCTCCAAATCCCGATAAATACTATCCATCGAATCGCTCGCATCAAGACTAAATTTATTTATTATTTCTACAATCTCTTTGTTCGTTTTTTCCAAAATTTCCTCTATAGGTATTACTTTCTGTGGGCGTTCCGACTCCTTAAAGGCAGTGATTTCTTCTCGTTCTTCAACAGCTATATCTATTTTTGTGATTTTTTTTATTGCCTCATATTTTTCTTTAAATTCAGGTATTGCATAAAGTGCCTTATACCACCCTTGTTTCCATTTATTGATATACATCTCAACATTATTTTTAGGAATATATCGCTCAGGTCCCCGCTCGATGATATTCCCGATTGTCGTCTTCTGTTGTTCATTCAGTTTTTCACTGTTATTTTTCAGAAGCATACTTAGTTCGCCCTGAAAAGATGATATATTCAAATATTCCGGATGTGTTTTAAGTATTATGTCCAGATACTGTGGGTAACTATCCCAATAGGTATTGATCAATACAAGAGCTAGTCGTTTAAATATATAATGCGGAAAATCATCACTGAGGAATATTTTCAGTATTTTTTCACCTTCTGCGCTATTATGTTGTACTTTTTCAAGGGCAAGTTTACGCAGTATTACCGTGAGTGTTTTTTCTCCATCATGTGAATTGATTTTTGAGTCATGGTTTAGGTTGCTAAACCATATATATGAGTAGTCTTCCGCGCTTTCAAATTTTTCTTCAAAAAGGTCTTTGATTTGTTTAGCAAGTGTAAGTATTGGCCTGTTTGTACATTTTTGTGCGATTGTTGCCGCATTGTTATTTTCTATAAGGCTTTCTTCTAGCCAATAGCTATCGATTATTGTTTCAATTTCAATTTGTTCTCCCAGAGCATTAGTGACTTTTTTAAGTGGTTTGAGTGCCAGCATAGCTATTACCATTTCTTCTACTTTTTCTCTATGTTCTGGTGTTTCTATCTGATTTAAATAGGTCGGTAGCAGATCATTGAGCAAGTCAGCGCCGGGGAGGGTAAAATCAAATTGCGAAGTAAACCAGACAGGCAGGGCTTTAGTAAAAAATTCTTTGGGTACTGTTGATAATGGTATATAGCCAAGTATTTTAGTAAAAGAAGACCATGTTCGATAATTATCGGTATAGTTGCCTTCCTTATCCTTATATAGAGATACGTCCTGTATTATCCGCACAAGCTCTGTATCAAGTGCTCTTGTCTTCTCTGCTACTTTTTCAAGATATGGGAGTACATTCCAAAGTGGTATCTGGTAGCTATTTTTTTCTTTTATAAGGCGAGGTTTCGGATTGTTGGATGGGTCAAAATAGCCACGTTTTATAAGGTCTTTAAACCATAGTTCAGATCTTACAACCGATTTCGTCAATTGATCAAAAAAATAATTGGCGATGCTTTCTTTTTTTATCAAATCAAAGACCACACTATCTACAGTGTTTTTTTGTAAAGCCCTATCAATTGTCTCTACTTTTTGAAAATACTTTGTATCTATTTTCATAAATATTAAAATATGCTAACTTTTTAGACTTATATTTTGTACAGCTTCATCATTAGGTGGCTGCAATTTAACTTTTTTATCTTCCGCACCAAAATGTTTATGAACCCACTTTGACAGCAGAAGGGGTAGCTCTTTGCGCTGTCCATAATTTATTAAATTAATATTATATTTTTCCTTAAAATCTGTTTTTCTTCTAGCAAAATCTTTCGAATCTGATGACAGACAATAATGTTTGCGGCACTTGTCATCTTTTGTATTATTTGTTATAAAAATATCCTGAATCTCTATATCTCTAAAACCATAACCAATAAAAAAAATTGAAAACCTATTAAATGCTATATTAATAAAATCTTTAAATTCTTTACACGAATATCTTTTGTCATAATCTTTTTGTGTGAGAACAACGTTATCAATATCCTCAATAAACCCATGTAAATGAATTCTGTTATTAGGCTTTAAATAAGTTACATTAAAATGATCAGGTAATTTATGTCTAACAGGATATTCACTTCGTTTAAAATATTCCGTCGGTTGAAGTGAATTATCAATATTTGTAGTAAATAATACACCAGATAAAGAAACAATACTTTTAATTGATTTTACTACAGTAATAAAATCCGTAGACTTTGGATTGGTAGGAGTACAAACAGTGCTTATTACACCATCATAATCTTCTTTTCTTGAATCACCTAGCCAATCTTTTAGAATTTGAATTTTTTCAGGTTCTCGTAAATTCTCATTCTTCAAATCTGGATATTTTTCTAATAGCAAACATTGCTCATCTGGGGCTAATAGATTAAATAACCCATTGCTAATATCTGACCAAGGTTTACATCCAGCATAATATGGTACCCCTGCGCCGATAAAAACAATACATCTACCTGCCTTTATTTCCGGTACCAATTCATCCAGTTCTTCCATAAATCATTCTGATAAGAATTAAAGTATTATAATTCTGACACTTTCCAATATTTTCCTCGCCAGTTCCTCCCCATCCCATAGCTCTACCTTATTTGCCCGGGCAAGCCCACGCGCGGCGCGGGAAAAATAGTTATTTGTCACCACCATTGCCCGATGCGCACTATACATTTTTACTGCTGCTACCGCCTCCTGTACCGCACGCTCAGGGATATAGCTTGCATGGCGTTTAGCCTGCACCACAGTACGTACGCCTTCCTTTTCAATTATTAGATCAGCGCCAAAATCTCCTCTATGAGATCCGACATATTTCACATTATATCCAAGTGTTTCAAAAAGCATACCCAGTCTGCGCTCAAATGCTTCGCCACTCATGGTGTCTATTTCCGGCATGCCTGCTTGTCTCAAACGATACTCTTGATACATAAGCCATCCCGTTCGCCCCAAGACTAAAAGCAACATAATCAAATAATAAGGCCAAAAAACAATCAAAGAATTCATCAAACCTTGCAAAATAAGCGTATAAATATTTAGCTGCATTGCGCTCATTATAAATCCAAACTTTACCTATTACATCAGGAATATAGTAAATGGACCAAAAGTAAGAAAACATATCTATTTTACGTACCTCATCTGTTCAAATAATCTAAACAATCTTCCTATCTGTCAATAAAATTGCCACCCTTGTCAATCTTATTGACAGATTTACCCCGTACAATCAACCTATTTCAAAAATCGGATCGGATTTTCTCTACAGTAGCCACCGAAAAGAGAAATTTCACTAATTAAATTATTAATACTTTCCACTTATATGTCGCACCCTTTTGAGCATTTTCCCTTAAATCACTACAGAGAGATCATACAAAAATCTCAAACAGCAGAAATAGCAAAAGTGGAAGCAGCTGCATTAACAGAGAAATTATTTATTCAACTACAACAGCCAAGTTCTGTAGAATCATTAGGTATATATTATAGAGCCATACTCCAAACAGTATTGGCATATCCGGCTTACTCAGTACCTGGGGAAATTAAGCTCGGAAAGCAACAACCTTCTTTTCAGGAGGCGTTAATTGAGACAGAAAAAAGGTTGAATTTCTTGGAACAATACGTAGAACAGTTACCCTACAGTGTTGAAGGTTTGATAAGTGGCGGATCTATGAGTTATGGGAGGTTTTTCAATGTCAGAGGTGGTTATCCGCATAGTTCAGATCTAGATTTAATACTGGTTGTAAATGAAGGCTTACGACCTGATGATGCAGAAGAAATCATTCGCACTGATTTAGGCTTCCGAGAAGAAGATAAGATATTACTAAGTAAAAGAACCAAAATTTTTAAAGATTATAGAAGATCTGGCGATATGGATGTCCTAAGTCAAAAATGTGAGATACCCGAATCTGATTTTGATATCAGTCTTCATATTATCCCGACAGATGTGATGGCGAGGATGATAGATTACGATGTAAGGACAGATTATCAGAAAGGCCACGATGTGGATATTCGTCTAAAGGATTATAAGCCGGCATCATTTCCACATAGAATAAATAAACAACGTGACTTTACAGGTAATGTATATCCATTTAATATAGATGAGTATCCGGTTCAAGGAGGCGTGGTTTCAGCAATTCCATCGTATGCTATTATTAATAATAACTTTATTCCTGGGATGTATCACAATCTGTGTTCACCCTTATTTGAGGTAAGTTTAGACCGTGGCAATCTAGCCGATTATATGGCGCGATTTCAAGAATTCATGTGTGAAGCAGTGAGAGATGCTCAAAGAAAAGACAATGAAGCAGAGCTAGCCAAATCACATATTAGATATGATATTTTTTCCCCATATATAAAACACACAATTAATAGTTTTGCCGAATAAAAATGAAAAGATTTTGGGATCCCCACAATGTATATCCGCACGCGCAAATCAAGGAATTTACCTACTGGGTAGCAGAAGTAAGTTATGCCCAGCATACGCTCGGTAGCTTTATTGTTTTTTTAAAACGTGAAACAGAATTATTATCGGATCTTACCAGCGAAGAAATATGCGAATTGCCGAGCGTCTTAAAAACAATTCAGTATGCCCTAGACAACAATCCATTATTCAAGCCAGACCGGTATAACTATTTACAACTAGGCAATAGTGTCCATTTCCTTCATATTCACGGTATTCCTCGATACCATAAAGAACGCACGTTTAACAACAGGATATGGAATGATAAGTCTTTTGGAACACTCCCTACATGGGAGTATAATCAAGAAAAAACAGAAGATATTATCAAAATAAAAGATTCAATAAGCGAATACATACGCTAATTCTCTACACAATTTACTCCTTATCTGTTCAAATAATCTAAACAATATTCCTATCTGTCAATAAACTTGCCTCTTCAGTCAATCTAATTGACAGTTTTTACCCTTAAAATCATATTGTTTCAAGATTAGATCGATATTTTTCTGCAATAGCCGCAGAAAGTACCATCTAGTTGCGAAGCACCTTGTCGTTTCCGTTTTGTGCAGACGCAGAAAGGAGAATCTTATGCGTCGAAAAATGTTCATGTTGTTACTTGTTTTGATGATTGGATTAGGCGTATACGCGCTACCTCAATCACCAGCAGCCCATGCCGGAAGTAATGGTCAGCAGCTCATGTTCTTTGTTCCTTCTGGATTTGCCAAGATTAACTGGCTATATGTAAAGGGTACCTACTACACGGGTAGTCCGGTTACCTGGAGCAAAACCATTAATCCAGCAGTATCCAGTTATGACCTGACCAACTATTGGTGGAAAGGGGCTACAGAAATTAAGTGGCGGCTTGCCAACGGCGTTTCTGGCTCTTGTACCATCAATGTTCCTCAAAGCATGACAGGCAACTGGATTGCCGTTGACTTGTCGCGCTATGGAGGCCGTGGCTGTTATCCTAGCAGATAACAAGTAACACATAGCACCTTCCATTAAAATTATCAATAACATATGAAAAAATCATTTCACACATTGCGACCTTTCATCATCATAATACTATTACTTATAACCATATATATTCTACGTCCCTTTCTAACTTCTATATTTTTTGGCAAAAATCCAAATTTAGCTCAACCATGTGAAGAAAAACTTATCAACTGGGGAAAAAACACCTATCTTATAGATTCCCTGCCATCAGGCGATAAACTCGTAATTAAAGTAGTATCACTCCATAAAGATGCCTGGTATACCCTCCTCAAACCTGTTTCCTCTCCCAGAGAACAATTCAAAACATGTGTCAAAGGAGTCAAGCGCTATCCCGACGATCTTATCACCCGTTCCAAGGCTGGCAAAGAACTACAAGAAAGATCACAAGGAGTAGATATAAGTATAGGTATTCAAAAGCGCCTATCTTACCAAGAGATTGCAAAAATGACGTTCAATATTGAGCTCTATGCGGATAAATTTAGTAACGAAAGCTATAATCTCGATGCAGTCCTCCAACATATTACTAACAATTATCAACTCCAACAGCTACCAGATTCTTCATGGAAAGTCGTCTTTACAGCACCTAAAGGCGAAAATTTTGATCAAAACCTTCCGTTTTACTACGAATTTGCACAACTAAATGATAAGGAAATTCCCTATGACACCAAGGTCGAATTCAAATCTACAGATCAAGGCACATCATGGACACCAATGTAAACTAAC
>CAZMJG010000031.1:0-13129 GCA_964566675.1 uncultured Gammaproteobacteria bacterium
TGCTTGAAGATGGGCTCAGTAAAGTAAACCAAGGGATGACTACCTTTGAAGAAGTACTACGAGTCACTAAAGTCGAAAGTGTTTAACTATGTTTAATCAAGGAATTTCACTATCAACAAAGGATAAAATAGCCCTACTTGGAAATTTGGCTACTATGCTGGCTGCAGGTATTTCTATTCTTGAAGCCGTAGATTCATTGTTGGAAGATTCTAAAGGTGGACAAAAAAAACTTTTGCAAGAGCTTCGAAATGATCTTATTCAAGGCAAACATGTATATGCTTCATTCGCTCGATTTCCACAAATATTTGATAATGTGACTGTAAATATAATTAGAGCTTCCGAAGAAGCCGGATCGCTTGATGTGACGTTAAAAGATATAAAGCAGCATATGCAGAAAGAGATGGAATTCATCGATAAAATACGATCAGCTATGATCTACCCTATCATGATTTTCATCGTTTTTTTACTTGTACTCATCATGATCCTCGTTTTTGTTATGCCTAAAATGGCAAGCGTTTTCTCGCGCATGAAAGCAGATCTGCCTCTGCCTACCAAAATCATGATCGCAACATCCAGCTTTATTGTCAATCATTATATTGCACTAATTGCAGGTATTATTGCATTCATAATACTTTTTATTGTTGTTTATAAAACAAAAAAAATGCTCATTACGAGTATATTTTTTTCATTACCTCTTATATCTGGACTTGTAAAACAAATAGATATCACCCGTTTTAGTCGCAGTATGGGTTTGCTACTTTCCTCAGGCCTCACTGTAACTAGTGCTTTAGAGCTTTGTGAAAATATAGTGTGGCGTCAGGATGTACAGAACATGGTAAAACATACGCGGAAGACTGTACTTGGTGGGAAAAGGCTATCGGAAGGGCTCCGTGATTACAAAGGCATGGTACCAATGCTTATGATTAAAATGATTGAAGCGGGCGAAAAAACAGGTTCACTTGATAAAGCCATGCAGGATATATCCGAAAACATGGATTACGAAGTCTCGCGAACGCTTGCTCTCCTTACCACTCTTCTAGAGCCGCTCATGTTGATTGTTATTGGTGGGATTGTGGGAGGGATGATGCTTTCTATAATTGCACCAATTTACAATCTCATCGGACAAGTGGGAGCACGATAATTATGAATAAAGCATTTACTCTTATTGAAGTCTCCGTAATCGTTGCGGTCATGGCCATACTCCTTTCCATCTCCACGTTTAATTTACTTAGTTTTCAAGATCGAACTTCGGTAGATACCACTGTAGAAACACTTATATCTGATATCAAACACCAACAACTCAAATCCATGACTGGAGCCACCGAAGGAAATCCAAACCCTTCCACATACGGTATTTATTTTCAGCAAAACAGATATACACTTTTTACTGGTGCGACATATACTTCCAATGACCCATTAAATTTTAGTATTGATGTATCTGATACACTACAAATAACAACAACGTTTCCTCAAAACATAATTATTTTTAGTAAGGGAAATGGAGAGATACAAGATTTTACGTCAGGGAATAATACTATTACGATACTTCATACCCCAAGCAATATTCAAAAAGTAATCACCTTAAATAAATACGGCACTATTATAAGCATTAATTAACTACTATTATTGTATATGTTCTCTTTGTTTGAACGGACAAAAGCCGGACAATCTCTCATTGAATTGCTTGTGGTAATAGCACTACTTGCTGCTGTGCTACCCGCTATCGCTACATCACTCATTTCTTCCCGTGAGGGAAAAGTACAACATGATAGGAGACTTGAAGGTGCACAATTATTATCTGAGACCTATGATGCCCTGCGTGTGATTCGTGAAGCCGGGTGGTCAAATATTGCTACAAACGGAACCTATCATCCTGTTATATCAGGCTCTTCATGGTCTCTGGCTGCTAATGCAGAAACGGTGGGACTTCTTACACGTCAAATTGTTATTTCTAATGTTTATCGTGACACAAACAACGTTATTGTCACAAGTGGTGGAATTTTGGATCCTTCCACTAAAAAGGTTGTGATTACTGTGTCGTGGTCAAGTCCTATAGCAAGCACTCTTACTTCTTCTCTATATTTATCTCGTTATTTAGATAATGCCGCTTATACTCAGACAACGAAAGCAGATTTTGATACCGGTACTAAATCGAATGTACAAACAACAAATACTGCAGGTGGGGAGGTAACCCTTGCGACCAACGTGAAAGGGAAATGGTGCGAGCCTCAGTTAGCACCCGTGACCATTGATTTGCCCGGAATACCACGAGCCGTAACAGCTACAGAAGGTCATGTATATGTTGCGACGGGTGTAAATGCCGTATCTAGTGAAGATTCATTTGCCCATGTACTAGTGGCAAATACTGACCCTCCTACTTTTTCCCTTCATGGAAAAGGAAAAGGATATCGCACCAATGCGGTATTTGGTGAACCAGGTTGGGGGTATGTTGCAACAACAAATAACACTAAGGAAGTTGTCATTTTCAACTTAAACCAATATTCTGATGCTGTAAACAAAATCTATCAAGAAGCAGGTACCTTTAATACAACAACAAATAGCAATGGCGCAGATAGTGTAGACGCTGATACCATTTTTGTTTTAAATAATCGCGGCTATGTGACTGCCGGAAATTATTTATATGTTTTTGATCTTGCGAGCAAAACGGGTTCTCGACCCAAGATTGGACAACGTATTCAGTTTGCAAATTCAGGAGATATTGCAGGAGAGATATACGCTCGAGTTGTAGGAAGTAAGACCTATGTCTTTATTTCGATAATTGGGGCTACAGTAGAAGAAATGAAAATTGCAGATGTAACCAGTTATTCTGGTCAATGGGGTATTGTAGGCAGCATAAATATTGAACCAAACAATTGCAGCACGCTTGAGTCAGGGCAAGCTGTCTTTGTAAAACCCGATGGCACTCGAGCCTATCTTTCTTCAGTCAACGACACTACGTTTAAAGAATTTTTTGTTATAAACACCTCAAACAAATCGGCTCCATCGCTTGTGGGTGGTTTTGCCACAAAACCACCCTGCACAAATGGAGGAGGGTATGAAGCAGGAGGGATGAATCCCGAACAATCGATTGTAGTGTCACTGCAAGAGAATCGAGCTCTGCTTGTCGGGACCGACTCTGCCAGCGACTCAATAAATTCGCAAGAGTATCAGGTGCTTGATTTGACAAATGAAGGGGCTCCCATAAAGTGTGGTGGATTACAATTTGATCAAGGTATTTTTGGTGTTGCCGGAGTGAAGGAAACAGATGGAGACGCCTATGCATATATCATTACGGGAGAAACAGCAGCAGAACTAAAAGTTGTTCAAGGTGGACCCGATGGAAATTATGTTGAATCTGGAACATTTGAATCGGCGACGTTTGACACAGGATTTACAACTGCTTTTAATCGTTTACTACCCACGTATACCCAACCAGCAAACACTACTATAAATTTTCAGGTGGCCATTGCCGATCCTATCGCAGGCAGTTGTACAGGAGCAACATATAATTATGTTGGTCCGGATGGAACAAGTAATACATACTTTACAACCACATCTCAAATCAAACTGAATGATGACAATACAGGATATGAAAACCCTGCTCGTTGTTTTAGATATAAAGCATATATGAGTAGCACAGACTATAATGCCACGCCAGTCTTAGAACAAATTATTGCAAATTATTCACCTTAATGCACACTATCTATAAAAAGATGACTCAACATCGATCAGGTTTTACTCTTATTGAGCTTATACTTTTTATGGGGCTCTTCTCAATATTAATGGTCGTTCTCATGCGGATATTTACAGCCATAGTTGAACAACAAGCAGAAGTAGAATCGTACTCAGCAGTAGAAAGTGATAGACTCTTTATAAGTAGACGTCTTGCTTATGATATTGCCCGTGCTTCAGCAATCACACTCCCCGCTAGTCCAGGCAACCAA
Source organism: uncultured Gammaproteobacteria bacterium (assembly GCA_964566675.1). Classification (GTDB taxonomy): domain Bacteria; phylum Patescibacteriota; class Microgenomatia; order UBA1406; family GWC2-37-13; genus CAZMJG01. The sequence goes on from CAZMJG010000031.1 coordinate 3,945, forward strand.
GGGCCTTCACTTTCCCTAACTATAGCAAGCCAAACTTATACCTACGCTTTACAAAATGGCAACCTCGTACTCACATCCCCAACAGGTACTGATAGAATAAATCAAATCGGTACAACCATCCCAACAGTAAATTTTAGAAGATTGGGCAATGTGAATGGCAAAAATAGTATAAATTTATTTATGACAGTTCGCAGCCGCATTACTCGACCTCAAGGGTTTGAAGAGAAAACAATTAACACAACATTTGGAACACGCTAAACATGGATATAATTTCTACAATTAAAGATCGGTCAGGACAGACACTAGTGACGTTATTAGTCTTTATCGTAGTTGCAACAGCGGTTACCTCTACTGCGGTTGCTGTACTTATTAATACCACGCGTTCGTCAAGTATAATCGGCGAAAGCATCACTGCGACACAGATAGCAGATAGTGGAGCAGAAAATGCCTTATTGCGATTACTTAGAGATCCCAACTATACTGGAGAGACACTAACTGTTGGTAACGGTACTGCGACTATAACAGTCAGTGGATCCAACCCAAAGACTATAAATTCTGTGGGGAAAATTGGAGATTTCCAAAAGACGGTACAAGTTGTAGTAACATATAATAGTACTATGTCCGTTACTTCTTGGAGTTATGTTTATTAGCAAAATATTTTATGAGAAGTGTCATTTATATTGACCGCAATAATTTATATTTTTATGGTGGCAATGTGCATAGCCCCGTTGCCTTTCCTTTTCCTCAAACTGCGGTTAAGGATATGGAAGTCGTAAATTCAGAAGAATTAGCAATTCAAATAACAGAATGGATTAAAAATCATAAAATTGAATCTTCTCCCACTCTTCTACTTTTGGCGAGTACTATTTATTTTCAAAAAGAGATACCAGATACAGCACTGCCCGATCAACGGATAGAAATGAAAAAAACATTTATTGAGAATGTACCTTTTAATGATACTCATATCCAAGAAATTCTTGTAGGAAAATCTATACTACTTGTTGCTGTAAACACCGATTTTGTCTATTCAATCCGTGATATTTTTCAAACCTGCGGATTTGTTATTGAAGCCATTGCACCCATTGCAGAAATCTATGGATTACAGCCAATCCCTTCTTTTAGTGCACAGGTCGCCCAGGATGCTTTGAAAAAGATATCTAAAGATAATGGCTTTCCACTTCAACAACAAACTGAAGCAAATCTTACACAGTTGGAAGATACTTTACCTAAGACACCATCAAACAATAGACTTTATATTATGATTGGTGTCTTTATTATTTTAATTGCGATACTCGGTATCCTTTTTTATATGCAGCGCAAACCAAAGCGAGTCAAGCGAGTTGTTCCGACAACCCTCACAAATGTAGCTATGCCCTCTCCAACACTAATACCAACTTTTGAGGCTCCACAGGCTTCCGCATCTAGCCTGCTCTCTGTAACGAAACAAAATTTATCTATTCAGGTACTTAATGGCTCAGGGATTCCAGGTCAAGCTGATACTATAAGACAAAGACTCATTGAAAAAGGCTTCCGCAATATAACAACCGGTAATGCGGGAGAAGTGCAGTCGTCTCGTACCTTAATCATTTTTAAAAAAGAAGTAGGCGAAAGCGAAAGAAATGAGATTATTAAAGAAATTGAACTTTTTTCTAGTGACTATACCGTACAAGAGAAACAAGATATTGATGGTGATGTACTAATAACCACTTCGCGGCAGACTGCTACACCAACCCTTTAACGATACATAGTTAATACTCATAATTATCTCCTGTTTAAATCTTGACAACCCTATAAAAATTATCTATTCTGAATATATTATTAATAATTTCTTTCATTTATCATGATAAATAAAAAAGGTTTCACGCTCATCGAACTGCTAGTCGTGATTGGTATTTTGGCTGTGCTTTTAGCTATTACTCTTATCGCTGTAAACCCAGGCGAACAGCTTGAACGTTCAGAAGATACACAGCGACGAGCTGATATTAATTCCACTCTGAATGCAATCAATCAATATATGATTGATAACAATGGACAAGTACCCGCAGGCATTGGAGCATCTGCAACGCCAATCAGTAGTACCGGAGCTAATTTATGTGCTGCCTTGGTACCTCAGTACATTGCAGCACTTCCACAAGACCCTGCTGAGACATCTGCAAACGGAGATGGTGTTGATGCAAGCGAATGTGCCGGAGCATATGCTACAGGATATAGTGTAAGCGAAAGCAATAATCGCGTAACTGTATCTGCAATTGCAGCAGATAGCACTTCTATCACTGTTACTCGGTAATTACAAGTAAATTCAAATCCCCTCTATTTGCGAATAGAGGGGATTTTTTTTGCTTTGCATTGATGTGGTGTATAATAATACATATGAAAAATATCCTTCTTATTGAAGATGATGCTTTTTTAAAACAGCTTTATCAAGATATACTTTCACAAGCTGGCTATACAGTAGAAGTGGTTTCAGAAGGAACGAATGCTCTAAAATGCATAAAAGAAGATCGCTGGAATTTAGTATTGCTCGACATCTTATTACCAAATATGGATGGCTTTACTATTTTAAATAAACTTATAGAAGAAAATAAAAGACCTTCATGTCCTGTCATTTTCATGACCAATTTGGATGCAACGGATGAGGATAAAGAAAAATTGAATAAAGCCGATGATTACTGGGTAAAAAGTAGCATGTCACCACCGGAATTTTTGGAAAAAGTCAAAAACGCTATAAAATAGAAAGCCCTCTTCTACAATAACTCATTTATAATATATTTATGGAATCTGATATATTCACATCTCTTGTGAATGGAACGGTAACTGTGGTACTGGTATTACTGGCACTTGTAGTGGCAGGTAGTGTTACTGTAGGAATTCTATACATCCTCATCTTGTATCATCGTATGAAAAAACGAGAACAGATGGCCTACGATATGATCACCCTTGAGATTCAAATGCCCAAAGAGAATGAAATTAAAGTTGATGCTGCCGAACAAATGTTTGCTTCTTTCGGTTCTCTAAAAAAAACTGGTTTTTGGGATTTCTTTGATGTAGATGATGTTTTGGCTTTTGAGATTGTAGCAAAAAAAGGAGAAATTCGTTTTTTTGTTACGGCCCCAAACAGCATAGTGGATTTAGTTGAAAAAACAATATATGGATACTATCCATCAGCAGATATAAAAAAAGTCGAAGAGCCAAATATTTTCACTGATAATGGGAGTGTTGCCTATACCGCACTACGACATACTAAAGAAAGTTACAATCCATTAAAGACATATAAAGATATCTCCAATGATACGATTGGTATCCTGACTTCGGCTCTTTCCAAAATGGATGATGAAGAAGGCGCAACGATACAAATACTGATTCGAGCAACAGATGGCAGTTGGAAATCTGCAGGTAAATCGTATATAACAGCAACAAAAAAAAATGAAGCGGATCCCACCAAAGCAACTTACGAAACAGATCAGAGGACATTGGAAAAAGTAAATGATAAAGTAACAAGAACAGGTTTTGATACCATGATACGCATTGTAGTTTCAGCCAAGAATCAAGATACTGCAGATGCACACCTTCGCAATATCAAAAATGGTTTTAGTATCTTAGATTCAGATATGAATGAACTGGGAGAACCAAAAATCTGGTTTAAAGCCGGGTTTATGATGAATTTTATCTATCGTTTTTTTCCTATCTTTAACCTATGGTTTGAACCTCTTACCTCAATCTTCTCGGCTGATGAGCTTGCTACTATGTTTCATTTCCCAAATAAATCCGTTGAAACACCCCATATTCAATGGCTCAAAGCAAAAACTGCACCTGTCTCTTCCGAAGTTCCTACGGAAGGGGGCACCTTTATCGGATATGGTTATTATAGAGGTGTCAGACGACCTATAAATGTCCATTTACGTGATCGTATGAGACATATGTATATTATTGGAAAGACCGGTGTTGGTAAATCTGAGTTACTAAAAGAAATGATTAAGCAGGATATCAATGATGGTCGAGGAGTATGTGTTATAGATCCGCACGGAGATTTGATAGATGATACTCTTCGATATATCCCACCGGAACGAGCGGAAGATGTCATATTGTTTGATCCTTCTGATACTTCACGTCCAATGGGTCTAAATCTACTCGAAGCACAAACTGAGGAACAAAAACAGTTTATTACAGGAGCAATAATCAACCTTATGTATAAGCTCTATGACCCTCAACGAACTGGTATTATCGGCCCACGATTTGAGCATGCTGTGCGTAATGCAATGCTTACTGTTATGTCCGAACCAGGTGCCACATTTATTGAAATCGTCCGCATTATGACTGATCAAAAATTTGTACAGGAATTACTACCAAAGGTACAAGACCCAATGGTACGTCGATACTGGACAGATCAGATTGCACAAACTTCAGATTTCCATAAATCAGAAGTCCTTGATTATATCGTATCTAAATTCGGCCGATTCGTCACCAATACAATGATGCGCAATATCATTGGCCAATCGAAATCCTCATTTGAATTTAGAGATGTTATGGATAAAGGGAAAATACTCTTAATTAATTTATCCAAAGGTAAACTTGGTGAAGAAAACTCGACATTTTTAGGTCTCGTAATCATACCAAAAATTCTTGCCGCATCAATGAGTCGAGTAGATACTCCTGAAGATCAACGACGAGATTTCTTTTTATATGTAGACGAGTTCCAAAATTTTGCTACTCCGGATTTTGCAGTTATACTTTCGGAGGCACGTAAATACCATCTTAGTTTAACAGTGGCAAATCAATTTATTGGACAGATGGATGAAGAAGTAAAAAACGCAGTTTTCGGAAACGTCGGTACTATGATTTCTTTCCGTGTAGGAGTAACTGATGCATCTTACCTTGCCCGTGAATTCCAACCACGTTTTGGAGAGTCTGATCTTATCAATATTGAACGCTTTCATGCATATATGAAAACTATCGTAAATAACGAGCCAGTTGATCCGTTTTCTGTGGATATGACCAAAGATGTAGATCAACTTAAACGAGATCGTAATGAAAAAATCGCTCAAGCTATCATACAACTTTCCCGACTTAAATTCGGTCGACCACGAGAAATTATTGAAGCGGAAGTATCACAACGAGCACGCTTATAATAAAATTTCCCATTGTAACTTATTGGTTGTTCGATAGAATACATATAGAAGTTATTTTATTTGACCTATTATTAAATAATTTATGATACTGACCTTTCAATCTAAACTTATTCATAAAAAACTAATTGCTCCCCATATATACCATTTGGTATGCTCGCTGCCAGAAACTTCAGAATGGAGTTTTACTGCAGGCCAGTATATGATTTTCCATGTTCCACAAAAAGATGGACATCCAGTAAGAAGATTGTACTCAATTGCATCACCACCTTCACAAAAAAATTCAATAGATTTTATTATTGAGATTGTGCCTAATGGTATTGGCAGTATGTATGTGGAAGACCTTCATGAAGGGGATATTTTAACATTGCAAGGGCCTGCTGGGATGTTTACTCACAAAACAACAACTAGATCATCTGTTTATTTGGCTACAGGTACCGGTGTTGCGCCTATGTACAGTATGATTCATACCCTCTTAAATGACACTACCAATACTCACCCAGTCTATTTATTTTGGGGTCTTAAAAATTGTGAAGATTTATATTTAGACAAAGAATTAACGACATTGGCTAAACATCATCCTCTATTCTATTTCCGTGCTTGCTTTTCTCGATTAGAGAATATATCTCAAGTCAAAGAAACAGTTGCATCATATACCGAACTTGGACGGGTAACCTTAGGCTTAGAAAAACTTTTAAAAGACACTAATACTAAACCCGATGAGTATGACTATTATCTATGCGGAAGTAAACATGTGGTAGAAGCACTAAGAGAATATTTACAGATAGCCGGCGTTGCAAAAGATCAAGTTTTCTTTGAAAAATTTACTTAATAAGGATTTTTTAGAATGTAGTTACAAAAAAATCGGCTGGGATTTGGGGAAAAGATTGTTGTAATGTAACTACTTTGGATATCCCGGAACGCGAGACAGCCTCAGATCGTATTAATTTACCTTGTGAGGGGAGCTGCCCGGCATTGCCGGAAGCAAAACCAATACGTGTCTTGGCAAATAATGATCTCACAACAATAATTTTAGCGTTAGGATAAGCATTTAAAGATAATGGGGTATTAGCAGTATTGAATGAAAAATTTACTCCACCTAAAACGACTGTGGCCGAATTTGGAGCGACTTTATTAGCATTATAAGGCCCTAAAATATTCATTCCTGAAGTACAACTTTCATATAAAAAACGCTCTATCTGATCGCTATTTGGGCCATATATAATACTTACCTCTAAAGCTGGGGTATTTCGGGTAGCACATGATCCTACGCCATCTGAACCATAATAGAAAATAAGTCTTCCAGTATACGAGCTTGTAAAAGTAGGATAATTCCCTACATAAAAAGTATACTGATCATCTTGAGGTACTTCTGGACTCACGAATTCATTTGAAACACTATCTGTGATAATTAATTTACTTCGTTGTGCATCTATACCTGGTAAATTAGTCAAACCAATAACAGCATCACTATAGGAAAATTGTCCCACTACTTGCCCTGATGGATTATTTATAATACTGATGCCTTTTTCAATTCCTGAATCTGCGGCAGCCAGTACTTTTACATTTTCTTCTTGTGCCTTAGTAGTTTTTGTTTCTGTAGATAGACGATAGGACAGAGCTGTTAGCACGGTTATAACTAGTGCAATAAGAAGGACTAAGACAAGAAGTACTTGCCCGCTTTGAGGGTTATACCGAGATCGGATAAAATACATACGCGTTAGCTTTATAAATAACCGCCTTTCATCAGCTCATGATTGATGATGTCACGTCCCCATTGCTCAAATAGCCTTTAACTTCATTAAGTAACTGTTCGGGAGTATAATCACTTTTGACTATATATCCTCGCACATTAAACTCTAATGCTTTTGCGACGACAAGATCTTGTCCTAAATTTGTCAAAAGAACAACCTTACCGGTTGGTAATTTCCCTATTTTTTTCAAATTCTCTAAGACTTGCAAGCCATCCATTTTGGGTAGAATGATATCAAGCAAAATAAGGTCGTAAGCATTATCGGAAATTTTTTTTAAAGCAAGTTCACCATCTGATGCATTATCCACATCATACCCTTCCTGTTGGAGTAAAGAGACATATAAATCAAGCAATTCTTTTTCATCTTCAACCAGAAGCACTTTTTTTGATGACTGTGATGTGTTATCCATAAACTAGGCACCTCCTTTCTCTATACATATAGGAAGCGACACAATGAATGTTGACCCTACATGCACTTTAGATTCTACTTCAATTTTACCTCCATGTAAAGAAACTATCTGTTTAGATATGTATAAACCAAGCCCTGTCCCTGGTTGATTAACATGATTAGCGTATGAATAATCTATTTTGCTAAATTTTTGAAACAATTTTGGAATCGCATCTTCGGGAATTCCTGGACCCGTATCCTGTACAGCGATATATACTTCTTGCTCGTCATTGCTGATTGAAATAGTAATCTTACCTTCTTGGGGTGTAAATTTAAGAGCATTTCCTATAAGATTTTGAAAGACCTCGCGTATTTTAAGCTTATCTGCTTTTACCTTTGCGTTCGTATTTTTTTCAGAGACAATTTTAAACTCAATACGTTTTTCATCGGCACTAACCTTCAGTTCATCATATACTAGTTGCACAACCTCTCTTATATCTATGATTTCCATTTTTAACTCAATTTTTTTCCTTTCAATACGTGAGACCGTCAACATATCATTAACAAGATGTATTAGCCGTTCCGTAGAAGCATACGAAATCTCCAGATATTTTTTAAGCGGATCTCGGAGCTCTTGTTCTCCCTTATTTAAAGCCATCCACAAATAGCTTTTGATAGCAGTCATAGGAGTACGGAGCTCATGTGAGGCGATAGAAACAAACTCATCTTTTAAAGCATCAAGTTTTTTAAGACGCTCATTTGCTTGCTTTAAATCAGTGTAAATTTGAGCTCTCTCCAAGGCGATACCTGATAAATCAGTCAACTCATCTAACATTGTTTTTTCTGCACGCGATAAGGAATTTATTTGTTTATCCATTCCTATCACAATAACACCTAGTACCTGTTTTCCAAAGGTAATCGGATAAATTAACAATGTTTTAACCGAAAGAATATTGGCAATTTTATTGACAATTTCTGGTTCAACTATTGGCACAAAAATCTGATCTATCTTTTTAGTTATTTTTCGTTTCCGAGTATGTATTGCCTGAATACATTCATTGTTTTTGTTATTTAGTGATATCTCAACATTTCGGATATATTTATTGTAGTCATGAGCTACTTCCCTTTCAATTTTCTTAATACTTGTGGACGCCGCCTCAATATGTAATTTTCTACTGTGTCTATTAATAACACCGATAAATCCAACAGGTAGCTTAATTTCTTGAATAATAGCATCAATAAGCTTGCGGGAAGTTTCATGTACGCCCAATGATGTGTTGATAATATCGTAGATCTTCCGTAATGCCGATAATGTGCGATTGCGGAGCACCAGCTCTACATTTTTTTGATATATTGTTTTCGTTACTTCTGAAATCTCTTGTATCTGGTCATTTTTTTTTATATCAATTTTATTTGAAGAATTATATGTGCGCATATTTTTCATATGTAGAGTATAGCAGTAATTTTATTTTTGTTAAGCGAGCTCATTGCAGGACTTTCGGAAGCTGATTGAAAGGCAAAGGTGGGTGCATCTCTTTTATAGCATCTTTACACACTTCAACGGCAGCTCGCCCAAACAAATTTGCATACTCATTTACGAGGTTTGACAGTATGATAGAGCCATCGCCCTTTATTTGTATATCATTTGAATTAGTTATAGTAAGCCCGTCTACTCGCCGTGCTAAATCAATCGCAATCGGTCCCATCACAGAGCGCTGTTGTTTTATTATTCTACTTACGGCCTTTTTGTATTCATCCATAAGCGTTATGACTAATCACTAGCCTTCAATACTTATCCTTATTATATTGTACCAACTTTGCGTAAATTATTCGTAATTATTGAAACTAATCAAGCCGATAGACATGAAAAAAAATGAGGTAGCATACATCAGGTCGACATACCCTCCATTGGTATAGGTCG
>CAZMJG010000032.1:0-1599 GCA_964566675.1 uncultured Gammaproteobacteria bacterium
TACGTCCCCGTTTCAGGAAAAGTTTATGATAAAGAAGAAATAAACAATGCAATTCAGGCTGCCAAAGATGGATGGTGGACAGAAGGTGAATATACTAAAAAATTTGAATCCGAGTTTAAAAAATTTCTAGGATGTCGCTATGTGACGCTCGTCAATTCCGGCTCATCGGCTAATCTGTTGGCACTCTACACTCTCACTTCAAGTGTCTTTGGCGAGCGAGCCCTCAAGCCAGGCGATGAGTTTATCACGGCAAGTGTGGGCTTTCCAACAACTATAAATCCAGGTATCATGTTTGGCCTCAAGCCCGTATTTGTCGATGTTGATCTCAAGACCATGAATATCGATGTTTCAAAAATTGAAAAAGCTATCACCAAAAAAACCAAACTCATCATGGTCGCACATACCTTGGGTATATCGTTTGACCTTGAAGCAATGGTAAAACTCAAAGAAAAATATAATCTTTGGCTGATCGAAGATTCCTGTGATGCTCTCGGTAGTCGCTACAATGGTAAACTGGTAGGAACCTTTGGCGATATGGCAACCTACAGCTTTTATCCCGCTCATCAAATGACTATGGGTGAAGGCGGTGCTGTCATCACCAATAATCCTTTTATTTACAAAGCCAATCGACAGTTTCGAGATTGGGGTCGTGATTGCTGGTGTGATACTGGAAAAGATAATACCTGCGGCAAACGATTTCAGTGGCAACTAGGCGAGCTTCCTATGGGCTATGATCATAAGTATATTTATACTCAAATTGGTTTCAATCTCAAACTTACCGACTTTCAAGCCGCAATCGGTTTAGCTCAGCTCAAAAAACTACCTACCTTTATAGAAAAACGAAAAGAAAATTATAAAGCACTGCGTATGTTTTTCAAACCATACGAGAAATATTTTCAGTTTGTAGAGCTATCCAAAAAAGAAGATCCTTGTTGGTTTGGCTTTCCGATCATTGTGCGCCCTGACGCCCCTTTTACCCGCAATCAGCTGACCGAATATCTAGAGAAAAATAAGATTGGTACTCGCAATGTCTTTGCTGGAAATCTTCTTCGACATCCGGCATATATGAATCTCAAAAATAAACGTGTCACGGGACCTATGCCTGGCGCTGACACAGTGATGAATCATGCATTTTGGATGGGTGTCTTCCCAGGTATCAAAAAACCACAAATGACCTATGTCAAAAAGGTACTTACGTCATTTATGGATCAATATGAAAATAAATAAAAATACTATCAATTCTTTTGTATCGCGCTATCTTCTGTTGAGCGTAAGTCTTCTCTACGGGATTATCAATATCTTTTTTGCTCGGGTCTTTTGGGGTGAGTTACTACATGATAATTCCCAAACTGGTTCGGTCTTCGGGGAAATTCTGGCCACGGAGTGGAATATGGAAAAGGTCTATCAAAACATCATCCATATGCGCAATCCTTTTGCTGGCACCCTCGACATGCTCTATCCATTTGGCTCAAATTTTATTTCTACCGATTCAGGAAATGGTTTCTTGTTTGTCTTCCTTCGTCCATTTCTTTCTCCGCATCAATCATTTTTTATCCTTTCCGCGCTCGCTTTGTTTTTTGCCAATATTGGCATGTATCT